>JBEDCE010000055.1:0-10343 GCA_041176905.1 Pseudomonadota bacterium
ACGTCGATGCCGCGAGCGGCCACGTCGGTGGCCACCAAGATTTGCACCTGGCCGTTGCGCAAGGCCATCAAGCGGCGGTTGCGCATGCCTTGGCTCAAAGCACCGTGCAAAGCCACGGCAGAGAAGCCTTCTTGTTGCAAGTCGTTGGCCAAGCCGTCGCACTCGATTTGGGTGCTGACAAACACAATGGCTTGGTTGATGGTGGTGTCGCGCAACCAGTGGTCCAAGAGCTTGCGCTTGTGGTGTGCGTTGTCGGCCCAGAACAGCACCTGCTTGATGCTGGCGTGTTTTTCTTGTGGGCTGTCGATCTGGATTTTCTGGACGTGCTTGCCGTTGTCGTGCATCACGCGCATGGCCAGCTGTTGGATGCGCGGCGCGAACGTGGCGCTGAACATCATGGTCTGGCGGCGGTCGATGGTGATCTGGTTGACTTCGGCCAAATCGTCGGAGAAGCCCAGGTCAAGCATGCGGTCGGCTTCGTCAACGACCAAGAAACGGACTTGGTCGAGCTTGAGTTGTTGCGAGCGCTGCAAGTCGAGCAAACGACCGGGCGTGGCCACGACCAAATTGGCGTTTTGCAGCTTGGCGATTTGCAGCTGGTAAGGCATGCCACCGACCACGCTGGCGATGCGCAGGCCGCGGCAATGGCGCACCAAGTCAATGGCGTCATTGGCCACCTGTTGGGCGAGTTCGCGTGTGGGACACAGGATCAAGGCACCGGGCGTGGGTGCTTTGAAGTGGCGGGGGTTGGTGGGGTCTTTGCGCTTGGGGCGCTTGGGCGCTTCTTCGCCACGGGCCAAAGCCTCGGCGACCAAGCGCTCTTGCTCTTCGCGCACTTGGCGCTCTTCATCTTGCTGCTGCTTGAGCAAGGTGTGCAAGACGGGCAACAAGAAAGCGGCGGTCTTACCGCTGCCGGTTTGGCTGGAGACCAGCAAGTCGGCATAACGCTGTTCGCCGTTGTCGTCCACCATCGCTTTGGGGATGGTGTTGAGTTGAACCGCGGTGGGTTGCACGAAGCCCATTTCGGCCACGGCGCTGACCAACTCGGGCGCCAAACCCAAGAGCTCAAAACCATTGGGGCCAGCGGGCACGGTCGGCGCAGCTTCTTCGTCGGTGGCCAAAAGGACCACTGGCTCAGTAGCGTCGGAGATGGGGGTGTGGATCGCCTCGGGGGCGTCGGAAGAAATCAGTTCAGTCATGTTCGATCCTTGGGCGCTCAGCGAGCACCACAGTTCGAGCAAAGCAGAACGGACCAGCGCCCCGCGGGTCAACCGGGGGAGCGGGCATCGGGCCGCTTCGTTCGTGGTTCTATCAAAAACATCAACCACAAACGAAGAACGCAACAGCGCGGACATTAGCCGCAGGCCGGGACGCAGGCCCTATATTGATCTTCGACATCACCAGCGGTGGGTGTCGAGGGCCGCTGCTTGCATTCGCCAGCGGCATCAGGGCTTCAGAGTATGAGGCGGATGCACAAAAAACGCAGTTACCTGCGCAGCCTTCGATTATGTCAGGTTTTCAGGGAAAACCCTAGAACTTTTTAAGGCCCAAGCTTAAAAAGCTCCATGAAGAGGCACAGACCCATGCGTAAACGGACACGAGAATCAAAAACAACAAGGGCGCTTTTCTGCGCAACCACCTCACCACCGCCATCACCGTCGGCGTTTCACAGGTTCAAGAAATGGGTTCGGTAATGCACCAATTCGTCAATGGATTCGTGCACATCGGCCAAGGCGGTGTGCTTTTGCTGCTTCTTGAAGCTGCTGTAGACGGCCGGTTTCCAGCGTTTGGCCAGCTCTTTGAGCGTGCTCACATCCAAGCAGCGGTAATGAAAGAACGCTTCGAGCTTGGGCATGTACTTGACCAAAAAACGGCGGTCTTGGCTGATGGTGTTGCCACACATGGGCGAGCCGTCTCTGGGCACGTACTTGGCCAAAAATGCCAAGCACTCGGCCTCGGCCTGCGCTTCGCTCACGGTGCTGGCGCGCACCTTGTCGACCAAGCCGCTCTTGCCGTGGGTGCCCTTGTTCCAAGCGTCCATGCCATCGAGCACGGCGTCCATTTGGTGGACGACCCAGACCGGGCCTTCGATGCGCACGCTCAAATCGGCATTGGTCACGACCACCGCGAGTTCGAGCAAGCGCTCTTTCTCGGGGTCTAGGCCGCTCATTTCACAGTCGAGCCAAACCAGGTTCTGATCGCTCTTGCTTAAGGTGGGGGTGGGGGATGCAGGTTGTGGGCTCATCCGCCGATTTTCGCCGATCCGGATAGACTCACGCCCATGGACACCGCTTCAATCACCTTCACCCTCGTCTTTTGCGGGCTGCTGCTCGCCGGCTTCGTGACCCGCCAATGGCTGGGCTCGCGCCAAATCCGTCACGTCGCGCGCCACCGCTCGGCCGTGCCGGCGGCGTTTTCGGCCCAAATCGACCTGCCCGCTCACCAAAAAGCCGCCGATTACACCATCGCCAAAACCCGCTTGGACCTCCTCTCCGCCACGCTGGGCGCCATGGTCTTGTTGGGTTGGACCCTGCTCGGTGGTTTGGACCTGCTGAACCAAGCGCTCATGAGCACCATGGGCCCGGGCTTATCGCAACAAATCGCCTTGGTCGCGGCTTTCTCGCTCATCGGTGGCCTGATCGGCTTGCCCTTGTCGTGGTGGGCGACGTTTCGTCTGGAAGCGCGCTTTGGCTTCAACCGCAGCTCGCTGGGTTTGTGGGTCGCCGATGGCATCAAGTCCAGTTTGGTGGGTGCCCTCATCGGTCTGCCTTTGTTGGCCGCGGTGTTGTGGCTCATGGGTGCGGCCGGTGGCACCTGGTGGCTCTGGGCTTGGGGCCTGTGGATGGGTTTTAACCTCTTGATGCTGGTGCTCTACCCCACCGTGATCGCCCCGATATTCAACCAGTTCAAGCCTTTGGATGACCCCGAGCTGCAAGGCCGCGTGCAGTCGCTCATGCAGCGCTGCGGCTTCACCGCCAAAGGCCTGTTCGTGATGGACGGCAGCAAACGCAGCGCCCACGCCAACGCCTACTTCACTGGTTTTGGCGCGGCCAAACGCGTGGTGTTTTTTGACACCCTGTTGGCCCAACTCAGCCCCGGCGAGATCGATGCGGTCTTGGCGCACGAACTCGGCCACTTCAAACACCGCCACATCCTCAAGCGCATCGTGGTGCTCTTTGCCTTGAGTGGCGTGGGCTTGGCCGCACTGGGCTATGCGGCCTCACAAGCTTGGTTCTACACCGGCTTGGGCGTCATGCCTTCGCTGGTGGCGCCCAACGACGCACTGGCCCTGATCTTGTTCATGTTGTTCGTGCCCTTGGTGAGTTATTTCGTCTCGCCGGTGGCGTCTCTGCGCTCCCGTCAAGACGAGTTCGAGGCCGACGCCTACGCCAGCGAACACGCAGAGGCCAGCGACTTGGCCAGTGCCTTGCTCAAGCTCTACAAAGACAACGCCAGCACCCTCACCCCCGACCCGCTTTACGTGCGCTTCTACCACTCCCACCCACCGGCCAGCGAACGCCTGGGTCGGCTCATGCACCGCGCCGCCCGCGCATGAGCGGGCCTCAAGAAGGTCTGGTGGTGGCGGCCTACGGTCGTCATTGTTTGGTGGAAAGCCCCGACGGCCAGCGCCGCATATGCCACCCGCGCGGCAAAAAAAGCCAATCGGTGGTGGGTGACCGTGTGATCTGGCAAGCCACTGGCGACGAAGGCACGATCGAGCGCGTGGTTGAGCGCAAGAACCTGCTCTACCGCCAAGACGAGATCCGCACCAAATCCTTCGCGGCCAATTTGGACCTGGTGGTCATGCTGGTGGCGGCCGACCCCGAGTGGTCGGAGAGCCAGCTCACGCGCGCCCTGATCGCGGCTGAGGCCGAGCACATTCCCGTGCTCATCGTGCTCAACAAAAGCGATCTGAAGGAGCTCTTCGATCGCGCTTGGACCCGCTTGGCGCCCTACCGCCGCATGGGCCACACCGTATTGCCCCTGTGCTTGAGCGAGGGCCAAAACCAAGGCTTGGTCGAGCTCACCACACACCTGCAAGGCAAAAACAGTTTGATATTGGGGCCTTCGGGCGTGGGCAAGTCGACCTTGGTCAACCACTTGGTGCCCAACGCCCAAGCCCAAACCGGTGAAATTTCGCGCGCCTTGAATTCGGGCAAACACACGACTACCAGCACCACTTGGTATTGGGTTGGGGAAGGCCGCCAAACCGGCCTGATCGATTCGCCCGGCTTTCAGGCCTTTGGTTTGCACCACATCGAGCCGATGCAACTGGCGCATTTGATGCCCGACTTCTTGGCCACGCTGGGCCACTGCAAGTTTTACAACTGCACCCATTTGCACGAACCGGGTTGTGCGGTGCAAGCGCAAGTGGGCGTGGACCCGGGCGACGGCTTGGGCCCAGCCATCAGCGAGAACCGCTACCGCTTGTACCGCGAGCTCTTCGATGAGCTCTCACAGACGCGCTACTGAGGCCTTGAGGCCACGCCTCACCAAGACGCCAAGGTGAGCAACGCCAAGACAAACAACCACAAGACCACGCTGCGCCACATCAACGCCACGGTGCTGGCCAAGTGCGCCACCTTGAGCTCGGTGACCACGACCGGCTCGCCGTCCAAGCCCATGGCTTGACCGGGGTCGCGCCATTCCACGGCCATGGCTCCGCCTGCGGCGGCCAACAAGACGGCATCGTTGCTGGGTATGGTGCTGTCGGTGGGGGCGCGCCAACGGGAGAGGGATTCTTCAAAATGACCCACCACGGCAAAGCACAAGGCGCTCATGCGCACGGGCAACCAATCGATGGCGGCCCACGCCCGCTCGGCCAAGCTGGCGGTGGACGCACCCACCAAACCATCGGCGGCGGGCTTGACCCAGCGCTGACCCACCAATTGAGCCAATCGGTACAACACCGCACCCGCAGGCCCCAAGCCCAACGCGGCCAACAGGGCAAAACACACGATGACCCCCAGCACATGGCGGTGCGCCGCCACCACCCCGTTTTGCATCGTCAAAGCAATCAACTGGTGGCGTGTCAAACGGTGGGTCTCGATCGACAGCCAGCGGGCCAACTCGGTTCGCGCCGCGTCCTCGTCACCCTGGGCCAAGGCATCGCGGATTTCGGTGAAGTGGTGGCTGAACTGGCGAAAGCCCATGGCCAAGTACAACACCCCCACCACCCAAACCCAAGCCAGCGGCCCCGCCACCCAAGACAGCACCCAAAAGACCACCGCACTGAGCAAGGCGGGCAACAACACGGCCAGCGCCCACGCACCGCTGGCGTGGCTGGCCTGGCCCGCATCGAAATGGCGGCGCACCCACTCCACCCACGAGAGCATCCAGCCGTGCACCGGATGACCGGACTGCACCGCTCGGGCTTGCTCCAACATCAGGGCGATCAACAGGGTCAAAAAACTCATGCCTGCATCCTACAGGCTGTCGGTGTGCCGTCGTGACGCAGCGACCAGCAGGTGGTAGAAATTTCTCAGCAAACCCGCGGTGGCGCCCCAAATGAAGCGCTCGTGTTCGCCGTCTTGATAGGGCATGGCATACCACTCACGGCGCAGACCATCGGCCTCGCGCCAATGGCGGCGGTGGTGCGCGGGGTTCATCAAGAACGACAGCGGGACTTCAAACACCTCATCCACCTCGCCCACATTGGGACGCGCCACCCAATCGGGCTGCACCAAAGCCACCACGGGCGTGATGTCAAAGGCCGAGCCGGTGCGGTAATTGGGTAAGGTGCCCAACACTTCCACGCGGTCGGGTGGCAAACCCACCTCTTCTTGCGCTTCGCGCAAAGCCGCGGCCACCGCGTCGCGGTCCTGGGCGTCCACACGACCACCAGGCAAGGCAATTTGTCCCGCATGGGACGACAAGGCGGCGCTGCGCTGGGTGAGCAACACACACACCGTCTCGCGCAGCACCAAAGGGAGCAAAACCGCGGCGGGCGTGGGCAAGCGGTCGCTCCAAGCCGGTTCTTCGCGGAGTTCGGGGGTCCAGATGGGCGGCGCGGCAAACGCACGACGCAAACCCGATGGGCTCAAGCAATGGGGATGAACTTGCTGGGTCAACGGCACCTCGTCGGGTACGACAAGCGCCAAACGGGGGTCAAACACAGGCAGGGCCAAGCTCATGGAGGAACAGCATACCAGCGCGTACCGACGAAAAAAAACCGCCCGGTGAGGGGCGGTTTTTTTGGGCTGGCGGCTGCCAAGTCCAAGCGGGCATCAAGCGCCCAGCTTTTCCTTGATACGGGCCGACTTGCCGCTGCGCTCGCGCAGGTAGTACAGCTTGGCGCGACGCACCGCACCGCGGCGCTTGACCTCGATGCTGGCAATGCGGGGGCTGTACAGGGGGAACGTACGCTCAACGCCTTCGCCGTTGGAGATCTTGCGCACGATGAAGCTCGAGTTCAAGCCACGGTTGCGGCGGGCAATCACCACACCTTCGTAAGCCTGCAAGCGCTTGCGCGTGCCTTCAACCACGTTGACGCTCACGATGACCGTGTCGCCAGGGGCAAAGACAGGAATGGTTTTGTTCAGACGAGCAATTTCTTCTTGCTCAAGGGTTTGGATCAGGTTCATGCGAACTCCACACAATTTTGCGTTCTTGCCCGCTGCACTAGGGGCGGCGATGGGCGTGTAGCCCGGCCGCGGCGGGTAGAGGACCGAAAAGCCTTGGATTATAGCAAGTCGCGCAAGAAGGCTTCGTCGGCGGGGCTCAGGCGTCCGGCGGCCCGAACCGATTCGATCACATCGGGGCGCCAGCGGGCCGTCGTGGCCAGGCTTTGTTCGCGTCGGTGACGCGCGATTCGCTCGTGGTGGCCTGAGAGCAAGGCCTCGGGCACGGCCTGCCCTTGCCAGACCTCGGGCCGCGTGAAGTGCGGGCTGTCGAGCAAGCCGTCGATGGCGGGGTTGAAACTGTCGAACTGGTGGCTGCCCTCGTCGTTGAGCACGCCAGGTTGCAGCCGGGCGACCGCATCCAGCAAGGCCATGGCTGCGATCTCACCGCCAGACAACACAAAGTCACCCAAACTGATTTGGTGCGTCACATGGCGGTCGATGAAACGCTGGTCAATGCCCTCGTAACGGCCACACAACAACACCGCCCCGTCGCTGTCGGACCAAGACTGCACCGACGCGTGGTTCAGGCGCTCCCCGATGGGTGAAAACAGCACCACGGGACAGCCCGTCATTGCGAGCGAAGCGAAGCAATCTTCAGCCGAGGACTGCTTCGCTGCGCTCGCAGTGACGGGAGAGGTGTCATCGCGAGCGAAGCGCGGCGATCCATGGCGGTCTTGCCAGATCGCTTGCAAACAGCGCTCGAGCGGCTCGGCGAGCATGACCATGCCGGGGCCGCCGCCGAAGGGGCGGTCGTCCACGCGGCGGTAGTTGCCTTCGGCGTGGTCGCGTAGGTTCCACAGGCGCACCTCGACCAAGCCAGACTCGAACGCGCGACGCGTCACCCCCGCGCTCAGCAAAGGCGCGAACAGCTCTGGGAACAGGGTGATGACGTCAAAACGCACGGCCGGCCTCAGTAATCGGGCTGCCAGTCCACGGTGATGCGCCGCTGGGCGGTGTTCACCTCGTCCACATACGCGGCCACAAACGGCACCATGCGCTCGAGCGCTTGCTCAACGCCCTCGATGGTGTCGGTGTAGGCGATGACCAGCACGCTGTTGGGGCCGGTGGCCATCAGGTCGCTGACCTGCCCCAAGTCCAAACCTTCGCGGTTGCGCACCTGGCAGCCGATCAGGTCGATCCAGTAATACTCACCCTCAGGCAACGCCGGGAACTGGGTGCGCGAGAGGTAGATGCGGGTGCCTTTGAGCGACTCGGCGGTGTTGCGGTCGTTGACGCCTTCGAGGCGCGCCACCCAGCCGTCAGCGTGGGCTTTGACCTCGGCGACTTGCACTTGCACGCTGTCGCTGAAAACGACAAAACCCCGCGCGAAGCGAGCCTCGGGCGGGGTCAGGTACCAAGTGTCGCTGGCCAAGAGTGCCGCGGTATCGGCACCGTGGGGCTGGATTTTGAGCCAGCCCTTGATGCCCCACGCGTCTTGAAAACGACCCAACTCCACCGCGTCGGCCGGCAGGGGCGACGCTGTGAAGACCGTCATCTTCAGGCGGCCTTGGCGGCGTTTTGCTTCATCAAACGCTCAACGGTTTCGGATGGCTGCGCGCCCACGCCGACCCAGTGGTTCAAGCGGTCCATGGCGATGCGCAAAGGCTCTTCACCACCGCGCGCCAGCGGGTTGTAAAAACCCAAGCGTTCGATGAATCGGCCATCGCGGCGGTTGCGCTTGTCGGCAACCACGATGTTGTAGAAAGGACGGGCTTTTGCACCGCCGCGAGAAAGTCGGATGACGACCATGATGAATCCTTCGGGTGGAGAGGTGCCAAAATCGACACCTCCGCAGGGTTTTTCAACCCACTTGATTGCAACGCTTGAGACACACGACTGACCACCCGGTCAGCGAAACGCCACAAAACCGACGATTATAGCCCCATGCCCACCATCCGCCCCAGCACCGAAGCCGATCTGAGTGCCGTCACCGCCATCTACGCCCACCACGTGCT
Source organism: Pseudomonadota bacterium (assembly GCA_041176905.1). Taxonomy (GTDB): domain Bacteria; phylum Pseudomonadota; class Gammaproteobacteria; order Burkholderiales; family Burkholderiaceae_C; genus Hydrogenophaga. The sequence goes on from JBEDCE010000055.1 coordinate 8,579, forward strand.
GCACGGCACCGGTACCTTCGAGACCACCCCGCCCACCGAAGACGACATGCGCCAACGCCGCGCCGACGTGCTGGGCAAAGGCCTGCCCTACATCGTCATCGAAGACGGCTCGCAGGTGCTGGGCTTTGCTTACGCCAACTGGTTCAAGCCTCGGCCCGCTTACCGCTTCTCGGTGGAGGACTCGATTTACCTAGCGCCCGGCCAAGAAGGCCGCGGCCTGGGCAGTGCTTTGATGGACGCCCTGTTGAACCAATTGGAAGCCGCGGGCATCCGAAAGGTGATGGCCGTGATCGGTGACTCGGCCAACGCCGCCTCGATTGGGGTTCACCGCCGCGCCGGCTTTTCGCCAGCGGGCGTGGTTCAATCGTGCGGCTGGAAGTTCGGGCGTTGGCTCGACATCGTGCTGATGGACAAAACCCTCGGCGACGGCGACCGCACCCCGCCACAAGACCCCTCAACACCCGCGTAAAACATGACCCGCCCAAAACACAAAACCACCGCCACTTGGCTCGCCCTGACCTTGGGCAGCTTCGGCCTGCACCGCTTTTATTTGCGCGGCTGGGGCGATTGGATCGGCTGGTTGTTTCCCATCCCAACCGCGCTGGGCTGGTGGGGCATTGACCGGGCCATCACCTTCGGTCAAGACGACACCTTGTCTTGGGTGCTCATGCCCTTGTTGGGCTTCAGCATCACCATCAGTTGCCTCATGGGCATCGTCTACGCTTTGGCAGATCGCGCGGATTGGAACCGGCGCTACAACGCCGAACTCGACGAGCAAGCCACCACAGGGCAAACCCATTGGCTGACCATCGGCGCTTTGATCGCGTGTTTGATGATCGGCACCGTGGCCTTCATGGCCACCTTGACCTTCAGCTTCCAGCGCTACTTCGAACACCAAGTCGAAGCATCCAAAGAACTCAGCCGTTGAACCACGCCATCAAGGCCATCACCGCGCTGAGCGTGATGGCCGAGACCGCGGTGGACAAGCCCATGGCCGCCGTGGTTTGGGCCTGCGCCACACCGTAGCGCTGCGCGAACAAAAACACATTGGCCCCGCTGGGCAAGGCCGCAGCCACCACCATCACGGTCAAGGGCAAACCGGTGATGTCAAAAGCCCACGCACTGAAGCCCACCAACACCGGCAAGACCAGGTTCTTGGACGCCACCACCCAAAACGCCGTGCGCACGTGGCCACCCAAAGCGGTGTGCGCCAAGGTCACGCCCACGAGCAACAGCGAGACCGGACCGAACGCGCTGCCCAAGAGCTGCAAAGGCCGGTCAATCACCATCGGCAAGCCCCAACCGGTTTGGGCGTACAAGAGACCGCACACGATGGGTAAGGGCACCGGGTGGATCACCGCACTCTTGGCCGCCGACCACACCGTGCGCCACACCGATTGGGCTTTTCCACCGGCTGCGTGGTGCTCACGGGCTGCGGCCCATTCCAAGATCAGCGTGGCCGAACTCAGCAAAATCAAAGCGTGCACCGACACCAAGGTGAGCATGGTCACCAAGCCGGCTTGGCCGTACGCCAAACCCACCAAGGTGATGCCGATCATCACCATGTTGGAGAACACGCCCGCCAAAGCCAGCACCACGCTCTCGCGATTCAAGCCGCGCCAAGCGATGGACACCAGCAACAAGGCGCCACCGGCCACGAAGTAAGCCAGCACGGGTCGCAGGTCCAGGGTTTCGAAGCGCACCGAACTCATGGTGCGAAAGAGCAGCGCCGGGATCAACACCAAGAACACCAGGTTCGACAAAT
>JBEDCE010000056.1:0-10197 GCA_041176905.1 Pseudomonadota bacterium
TGCGCTCGATGGTGTCGACGGTGTCGCCCACAATGTCCTTGATGGGCCGGCGCCCAACCAATTGCGAGAGCTCGGCGAAGGGCTTGGCTTGGCTCTGGGTCGTGGTGGACCCGCCAACCATGCGTCGATCCATGTCGCGCACAAAAAAAGCATACATGGGTTCAGGCTTTGGCAAATACACGGCAGAAACCTCGACCGGCAGGGTCACGCCCGACAAGGTCCGCACCTCGGTGGCGAAATTGCGCACCGGCAAGTGCTGGCGCAAGCTGGTGTGCATCACACCCCAATCCACCGAACCTCGCACCAGCCAGTTCTCCACATTTTGACCCACCGCTTGGGACGTGGCTGTCAGTCCCAACAGGGCCATGCCCTCTTCGTTGACGCTCTTGATCACACCCGAGGTATCGGTCAGCACCCAACCGTCGGGGAAGTGCAGCATGGCCTCACTGAGCACGACCGATGAACCCGTCACATGACGGGCTTCGATCAAGCTTTCGCGCGAAACCAATCGGATCAAAAATTGTGCCCCACCTTCTTGGCGAAACACCGAGACCGACACGGTCCAGAGCGCAGACGACCCCATCACGCGAGCCGCACACAACTCAATGCGGCCTGTGGCCAAAGCCGTGCGCATGAGCGCTTGCACCTCACCTTGACTGCTGAGTTCAAAACACTCGCGAACGTCACGGCCCAACAAGCGCTTTCCCGAGTCTTTGAGCAAGGACTGTGCGCCCACATTGGCCTCCAGCACGCGCTGGTTGTTGGCATCGACCACCAACACCGCCTCAGAGGTGGTGTCAAACAGCACGCGGTAGCGCGACTCGATGTGGCGCAAACGCAGGTAGTCGCGCTCCATGGACTGCTGGGTTTCCACCAATCGGCGCTGCAGCTCAGCCAAACTTTCCAAATCGCGACCCACGGCGAGCAATTTCCCGCCCGCCAAAGGCAGCACCACGTACTGCAAGGCCACTTCATTGCCCATGGGCGAAGGGTGGTTGACGTGTCGCCAACGCATGGATTCGGACGCTCCTTGCGAGTGCAACATGTCTTGAATTTTGATGCGGCTCTCGGTCGTCACGGTGTCCAACCATGGACGCCCAATCCAAGTCTGACAGCCCAAGGAGCCCAAGCTGTCTCGTCCGATTGACACATCCTCGATCGTGCCTTGAGGGTCCATGACCAACGCAAGGTCCGACACCATGCCCAGCAATTGGGAAAACGCTATGGGGTCCAAAGCGGGTAATTTCATGGGGCTAACCGATCGGTGGTGGGCATCAAGGGATTGACAAGGGTCTTTACCATAAAAGTATAGGCTTATATTTGATAAAAAAATGCATAATCTTGGAATTCATTTTCTTTCCAAGGCCTGTTAAGCCTTCCAAACACCCACGGATGGGACCACGTTTTGGATGTGCTCGACCGTGGCGGCTGCATCCAGCGCGACCACCTCGCAACCCAACACCGCCAATCGCTCTGGCGCCACAAAAGCCATGGGCCCCCCAACGAAACGATGCGCCAACGGGTTGGGCGCGCTGTGGGGCAAGCGCGATAAGCTGCTGGCCATGGCTCCCAGCTGGCGGTCTGTGCTGACGGATACGCCAACGGCATCAAACCAGTCTGAGTGACACCAGCGGTCGAAGTCCACCACGCTGGGCGGCACACCGGTGGACACCACCCAGCCAGCCCGCTTGAAAAACTCCCCCAACATGAACAAGCCCATGCTGTGCTGTGCACCTGGCTCGGTCAACAGCAGCAGACTGCGACCATGGCGAACCGGGGTTTTTTCTTGGAGAAATTCGTCGCTGAAATCGTGCAGCAGCTGCTGCAAATGCGTCGAAGCGATGGTGGTCATGGCGAAGTCCAATCGGTCCTCGCTCCACCAAACACCCAGCAAGCGGGCGCATGGCGTGATGCCGTGCAAATAAATGTCTTCGAGGGACTGCCCTTGGCGCTGCCAACCAAACACCACTTGCCGAGCCGCATCCAACCCTTGCAAACAGGCTTGGGCCAAGATCTGAATTTGCGCCCCATCCATCGCCGATTTGCCAGCGAAGCGGGTGCCACCCACCAAACGAGGCCCCACGGGTGTGCCTTGGCGCAGGGCTTCTGGCAAGGCCACCCGACCCCGTGCCAAAGGCGAGGTCTGGGCGTTCTCTAGGTTGAATTTGGCCATGACAAGTACCGATCATCGATGGGATACAGCTACGACGGGCTCCGGGACATCGGAATACGCGTCGAAAGGGGTGGGTCGGGAAGACCGCCATGACGGCCCCACGACACAGGTTCGAGTGTGATTCCATTTCAGTCCCGCGCCGCTAGTGTAAACCCTATGGATCGAAATTCATGTCAATTTATGTTGACACACTGTATATCCAGACTTACAGTTAAAGCCAAGCCACCGCACACACAAGGTTTCCCATGTCCGCCTCCATCACCCAGGTTTTGTACACGCCAGCGCAACGCGCTCGGCGTGACGCGACCGCCTGGACCTTGGTTCAAGGCGTGTTGGCCCCGGTGCAGTTCCTGATTTTTGGCATCAGCCTTTACTTGGTGGTGCAAAGCCTTCAAACCGGCGAGCACACCGACTGGGCACTGGCCTCGGTGGTGCTCAAGACGCTGGTGCTCTACGCCATCATGATCACCGGCGCCATCTGGGAAAAAGTGGTCTTTGGCCAATACCTGTTCGCCCCCGCCTTCTATTGGGAAGACGTGGTCAGCATGGGCGTGCTGGCCCTGCACACCGCTTACTTGTGGGTCTGGTGGCAAGGTGTGTGGAGCCCCACCGACCAGCTGCTGCTGGCCTTGGCGGCCTATGGCAGCTACGCCATCAACGCCGCCCAATACATCCGCAAGCTGCGCATGGCGCGGCTGCAAAAAACCTCCCCTTCTTTGCCCACATCGGGTGCACAGGCCAGCACATGAGCACCGTCATCCCCATCCGCGCAGAAACTTCCGGTTGTACCGACGTCGTGCCTTTGGTCGAACGCGGCCAGCGCGAGGTGTTTTGCGGCCTCACCGGCATTATCTGGATGCACCGCAAAATCCAAGACGCTTTCTTTTTGGTGGTGGGCTCACGCACCTGTGCCCACCTGATCCAGTCGGCCGCGGGCGTGATGATTTTTGCCGAGCCCCGCTTTGGCACCGCCATCATCGACGAACGCGATCTGGCGGGCCTGGCCGATGTGCACGAAGAGCTCGACCGCGTGGTCGGCCAGCTGCTGGCGCGCCGCCCCGACATCCGCTTGTTGTTCTTGGTGGGTTCTTGCCCGTCTGAGGTCATCAAGCTCGACCTGTCGCGCGCGGCCGAACGCCAAAACCAAATTCACCACCCCAAGGTGCGCGTGCTCAATTATTCGGGCAGCGGCATCGAAACCACTTTCACCCAAGGCGAAGACGCCTGTCTTGCGGCCATGGTCCCCGGCCTGCCCGCCAGCACCGACACCGCACCCGCCCTGATGGTGGTCGGCACCTTGGCCGACGTGGTCGAAGACCAGATGCGCAGCCTTTTTGAGCGCATGGGTTTGCAAGTCAATTTCTTCCCGCCGCGCAACAGCCAAGCCATGCCGGTGGTCGGCCCGAACACCCGTTATTTGTTGGCCCAGCCCTTTTTGGCCGACACCGCCCGCGCCCTGCAATCGCGCGGCGCGCAGCACCTCGCCGCACCCTTCCCTCTGGGCGTGGAAGGCACGACCGCCTGGCTGCAAGCAGCCGCCACCGAATTTGGTGTGGCCCCCGAGGTGTTTGAACAAGCCACCGTCGCTCCGCGCCAGCGCGCCGAAAAAGCCCTGGCCGTACAACGCCAAATGCTGCAAGGCCAGCGCATCTTTTTCTTCCCCGACTCGCAGCTCGAAATCCCGCTGGCCCGCTTTGTCAACCGCGAGCTCGGCATGGACTTGGTGGAAGTGGGCACGCCCTATTTGCACCGCCAGCACATGGCCGAAGAACTCGCGCTCATCCCAGCAGGCACGCGCATCAGCGAAGGCCAAGATGTGGACCTGCAGCTGGACCGCTGCATCGCCGACGCTCCCGATTTGGTGGTGTGTGGTCTGGGTCTGGCCAACCCACTCGAGGCCCAAGGCATCACCACCAAGTGGGCCATTGAGTTGGTCTTCACCCCCATCCAAGGCTACGAACAAGCGGCCGATCTGGCCGGTTTGTTCAGCCGCCCCCTCAAGCGCCGCCTGAGGTTGGCCGCATAAAGCGCAGGAACACACCATGCAACTGACGCTCTGGACTTACGAAGGACCGCCCCATGTGGGCGCGATGCGCGTGGCCACCGCCATGACGGATGTGCACTACGTGCTGCACGCCCCACAAGGCGACACCTACGCCGACCTGCTGTTCACCATGATCGAGCGCCTGCCGCGCCGCCCGCCCGTCACCTACACCACCTTCCAGGCGCGTGATCTGGGTGGCGACACGGCAGAACTCTTCAAAGACGCGGCCCGCCAAGCCATGGCGCGCTTCAATCCTGCGGCTATGTTGGTGGGCTCGTCGTGCACCGCCGAGCTGATCCAGGACGACCCGGGCGGCCTGGCCCAAGCCCTGAAGCTGACCATTCCTGTGGTGGCCTTGGATCTGCCTTCTTATCAGCGCAAAGAAAACTGGGGCGCGAGCGAGACCTTCTACCAACTGTGCCGCCACCTGGTGCACAAGCCTGCTGATGACACTGCCAAGGCAGCCAAAACACGACCCACTTGCAACATCCTTGGCCCGAGCGCCCTGGGCTTTCGTCACCGCGACGACGTCAAGGAAATCACCCAACTGCTGAACCAACTCGGTGTGGACGTGGCCGTGGTCGCGCCCCTGAGTGCCAGCGTGGCCGATGTGCAAAAACTGGCCGAAGCCGACTTCAACGTGGTGCTTTACCCCGAAATTGGCTTGGCCGCCGCGCAATGGCTGCAGCGCCAGTTCGACCAGCCTTACACCAAGACCGTGCCACTCGGCAGCCACGCCACGCGCGACTTCATCGCCGAAGTCTGCGCCCTGACCGGCCTGCCGTTGCCTAGCCAAGACCCCGAGCACGCGCATGCGCCTTGGTACGCCAAGTCGGTCGACTCGACCTACCTGACTGGCAAGCGCGTCTATATTTTTGGCGACGCCACCCATGTGGTGGCTGCCGCCCGCATCGCCAGCCAAGAGATGGGTTTTGAGGTGGTGGGCCTGGGCAGCTACAGCCGCGAATTTGCCCGCGAAGTGCGCGACTGCGCCAAGCGCCACGGCGTCGAAGCCCTGATCACCGACGACTACCTGGAAGTCGAAGACCAGATCAACGCCTTGCAGCCCGAGCTGATTTTGGGCACACAAATGGAGCGCCACATCGCCAAGCGCCAGGGCATTCCCTGCGCCGTCATTTCAGCCCCGGTGCATGTGCAGGACTTCCCAGCCCGCTATGCACCGCAAATGGGTTTTGAAGGCGCGAACGTCCTTTTCGACACCTGGGTACACCCGCTGATGATGGGCCTCGAAGAACACCTGATCGGCATGTTCCGCGAAGACTTCGAATTCCACGCAGGCGCTGCACCTTCGCATTTGGGCAGCACGCGCCCCGCCGCAGAGACCGCGCGCCATACCAGCCAAGACGCACCGGTCATGGCCACCCCCACAGCCATTGAACTGCCGATCCCGGCCGCCTCGAACCAAGCCACTTGGAGCACCGAAGCCGAAAAAGAGCTGGGCAAGATCCCGTTCTTTGTGCGTGGCAAAGCCCGCCGCAACACCGAGCGATTTGCCCAAGATTTGGGCGTGGCGACCATCACCGTGGAGACGCTCTACGATGCCAAAGCTCACTACAGCCGCTAAGCAGGCCGCCTCAGCACCCCCGCGCATGAGCGTGGTGCTGCTGACCATGGACAGCCACTTGGCCAGCGCCGCCGAGAGCGCGGCCGATCGCTTGGCCCGCGACCTGCCGGGTTTGCACCTGCAAACCCACAGCGCCTCGGCCTGGCGCGACAGTGAAAGTGCCCTGGCCAACTGCCTGGCCGCCGTGGCACAAGCCGACATCGTCATCGTCACCATGCTCTTCATGGAAGACCATTTCCTGCCGGTGCTCGACGCCTTGCAAGCGCGCCGCGAGCACTGCGACGCCATGGTCTGCATCATGTCCGCACCGCAAGTCACGCAACTCACCCGCATGGGCAAACTGGTCATGGGTCGCGAGTCGACCGGCCTGATGGCTTTGCTCAAAAAGCTGCGCCCCACAGCCAAAAACAAAGACACGGGTTCTGAGACCGGCGCGCCCTCGAGCGCCGGGGCCAAGCAAATGGCCATGCTGCGCCGCCTGCCCAAGCTGCTGCGTTTCGTCCCCGGCACCGCGCAAGACCTGCGCCTGTTCTTCCTGACCATGCGCTACTGGTTGGCCGGGTCCGAGCACAACATCGAACACCTGGTCAAAACCCTGGTGCACCGCTACGCCCAAGGCCCCCGCGAACCCCTGCGCGCTTTGGCTCAGCCGGAAGACCCGATCGAATACCCCGAAGTGGGCCTGTACCACCCCCAGATGAAAAACCGCATCAGCGAACAGCTGAGCGACTTGCCCGGTCATGGCCGCCAAGACCAGCCTGCCGTGGGCTTGCTGCTGCTGCGCTCGTATTTGTTGGCAGGCAACACCGCGCATTACGACGCCGTCATCCACTCGTTCCAAGCGCGCGGCCTGCGCGTCATCCCCGCCTTTGCCAGCGGCCTGGATGCCCGCCCGGCGATAGACCGTTTTTTCAAGGATGGTGGCGATGCCAAGATCCAGTCGCTGGTCTCGCTCACCGGTTTCTCTTTGGTCGGTGGCCCGGCTTACAACGACGCCAGCGCCGCCGAAGTGGCCTTGAGCGAACTCGATGTGCCCTACATCGCTGCGCACCCACTCGAATTTCAATCGATCGAGCAATGGGGCGGCTCCACGCGCGGCTTGCTGCCCGTCGAGAACACCATCATGGTGGCCATCCCCGAACTCGACGGCTCCATTTTGCCCATGGTTTACGGCGGCCGCCCTGGCCCTGCCGGTCAAACCTGCACCGGCTGCGACAAAGGCTGCACCTTTCCCAGTGGCCCGCGCAGCCAAGACATGTTCACCTGCACCGAGCGCACCGAGATGCTGACGGCCCGCGTCGAGCGTTTGGTGCGACTGCGCGACAAGCCCCGCGCCGATCGCAAGCTGGCCATCGTGCTGTTCAACTTCCCACCCAACGCCGGCAGCGTGGGCACGGCCGCGTATTTGTCGGTGTTCCAGTCGCTGTTCAACACCTTGCAGCGCCTGTCGCTGGAAGGCTACCGCGTCGAGCTGCCTGAGAGCGTGGACGACCTGCGCAACCGCCTGCTACAAGGCAACGCCAGCCAGTACGGCACGCAGGCCAATGTGCTGCACGCCATCGACACCAGCCACCATGTGCAAAACGAACGCTGGTTGAACGAGATCGAAGCGCAGTGGGGCCCCGCCCCCGGCAAGCACCTGACCAACGGCCAGTCGATCTTTGTGCTCGGCGCGGACTTTGGCCAGGTGGTGGTCACGGTGCAACCGGGCTTTGGTTACGAAGGCGACCCGATGCGCCTGTTGTTTGAAACCGGCTGCGCCCCCACACACGCTTTCAGCGCGTTTTACCGCTACCTGCGCGACGACTACGCGGCCGATGCGGTGCTGCACTTCGGCACACACGGCGCACTCGAATTCATGCCCGGCAAACAAACCGGTTTGTCGGCCCAATGCTGGCCCGACCGCCTGATCGGCGCGCTGCCCAACATCTACCTTTACGCCGCCAACAACCCGTCCGAAGGCGCGCTGGCCAAACGACGCGGTGCGGCCACGCTGGTGAGCTACCTCACGCCATCGCTCACCCATTCGGGTCTGTACAAAGAATTGGTCAGCCTGCAGCAGTCGATCGAGCGTTGGCAGCAAATGGGCCCCGATCAAGCCCAAGACCGCGAAAGCCTGACCGAGCTGATCCGCGAGCAAGCGCAAAGCATCGACCTGGCCGTGCCCACCACCCAAGGTGATGCCACCGCCTGGATCGAGCAGCTGCAAAACCAATTGCTCGAGCTCGAATACGCGCTGATTCCCGAAGGCCTGCACGTCATGGGCCAAGCCCCCACCCGCGAGCAGCGCTTGGGCACCCTCAAAGTCATGGCCGATGCCATGGGTTTGAAAGCCGCCCAAAACGCTGCCCTCATGGAAGCCTTGGTCGATGGTGCCAACGAGGCACAACTGAACGCACAGTTCAGCGCCGATTTGATGAGCGACGACAAAGCCCAAGCCGAGACACTGCGCCAGCTGGTGCGCAGCAACCGCCTGCTGGGTGAAGACCACGAAATGCAAGGCCTGATGCGCGCCCTCGATGGCCGCTACCTCCAGCCCGCCCCCGGCGGCGACCTGATCCGCAACGCCAACGTGCTGCCCACTGGCCGCAACCTGCACGGCCTGGACCCCTTCCGCATGCCGTCTGCATTTGCCGTGCGCGACGGCCAGCGCCAGGCCGAGAAACTGCTGGCCCGCTACCAACAAGACCACCAGGCCCTGCCTGAGACCGTGGCCATGGTGCTGTGGGGTACCGACAACCTCAAGACCGAAGGCAGTCCGATGGCCCAAGCCCTGGCCTTGATGGGCGCCGCGCCACGCTTCGACAGCTACGGCCGCTTGGCCGGTGCACAACTGATTCCCTTGGCAGAACTGGGTCGCCCACGCATCGACGTGGTCATCACCTTGTCGGGCATCTTCCGCGACCTGCTGCCCATGCAAATCCGCCTGCTGGCCGAAGCGTCATTCTTGGCCGCCAGTGCCGACGAACCCGCTGACCAGAACTTCATCCGCCAACACGCGTTGGCCTTCATGGCCGAGCACCCGGGCAGCGATCTCGAATGCGCCTCGCTCCGCGTGTTTGGCAACACCGAAGGCGCGTACGGCGCGAATGTGAACCACCTGATCGACAGCAGCTGCTGGGAAAACGAAAACGAATTGGGCGACGCCTTCACCCAGCGCAAAGGCTTTGCCTATGGCCGCGAAGGCCGCCCAGTGCGCAACACCGCCGTGCTGCAAAGCGCGCTGGCCAGCGTGTCACTGACCTACCAAAACCTCGACTCGGTCGAGCTGGGCGTGACCAGCATCGACACCTATTTCGACACCCTGGGTGGCATCAGCCGCGCCGTGCTGCAAGCCAAGCACCAGCGCGACGGCAACGCGGCCGAAGCCCCACCGGTGTTCATTGGCGACCAGACCCAAGGCGAAGGCGTGGTGCGCAGCCTGACCGAACAAGTGGCTCTGGAAACCCGCAGCCGCATGCTCAACCCCAAGTGGCACGAAAGCATGTTGCAACACGGCTACGAAGGCGTGCGCCAAATCGAAGCGCACCTGACCAACACCATGGGCTGGTCGGCCACCACAGGACAAGTGCAGCCCTGGGTCTACCAACAACTGGCCCAGACCTTTGTGCTGGACCCCGCCATGCGCGAGCGCATGGCCCAGCTCAACCCCACCGCATCGGCCAAAGTGGCCAACCGCCTGCTGGAGGCCACCCGCCGCCAGTACTGGCAACCCGACGCCGAAACCATGACAGCTTTGCTGCGGGCCGGTGAAGAACTTGAAGACCGCCTTGAAGGCATACACGAAGGACTCCCAGCATGATCGAAACCACCAGCATCCCTGTGAACAGCATCCAGAGGGTACGCGGCGCAGATGGCGAAGGCAGCGTGCAGTTCCAGATGGACCCCACCGTCAAGATCGGCACCGCCAAGGTGTTCGCGGTCTACGGCAAAGGCGGCATCGGCAAAAGCACGACGTCATCCAACCTGTCGGTGGCCTTCAGCAAGCTGGGCAAACGCGTGCTGCAAATCGGCTGCGACCCCAAGCACGACTCGACCTTCACCCTGACCAAAAAACTCATGCCCACCGTGATCGACGCGCTCGAAACGGTGGACTTCCATGCCGAAGAGCTGCGCCTCGATGACTTCGTCTTCAAAGGCTACAACGGCGTGATGTGCGTGGAAGCCGGTGGCCCGCCCGCAGGCACCGGCTGCGGCGGCTACGTGGTCGGCCAGACCGTCAAGCTGCTCAAAGAACACCACCTGCTCGAAGACACCGACGTGGTGATTTTTGACGTGCTGGGCGACGTGGTGTGTGGCGGTTTTGCCGCCCCCCTGCAACACGCCGACCGCGCCCTGATCGTGACCGCCAACGACTTCGACTCGATCTTCGCGATGAACCGCATCGTGCAAGCC
>JBEDCE010000057.1:0-10193 GCA_041176905.1 Pseudomonadota bacterium
ATCCATCTTGATTTTGGAGTTACCAAATGGGAAAAGAAAAGTTTGAGCGTAAAAAGCCGCACGTCAACGTTGGCACGATTGGTCACGTTGACCACGGCAAGACCACGTTGACCGCGGCGATCACGACCGTGTTGGCGGCCAAGTTTGGCGGTTCGGCCAAGGCCTACGACCAGATTGACGCAGCGCCCGAAGAGAAGGCCCGCGGCATCACGATCAACACCGCCCACGTGGAATACGAGACGGCCAACCGCCACTACGCCCACGTGGACTGCCCTGGCCACGCCGACTATGTGAAGAACATGATCACCGGTGCTGCCCAGATGGACGGCGCGATTTTGGTGTGTTCCGCCGCTGACGGCCCCATGCCCCAGACCCGCGAGCACATTTTGTTGTCGCGCCAGGTGGGCGTGCCTTACATCATCGTGTTCCTGAACAAGGCCGACATGGTGGACGACGCCGAACTGTTGGAGTTGGTCGAGATGGAAGTGCGCGAATTGCTCACCAAGTACGACTTCCCCGGTGACGACACCCCGATCATCCACGGCTCAGCCAAGCTGGCCTTGGAAGGCGACAAGGGTCCTTTGGGCGAAGAAGCCATCATGAAGTTGGCCGACGCTTTGGACACCTACATCCCCATGCCTGAGCGCGCGGTGGACGGTGCTTTCTTGATGCCTGTGGAAGACGTGTTCTCCATCTCCGGTCGCGGCACCGTGGTGACGGGCCGTATCGAGCGCGGCATCATCAAGGTCGGCGAAGAAATCGAGATCGTCGGTATTGCTGACACACAGAAGACCACCTGCACGGGCGTGGAGATGTTCCGCAAGTTGCTGGACCAAGGTCAAGCGGGCGACAACGTGGGTATTTTGTTGCGCGGCACCAAGCGCGAAGACGTGCAGCGCGGCCAAGTGCTGTGCAAGCCCGGTTCGATCAAGCCGCACACGCACTTCACGGGCGAGATCTATGTCTTGTCCAAAGACGAAGGTGGCCGTCACACGCCGTTCTTCAACAACTACCGTCCACAGTTTTACTTCCGCACGACCGACGTGACGGGCTCCATCGAGTTGCCAGAAGGCAAAGAGATGGTGATGCCTGGTGACAACGTGTCGATCACGGTCAAGCTGATCAACCCCATTGCCATGGAAGAAGGCTTGCGCTTCGCCATCCGCGAAGGTGGTCGCACCGTCGGCGCTGGCGTCGTGGCCAAGATTCTTGCCTGATACCCATCAGGAGTGTGTTTAAGCCAGTAGGGGTATAGCTCAATTGGCAGAGCGTCGGTCTCCAAAACCGAAGGTTGTAGGTTCGATTCCTACTGCCCCTGCCACCCGACAGGATGGTTCCGGAAGCTGATTCCGCTCTGCCTGTTGATGTGGTTTTCAAGCCCGCCGAAGTCGCAAGACCTCTGGTGGGCTTGCGTGTCTAGGGCCATTTGGCCTTGGGCCTGTGTTTTGAATTGATTGTTTGGAAGTCCATGTCATCGACCGATGTTGAAACCGTCCACACAGGCGCCGACAAAGCCAAGTTGCTCTTGTCGGTCGTTTTGTTTGTTGGTGCCTTTGCGGCCTTTTTCTCGCTGAAGTCCCACGGGTCTTTGGCGCAGTGGGCCGCATTGGTGGCGGGCATTGTGCTGGCAGCCGTGCTCTTTTTGATGGCCGATGCGGGCCGCCGCTTGGTTGCGTTCGGCAAGGACAGCGTTCGTGAGGTTCGCAAAGTGGTGTGGCCTGCGCGCAAGGAAGCCACCCAGATGACGGCCTATGTGTTTGCCTTCGTGGTGATCATGGCATTGTTCTTGTGGCTCACCGACAAAACCCTCCAATGGGTCTTCTTCGATTTGATTTTGGGCTGGAGATAAGCATGACCGAGCAAACAACCCCTGTGGTGGACGCGGCGGCTGCCAACGGCATGCGCTGGTACGTGGTGCATGCTTACTCCGGTATGGAGAAGGCCGCTGAGCGCAACATCGTCGAGCGCATCAACCGCGCTGGCATGCAAGACAAATTCGGTCGCATCTTGGTGCCCACCGAAGAGGTCGTCGAGATGAAGAACGGTCAACGCCGCACCACCGAGCGCAAGTTCTTTCCGGGTTACGTCTTGGTCGAGATGGTCATGGACGACGACACCTGGCATCTGGTCAAGCACACCAACAAGGTCACCGGTTTTGTCGGCGGCGCGAAAAACCGCCCCGCCCCCATTTCCGAAGCCGACGTACAAAAAATCGTCAACCAAATGCAAGAGGGCTCCGACAAACCGCGCCACAAAGTTGAATTCGTCACGGGCGAATACATCCGCGTCAAAGAAGGCCCCTTCACCGACTTCAACGGCACGGTCGAAGAAGTCAACTACGAAAAAAACAAGCTGCGCGTGTCGGTCACGATCTTTGGTCGTGCCACACCCGTGGAATTGGAATTCAGTCAGGTGGAAAAGGCCTAAGCCGGCCACCTGACAGAAGCCTCGCAGGGCATGGACCGACTCGGTGCCCCGCGATCATGAAACGAGTCGTTAACCCCCGGGGAGCTCGCAAGAGCGTTTGAACCCGCAAGGAGTAAAGCATGGCGAAAAAAATCGTCGGCTTCATCAAGCTGCAAGTGCCAGCTGGTAAGGCCAACCCATCACCACCGATCGGTCCCGCATTGGGTCAGCGCGGTTTGAACATCATGGAATTCTGTAAGGCTTTCAACGCCCAGACCCAGGGTGTCGAGCCAGGTCTGCCATTGCCCGTCGTGATCACCGCGTTTGCGGACAAGAGCTTCACCTTCATCATCAAGACGCCTCCAGCGACCACCTTGATCAAGAAGGCCATCAAGCTCGACAAGGGATCTTCGGTGCCCAACAAGAACAAAGTCGGCAAAATCACCCGTGCTCAGCTGGAAGAAATTGCCAAAACCAAGATGCCCGATATGAGCGCTGCTGACATGGACGCTGCTGTGCGCACCATCGCCGGTTCTGCCCGTTCCATGGGTGTGATCGTGGAGGGCGTGTGACATGGCCCAATTGACCAAAAAACAAAAAGCCTTCCAAGGCAAAGTCGACAGCAACAAGCTGTACGCCCTGACCGCTGCCTTGGGCATCGTCAAAGAGTGCGCGACCGCCAAGTTCGATGAGTCCATCGACGTGGCCATCCAGCTCGGTATCGACGCCAAGAAATCCGACCAAGTGGTGCGCGGCGCCGTCGTCATGCCTCACGGCACCGGCAAAACCGCTCGCGTGGCCGTGTTCGCACAAGGTGCCAAGGCCGAAGAAGCCAAGGCCGCCGGTGCCGACGTGGTCGGTATGGACGATTTGGCCGCTCAGATCAAAGCGGGCGACATGCCTTTTGATGTGGTGATCGCTTCCCCCGATGCCATGCGCATCGTGGGTACTTTGGGTCAGATCTTGGGTCCCCGTGGCCTGATGCCCAACCCCAAGGTCGGCACCGTGACGCCCGATGTGGCCACGGCCGTGAAGAACGCCAAAGCCGGTCAGGTGCAGTTCCGCGTGGACAAAGCCGGTATCGTGCACGGCACCATCGGCCGCCGCTCGTTCGACGCCGACAAGCTCCAGGGCAACTTGGCCGCTTTGATCGACGCTTTGAACAAAGCCAAGCCCGCCACCAGCAAGGGTGTTTACCTGCGCAAAGTGGCTGTTTCGTCGACGATGGGCGTGGGTGTTCGAGTGGACACCCAATCCATCGGCGCGTAATCGCAAAGAATTCGGGCCGCCTTCGGGTGGCCTGGGTGTGGTGGGCCCTCTGGAGCGCATGTCGCTTCAAGGGGGGCCATCCGAGACCGTTGGTGTTGGCCAAAACCCGCAAGGGCGCGGGCCAACTTAATTGTGACAAGCCAACGCAGATGGCGATCCCGCTGCAGATGGATACGAATCCTGAACAGTTGATCGCTGCAATGAGGCGCGTTGAAGGGCATGGTCCCGACAACGCTTTTAAGGAGTAGACCTTGAGTCTGAATCGCAGTGAGAAAGAAGCGGTCATCACCGAAGTGACCAGCCTCGCAGCAAAAGCTCAAACGCTCGTGATGGCAGAGTACCGTGGCATCACGGTCGCCAGCATGGACAAACTTCGCGTCAACGCCCGCAAGAGCGGTGTGAGCCTGAGTGTGTTGAAAAACACCTTGGCCCGCCGCGCTGTGGCCGGTGGCCAGTTTGAAGTGGCTGCCGACCAAATGACCGGTCCTTTGATCTATGGCTTCTCAGAAGACCCCGTCGCCGCCGCCAAAGTGGTGGCCGACTTCGCGAAAACCAACGATAAGTTGGTCATTCGTGGTGGTGTCTACGCTGGCAAAGTCCTGGACGTCAATGGCGTGAAGCAATTGGCCAACATCCCTTCGAAAGAAGTGTTGCTGGCTCAGTTGTGTGGCTTGCTGATGTCGCCAATGTCCCGCACCGCTGTGGTGTTGGGTGCTTTGGCCGCCAAAAAAGGCGAAGCTGCAGCCGCTTGAAGCGCCGCAGTCCCTTGTTCAATCAATTTGTTAGGAAATCAAAATGGCATTCGATAAAGACGCATTTTTGACCGCGCTCGACAGCATGACGGTCATGGAACTCAACGATTTGGTGAAAGCCATCGAAGAGAAGTTTGGCGTGTCCGCCGCTGCAATGGCCGCTCCAGCGGCTGCTGGCGGTGGTGGTGGCGCAGCCGCTGCTGAAGAGAAGACCGAATTCAACGTCGTCTTGTCAGAAGCCGGCGCCAACAAGGTCTCCGTCATCAAGGCCGTGCGCGAAATCACCGGCTTGGGCTTGAAAGAAGCCAAAGACCTGGTCGACGGCGCACCGAAGAACGTCAAAGAAGGCGTGTCCAAGGCCGACGGCGAAGCCGCTGTCAAGAAACTGGTGGAAGCCGGTGCCAAGGCCGAGCTGAAGTAATTCGCTCCCCTCCAAGGGCTGGAGTGCTTGAAAAAGCCTCCAGCCCTTTGGTGTTTTAAGCAAACACCGCTCAGCGATCTTTTACAAGTCCGCTGATCAGTGTTTTAAATAAACACCGATAAGCAAACTCTCACGAGTTTTCTTATCAGTGTTTTCTGACCCCGACTGCAGAAAACGACTTGGTTCGGGCGTTGAGCCATTCAACGCCGTCCGCCATGGTTGGTAGAGGCCAGCCACCAAGCAAAAGCCGATACGGACAGGGATGGTTGTGGCCGAACGCCACATGCAACCTGCTGTTGAACGCGACCCGTCAGTCGCCGAAGACCTCAACCCGGAGATCTCATGGCCTATACCTATACCGAACGCAAGCGCATCCGAAAAAGCTTTGGCAGCCGCGAAAACGTGCTGACCATCCCTTATTTGTTGCAAATGCAAAAAGACGCGTACACCGCGTTCCTCCAAGCCGATGCTGCGCCCAAGAAGCGCACCAACGAAGGCTTGCAAGCTGCTTTTGAAGCCGCCTTCCCCATCGTCTCGCACAACGGTTTTGTCGAGATGAAATACATCGAGTACAACCTGGCCAAACCGGCGTTTGACGTGCGCGAGTGCCAAACCCGTGGTTTGACCTTCGCCTCGGCCGTGCGCGCCCGCGTGCAACTCATCATTTACGATCGCGACTCCTCGACGCCCCAGTCCAAGGTCGTCAAGGAAGTCAAAGAGCAAGAGGTCTACATGGGTGAAGTGCCCCTGATGACCGACAAAGGCTCCTTCATCATCAACGGCACCGAGCGCGTGATCGTGTCTCAGTTGCACCGCTCGCCAGGCGTGTTCTTCGAACACGACAAAGGCAAGACCCACAGCTCCGGCAAGTTGCTGTTTTCCGCCCGCATCATCCCTTACCGCGGTTCGTGGCTCGACTTCGAATTCGACCCGAAAGACATCCTGTTCTTCCGCGTCGACCGTCGCCGCAAAATGCCGGTCACGATCTTGCTCAAGGCCATCGGCCTGACCAACGAAGCCATCTTGGCCAACTTCTTCGTCAACGACCACATGCGTTTGATGGACAGCGGTGCCCAAATGGCTTTTGTGGGCGAGCGCCTGCGTGGCGAAGTGGCCCGTTTTGATATCACCGACAAGAGTGGCAATGTTGTGGTGGCCAAAGACAAGCGCATCACCGCGCGCCACACCCGCGAGATGGAACAGTCCGGCACCACGCACATCAGCGTGCCCGAAGACTTCTTGATCGGCCGTGTGATCGCCCGCAACATCGTGGAAGCCGACACCGGCGAGATCATCGCCAAGGCCAACGAAGAGATCACCGAAGCGCTGCTGAAAAAGCTGCGCACCGCTGGCGTGCAGGACATTCAGTGCCTCTACACCAACGACCTCGACCAAGGTGCGTACATCTCGCAAACCTTGCGCATGGACGAGACGGTGGACGAATTCGCCGCCCGTGTGGCCATCTACCGCATGATGCGCCCTGGCGAGCCACCGACCGAAGACGCGGTGCAGGCTTTGTTCCACCGCTTGTTCTACAACCCCGACACGTACGATTTGTCGCGTGTGGGCCGCATGAAGTTCAACGCCCGCGTGGGCCGCAACGAATCCACCGGCGCCATGGTGCTGTCCAACGAAGACATCTTGGCCGTGGTCAAGATCTTGGTGGACTTGCGCAACGGCAACGGCGAAGTCGACGACATCGACCACTTGGGCAACCGCCGTGTGCGTTGCGTGGGCGAATTGGCCGAGAACCAGTACCGCACCGGTTTGGCGCGCATCGAAAAGGCTGTGAAAGAACGTTTGGGCCAGGCCGAGCAAGAGCCGCTCATGCCCCACGACCTGATCAACTCCAAGCCAATTTCGGCTGCCTTGAAAGAGTTCTTCGGGGCATCGCAGTTGTCGCAGTTCATGGACCAGACCAACCCGTTGGCCGAGATCACCCACAAGCGCCGCGTGTCGGCCCTTGGCCCAGGTGGTTTGACCCGCGAGCGTGCTGGCTTTGAAGTGCGTGACGTGCACGTGACCCACTACGGCCGTGTGTGCCCAATCGAAACGCCTGAAGGCCCGAACATTGGTCTGATCAACTCGCTGGCTTTGTACGCCCGCTTGAATGAGTACGGTTTCATTGAAACCCCTTACCGTCGCGTGATCGACGCCAAGGTCACCAACGAAATCGATTACCTGTCGGCCATTGAAGAAGGCAAATACGTCATCGCGCAGGCCAACGCCACGCTCGACGCGGAAGGCCGCCTCAGTGGTGATTTGATTTCTGCCCGTGAAAAAGGTGAATCGATCTTGACGCCCGCCGACACCATCCAGTACATGGACGTGTCGCCCGCTCAGATCGTCTCGGTGGCCGCCTCGCTTGTGCCCTTCTTGGAGCACGACGATGCCAACCGCGCATTGATGGGTGCGAACATGTCGCGCCAAGCGGTGCCCGTGTTGCGTCCTGAGAAGCCACTGGTGGGTACCGGCATCGAGCGCGTGGCCGCGATCGACTCCGGCACCGTCGTCACCGCCAAGCGCGGTGGTGTGGTGGACTATGTCGACGCGACCCGCATCGTGATTCGCGTCAACGACGCCGAAGCTGTGGCCGGTGAAGTCGGCGTGGACATCTACAACCTGATCAAGTACCAGCGTTCCAACCAGAACACCAACATCCACCAGCGTCCCATCGTCAAGAAGGGCGACAAGCTGGCCTCGGGTGATGTGATCGCTGACGGCGCCTCGACCGATTTGGGTGAAATCTCGATCGGCCAGAACATGCTGATCGCCTTCATGCCTTGGAACGGTTACAACTTCGAAGACTCGATCTTGATCTCCGAGCGTGTGGTGGCCGAAGACCGCTACACCTCGATCCACATCGAAGAACTCGTGGTCATGGCCCGCGACACCAAGCTGGGCGCCGAAGAAATTTCGCGCGACATCCCCAACTTGGCCGAGCAGCAGCTCAACCGCTTGGACGACTCCGGCATCATCTACGTGGGCGCCGAAGTGCTGCCCGGTGATGTGCTGGTCGGCAAGGTCACGCCCAAGGGCGAGACCACGCTGACCCCAGAAGAAAAACTGCTGCGCGCCATCTTCGGCGAAAAAGCCAGCGACGTGAAAGACACCTCGCTGCGCGTGGATCAGGGCTCGCAAGGCACCGTGATCGACGTGCAGGTCTTCACCCGCGAAGGCATCGTGCGCGACAAGCGCGCCCAGCAGATCATCGACGACGAACTCAAGCGTTTCCGCTTGGACCTCAACGACCAGCTGCGCATCGTGGAAGCCGACGCGTTTGACCGCATCGAGAAATTGCTCAACGGCAAGATCGCCAACGGTGGCCCCAAGAAGCTGGCCAAAGGCACCAAGATCGACAAGGCCTACTTGGCCGACGTCGAGAAGTTCCACTGGTTCGACATCCGTCCAGCCGACGAGAACGTGGCGGCTCAACTCGAGTCGATCAAGAACTCGATGGAAGCCACGCGCCACAGCTTCGATTTGTCCTTCGAAGAGAAGCGCAAAAAGTTGACCCAAGGCGACGAGTTGCCCGCGGGCGTGCTCAAGATGGTCAAGGTCTACTTGGCCGTCAAACGCCGCTTGCAGCCCGGTGACAAGATGGCCGGCCGCCACGGCAACAAGGGTGTGGTCTCCAAGATCGTGCCCGTCGAAGACATGCCTTACATGGCCGACGGTACCCCCGCCGATATCGTGCTCAACCCGTTGGGCGTGCCTTCGCGCATGAACGTGGGTCAGGTGCTCGAGGTTCACTTGGGCTGGGCCGCCAAAGGTCTGGGCCAGCGCATCGGCGACATGCTGCAACAAGAAGCCAAAGCCACCGAGCTGCGCAGCTTCTTCGAAACCATCTACAACAAGGCCGGCAAGAAGGAAACCTTCAAAGACCTGTCGGATGTCGACGTGTTCGAGATGGCTGGCAATTTGCAGCACGGCGTGCCATTTGCCACGCCCGTGTTCGATGGAGCTTCGGAAGACGAGATCCGCACCATGTTGCAACTGGCTTACCCCGACGAAGCCGCCAAGGCCAAGGGTTTGACCGCTACGCGCACGCAGGCTCAGTTGTACGACGGCCGCACCGGCGACGCGTTTGATCGCGTCACCACCGTGGGCTATATGCACTTCTTGAAACTGCACCACTTGGTGGACGACAAGATGCACGCCCGCTCGACCGGTCCTTACAGCTTGGTCACACAGCAGCCGCTGGGTGGTAAAGCGCAGTTCGGTGGTCAGCGTTTCGGTGAGATGGAAGTGTGGGCTTTGGAAGCGTACGGCGCTTCTTACATCCTGCAAGAAATGCTCACCGTCAAGTCCGACGACGTGCAAGGCCGTACCAAGGTGTACGAAAGCATCGTCAAGGGCGATCACGCGATCCAGGCTGGCATGCCCGAGTCGTTCAACGTCTTGGTCAAGGAGATTCGCTCCTTGGGCATCGACATCGAACTCGAACGTTCTTAATTCAAGGCTCGAAAGGTTTAAACCATGAAATCATTACTCGACCTGTTCAAGCAGTTCACGCCCGATGAGCATTTCGATGCGATTCGCATCGGCTTGGCATCGCCTGAAAAAATCCGTTCGTGGTCTTTTGGCGAAGTCAAAAAACCCGAAACCATCAACTACCGCACCTTCAAGCCCGAGCGTGACGGCCTGTTCTGCGCCAAGATTTTTGGTCCTATCAAGGACTACGAATGCTTGTGCGGCAAGTACAAGCGCCTGAAGCACCGCGGCGTGATCTGCGAGAAGTGCGGCGTTGAAGTGACCCAAACCAAAGTGCGCCGCGAGCGCATGGGTCACATCGACCTGTCGGCGCCTTGCGCCCACATCTGGTTCTTGAAGTCGCTGCCATCGCGTTTGGGCCTGGTGCTCGACATGACGCTGCGCGAAGCGTACGTGGTGACCGATCCCGGCATGACCCCGTTGAAGAAATTCAGCATCATGTCCGAGGACGACTACGACGCCAAGGTGCAGGAATACGGCGACGAATTCCAAGCCAAGATGGGCGCCGAGGGCATCAAGGACCTGTTGCAAAGCATCGAACTCGACGTTGAAATCGAGAAGCTGCGCAACGACTTGACCGGCTCCGAGCTCAAGATCAAGAAAAACGCCAAGCGCCTGAAGGTCATCGAGGCTTTCAAGAAGTCGGGCATCAAGCCCGAGTGGATGGTGCTGGAAGTGCTGCCTGTGTTGCCACCGGACCTGCGTCCCTTGGTGCCGCTGGACGGCGGTCGTTTCGCGACCTCCGACCTGAACGACCTGTACCGCCGCGTCATCAACCGCAACAGCCGCCTGCGCCGCTTGTTGGAGTTGAAGGCCCCTGAGATCATCGCGCGCAACGAAAAGCGCATGCT
>JBEDCE010000058.1:0-10095 GCA_041176905.1 Pseudomonadota bacterium
GCGGATTTCCTGCTCGATCTGTGCGCTGCAGGCCAGCAGCCGCAACCAGATGCGAACGTCCAGATGGTCGGCCGAAATGGCGCGCGCTTCCAGGCCGATGTGACTGTCAGCCAGCCGTGCGTCAAGCGTGGGCTGTGGCTTTGTTCTTTGTGCACGAGCCATTTACATCACCTCGCCGCCGCTGACCGAAATCGACTGCCCGTTGATGGCCGCCGCCGCCGGCCCGCATAGCCAAGCCACCGTATCGGCCACCTCTTGAGGGCTGACCACTCGGCCCTGTGGGTTGTGACGTGTGAACTCGGCCAGCGCCGAGCTTTCACTGCGGCCGGTCTTGGCGACCACTCTGGCCACGCTACCGTGCAGCAGCGCGGTGTCGGTGTAGCCAGGACACACGGCGTTGACGGTGATGCCTTGCGTGGCCACTTCTAAGGCCAATGAACGTGTGAGGCCGATAACACCATGCTTGGCCGCGGCATAGGCTGCCACGTAGGCATAACCGCGTTGGCCTGCGGTGCTGGCAATATTGACAATGCGGCCCCATCCGGCAGCTTGCATGCCCGGCAGCGCGGTACGAATGCAGTGGAAGCTGCCACTCAGGTTAACGGCCAGCATGCGCTGCCAGAGTTCGTCGCTGGTGCGGTGCAGCGGCGCGCTGTCGGCTTGGCCGGCGTTATTGATCAGCAGCTCAATGGCCCCGGCTTGCTGTTCGGCCTGGCGGATGGCGGCGATGATGGCCGTGCTATCGGCCACGTCCGCGGCCAGCACCAGCGTACCTGCGCCCAGTTCTTCAGCCAGTTCCTGCAAGGCTGGTGCATGGCGGCCCAGCAGAGTAAGGCGCGCACCATCTGCGCAAAGGCGGCGCGCAATGGCCGCACCGATGCCACGCCCAGCACCGGTGACCAGTGCGTGCCGGCCCGCAAGCGGTAAACCCTGACGCGCGTTTTGGTTCATTGTTTTTCGATCTGCGCCTGTGTCTTCTCACGCACGAAAATGGCCTGCATCTGAGCCTTGGCCGACTGGTACGGTCGCGGCCAGACGATCTGCTCATAGCCGATCTTCGCGGCCTCGGTCAGTGTCCATGCAGGATTGGCAAGGTGCGGGCGGGCCAAGGCGCACAGATCGGCACGGCCGGCAGCGATGATGCTGTTGACGTGGTCGGCCTCACTGATTGCACCCACCGCGATGGTGGCGATGCCGGCCTCTTGGCGCACACGATCGGCAAAAGGCGTCTGAAACATGCGACCGAAGGTGATCTTCTCGAGCTTGCTGACCTGACCCGATGAACAGTCAATCAGGTCGGCACCGGCGGCCTTGAAGGTGCGCGCAATGTCCACTGCATCGGCCGGCGTGATACCGCCTTCAACCCAGTCGTGCGCCGAGATACGCACCGACATCGGTAGGTGCTGCGGCCAAGCTTCGCGCACAGCCTCGAAGACCTCCAGCGGGTAGCGCAAGCGGTTGGCCAGCGGTCCGCCGTATTCATCGCTGCGCTGGTTGGTCAGCGGCGAGATGAAACTCGACAGCAGATAGCCGTGCGCACAGTGCAGTTCCAGCCAGTCGAAGCCGGCGGCGGCGGCGCGCTTTGTCGTGGCCACGAAATCGGCCTTCACACGCAGCATGTCGGCGCGCGTCATAGCCTGCGAGCGTTGGCTCACGCCTTTAAGGTATTGTTGAGACGATGCTGACAACAGCGGCCAGTTGGGCTCGGTGTCGCCATCGGCCAAGGGCTTGTCAATTCCATCCCAAGCGCGGCGGGTCGAACCTTTGGCGCCTGCATGACCAATCTGCACAGCGATTTTTGCATCGCTATGGGCATGCACCCAATCGACGATGTTCTTCCAATGCGCCATTTGCTCATCGTTCCAAAGGCCAGGGCAGCCGGGGGTGATGCGAGCGTCGGGGCTGGTACAGGTCATTTCGGCAAAAACCATACCGGCCCCGCCCAGCGCGCGCGCCCCCAAGTGCACCATGTGGTAGTTCCCGACCAAGCCGTCGACGGCCATGTACTGCGCCATCGGCGAGACCACGACGCGGTTCTTAAGGGTAACCGTGCGCAGCGTGAAAGGTGTGAACATCGGTGGCACGGCCTGGTCGCGCTCCACACCGGCCTGTTGCGCAAACCAGCGCTCATAGCCTTCCAGCCACCCCTTGTCACGCAGGCGCAGATTTTCATGGCTGATGCGCTGGCTGCGAGTGAGCATGCTGTACATGAACTGTTCTGGCGGCAACTGGTCGCAATAGCGCTGACCGCAGACCTCGAACCATTCCATCGCGTTCCAGGCCGCGTTCTGCAGCCTGATGACGTCGATCTCTCGGACCGCTTGATGGCGTGCCAGAACCTGCGGCAATTGCTCAGCGCCGTCGCCCAGCGCCTTGAACTGGTCCACCAGTTCGATGGCGTCTTCCAAGGCCAACTTGGTACCTGAGCCGATGGCAAAGTGCGCCGTGTGCACCGCATCTCCCATCAGCAGCACATGGCTGCGGCCATTGTGCAGCCACCATTGCTGGCATGTAACACGCTGGAAATTCAGCCAAGCCGAGCCGCGCAGGTGGCGGGTGTTGGTCAACAGCTTTTCGCCTTTAAGATTGGCGGCAAAAAGCTGCTCGCAGAAAGCGATCGACTGGTCGGGGTCGGCCTTGTCGAGTCCGTGCGCCAGCCAAACGTGTTCGGGACATTCGACGATGAAGGTGCTGGTGGTGTCGTCGAACTTGTAGACGTGGGCCTGGAACCAGCCGTGTTCGGTTTTTTCGAATAAGAAAGTAAAGGCGTCGTAGATCTTCTTCGTACCCAGCCAAATGAAGCGGTTGGGCCGCGTCACGATGTCGGGCTTGAAGGTGTCGGCGTGGCGCGAGCGGACCTTCGAATTGATGCCGTCGCTGGCGATGATGAGGTCGGCATCGGGGTAATCGGCGTCGGAGTCGGCCTCGTGCTCAAACACCAGTTTCACGCCCACTTCCTCGCAGCGCGCCTGCAGGATGTTGAGCATTTTCTTGCGTCCAATGCCCACGAAGCCGTGGCCACCGCTTCGGATGGTATGTCCCTTGAAGTGCAGCTCGATGTCGTCCCAGTGGTTGAAGGCCTGCTGCACTTCGGCGGCCGACTGTGGGTCGCAGCGTCGCATGTTCTCCATGGTGGCATCGGAGAACACCACGCCCCAACCGAAGGTGTCGTAGGGCTTGTTGCGCTCAATCACCGTGATATCGTGAAACGCGTTTTGGCGTTTCATCAGCAAGGCGAAGTACAGGCCGGCTGCGCCGCCACCAATGCAGACGATTTTCATTTCATGAGTGCCCACCAGAAACAGAGTTGAGTAAGTTTACCGATATTGCTTTAAATGTCAAGGGTATTTCTATCGACCTCTTCATCTTTATCTGTAAAAACACTCTTTTGCAATAGAACAGTGCGCCACTAGGCGGCGCATCAGTTGCCAATTAAACGCATGCAATGAAGGGTTTTGATCATGAGCGACGCAACACCAACCTTCAAAAACGGTCGACACACACTTACGACGTTCTTATGAACTTTCAATTGATTCGGCTGAATTACCTAGTCGCAGATCGCCTTTCGTATTTGCGATTTTTGCGTGTTGCGTTTGCAGGCACTGTTCCACAATAGGGGGATGTCTTCAGCCGCCGACCCATCCACCCTGCCTTGGCTGGCACCGGGCGAAGCCTTCCCCTCGGTCAGCAGCGCTTGGGACGAGAGCACGCCCTACCCCGGCCTGTTGTGCGCAGGCGGCGCTTTGGACGTCAGCACCTTAAGGCAGGCCTATCGCCAAGGTATTTTTCCTTGGTTCAGCCCGGGTCAACCAGTGTTGTGGTGGAGCACCGCGCCGCGCTTGGTCTTGCAGCCCCATCATTTTCGGTTTCACCGGTCACTGCGCAAAACCGTGCAGAGCGGCTTGGCTCTTGGGCGGCTGGAGGTGCGCATGGACCACGCCACGGCTCAGGTGATCGAAGCCTGCGCCCAAACGCCGCGTGCGGGGCAATCGGGCACTTGGATCGTACCGTCCATGGTCCAAGCCTACCAAGCTTGGCACCGCGAAGGGGATGTTCACAGTGTGGAGACCTGGTGGGATGGCAAACTGGTGGGCGGGCTCTACGCGGTTCAGATCGGCGGCATGGTGTTTGGTGAGTCGATGTTCAGCCACCAAAGCGACGCTTCCAAAATCGCCCTGTCGGCTTTGGTGGCATGGGCGCTGAAGCACCAAATCGGCATGATCGACTGCCAACAAGCCACCGCCCACCTCATGAGCATGGGGGCACACACCATCGAGCGCGCTGACTTTGTGCAGCACGTGGCCCAAGCCGTGCAAAGACCCGCAGCGCCTTGGGTATTTGGCTCAGACGACTGGTCTTTCCTATACTGAGGACACTCAGTCTTTGGACCACAACGTGACCCAGCTCCACGATTTGCCACTGCCCGCCTTGCAGTTGTACGCCACCGCCGTGTACCCCTGCAGTTACATGCCCAAGCGCTCGGCACGTTCCCAAGTGGCCACCCCCAGCCATTTGGTCAACAACGAGGTCTACGATGGCCTGTTGCAGTCCGGTTTTCGCCGCAGTGGCATGTTCACCTACCGCCCTTACTGCGACGGTTGCCAAGCCTGTGTGCCCATTCGCGTGCCCGTGGACCGCTTTGAGCCGAACCGCAGCCAGCGACGCAGCCAGCGACAACACCAAGCGCTGCGCGCTCAGGTGGGCCCCTTGGTCTACGACCCAGCCCACTACGCCCTGTACCTGCGTTACCAGCACCAACGCCACGCCGGTGGCGGCATGGACGAGGACAGCGAAGCACAGTACACCCAGTTTTTGTTGCAGAGTCGGGTCAATTCACGTTTGGTGGCGTTTTACGCGCCCAGCCCCAATGGCGGCCCAAACGAACTCAAAATGGTCTCTTTAATTGATGTGCTCAACAGTGGTTTGTCTGCCGTCTACACCTTCTACGACCCCGATGACCGTGCGAGCTACGGCACCTACAACGTGTTGTGGCAAATCGAGCAGGCACGGCAACTTCAACTGCCTTTTGTGTACCTGGGATATTGGATCGAAAACAGCCCCAAAATGGACTACAAGGCGCAATTCAAACCCCATGAAAAGCTCGTCGATGGGCTTTGGCACGCTTGAAACACAGGTGCCATTTGGGATAGAATTTCACCTTGTAAAATGGAGAAATGGGCTCCCACCATGACCAAACGCAGCGACGCATTGCCCAGCACACCCACCGTCCAGGTGATTGAACGCATCTTTCACCTGTTGGAGGTGTTGGCCACCAAAGAAGAGGCCATCAGCCTCAAAGAAATCAGCGAAAAAACCGGTCTTCACCCCTCCACGGCGCACCGCATCCTCAATGATTTGGCCATTGGCCGTTTCGTCGATCGACCAGAAGCTGGCAATTACCGACTGGGCATGCGCCTCTTGGAGTTGGGCAATTTGGTCAAAGCCCGCCTGAGTGTGCGCGACGCCGCGCTGACCCCCATGCGCGAACTGCACAAGCAAATCCAGCAACCGGTGAACCTGAGCGTGCGCCAAGGCGATGAAATCGTTTACGTGGAGCGCGCCTTCAGCGAACGCTCGGGCATGCAGGTGGTGCGCGCCATTGGCGGGCGTGCCCCCTTGCACCTGACCTCGGTGGGCAAACTCTTTTTGGCCAATGATGAAGCGCCCAAAATTCGCGCTTACGCAGCACGAACAGGCTTGGCAGGACACACACGCAACAGCCTGACGCAACTCGCCACGTTGGAGCGCGAATTGCTGTTGTGCAAAAAAACCGGGGTTGCCCGAGACAATGAGGAACTGGAGTTGGGCGTGAGGTGCATGGCCGCAGGCATTCACGACGACCAAGGTCGTTTGGTCGCGGGCCTGTCCATCTCGGCCCCAGCCGACCGCATCGACGAGAGTTGGTTGAGCAAACTCAAAGCGACTGCTGCCGAAATTTCGGCCGCTTTGGGTTCACCGGTTGCTAAGAACGGCTGATCGAAGTCAACCCCGGGGAAGCAGTTTGGCCTGAACTGGAGAAGCGTTGTCTTGGGCTTCCATCCAATGGCGCACGCGCTCGGCGTCGCGAAGCCGGCCCACCTTACCCACGGAATCCAAAAACACCATGATGACCTCGCGGCCCGCCACCGTGGCTTGCATGACCAAACAACGGCCAGCCTCAGAGATGTAACCGGTTTTCTGCAAGCCAATGTCCCAGTTATCGCTGCGAACCAAACCATTGGAATTGTTGTATTGCAAAGTCTTGCGTCCAACGGCCAAACGGTAGCCTGGGGATGTCGACAACTCACGCATGATGGGCTGGTTGTAGGATGCCGCGGCCAAGGTGGCCAAATCGCGTGCACTGGACTGGTTACCACTGGACAAGCCAGTGGGGTCAACAAAACGCGAATCGGTCATGCCCAAGGCCACGGCCTTTTGGTTCATGTCGCGCACAAACTGATCGATGCCGCCAGGATGGGTTCGCCCGAGCGCATGGGCAGCTCGGTTTTCACTGGACATCAAGGCCAAGTGCATCAGCTCCCCGCGGGTCAAACGTGCACCAATGGCCAAGCGCGAACGGCTGCCCTTGAGGGTGTCGATGTCTTCGCGGGTGATCGTGATTTCCTCATCCAACGGCAACTGAGCATCGGCCACGACCAAGCCCGTCATGAGTTTGGTGAGCGAAGCAATGGGCAGAACCGCATTGCCGTTCTTGCTGAACAAGACTTCGTTGGTGCTTTGATCGATGACCAAGGCCACACTGGCCGACAAGCTCAAGGGATCGTCCACGCCATGCAGGCCCATTTGTTGCCCCACGCTCAAACGCGCCGGTGCACGAGCCATCAAACGCTTTTGTTGCTGCCTTTTGGCGGCCAAGGTTGGCTTGCGAACGGTGCTTTTTTGGGCGGTTTGAACGCGCTTTTTGCTGGCCTTGGCTTGTCGTTTGGGTTGTGCGTTTGACTTGGCTTTGGGCCTGGCGTTGGCCGACTTGGCCACGTGTTTCTTCTGGGGTTTTTTATTGGCGCTGTCGGACTCTTCGGTCTTGGCCGATGGCGACCTGGCGTGCACAGCCAAGGGTTGCGACAGGGCCAACACGGCCGCCACTAAAATTGAAAACCTTTTGATAGGTATGACGCTTAAGTCATTGAAAACCATGGATTTATCCCCGCCCATATTGCTTATGGTTGTGGAGTATATACCCAAAAGAAAAAACTAACAATATCAAGCGGTTGAAGTGGCAACCTCGACACAATCAGAGGTTTTATCGATTTTGAGGTTTCAAAATGAATAAACCGATGGTGTTCGAAGTCGCCCCAAAAGGATTAACCCTGTGCTGCCACCCGATCCGATTTGTTGTGGAGTTTCGTGAGCGCTGAGAGGTAAGCCTTGGCTGAAGCAACCACGATATCGGGGTCAGCACCAACCCCGTTGACCACCCGGCCACTGTGCTGCAAGCGCACCGTGACTTCGCCTTGGCTCTCTGTCGATCCACTGGTGATGGCATTCACCGAGTAGAGCACCATCTCAGCTCCGCTCTTGACCTGGGACTCGATCGCTTTGAGCGAAGCATCCACAGGACCATTGCCGTCGGACTCGCTGCGATGCTCTTGGCCATCGACCGTGAACACCACCGACGCAAAGGGACGTTCACCGGTTTCGCTGTGCTGCGACAAAGACACCAAACCGTACTTTTCCTTATCGGCGGTCACGCTCTCGTCGCTGCACAAGGCCAAAATATCTTCGTCGAAGATTTCGCTCTTGCGGTCGGCGAGCTCTTTGAACGCGGCAAAAGCCGAGTTAATTTCACCTTCGGACTCCATCTGGATGCCCAACTCCTCCAAGCGCTGCTTGAAAGCATTGCGCCCGCTGAGCTTGCCCAAGACGATTTTGTTGGCAGCCCAACCCACGTCCTCGGCGCGCATGATTTCGTAGGTGTCACGGGCCTTGAGCACGCCGTCTTGGTGAATGCCCGAAGCGTGGGCAAAGGCGTTGGCCCCCACCACGGCCTTGTTGGGCTGAACCACAAATCCGGTGGTCTGTGAAACCATCCGGCTGGCCGGCACGATTTGCGTGGCATCCACATCGACGTGCAAGTTGAAATAGTCCTTGCGGGTTTTGATCGCCATGACGATTTCCTCGAGCGAGCAGTTGCCCGCACGCTCACCCAAACCGTTGATGGTGCACTCCACCTGTCGCGCGCCACCGATCTTCACGCCAGCCAAAGAGTTGGCCACGGCCATGCCCAAGTCGTTATGGCAATGCACCGACCAAATGGCCTTGTCGGAGTTGGGGACGCGCTCACGCAAGGTATGGATGAAGTTGCCGTACAACTCTGGCACGGCATAGCCCACGGTGTCTGGGATGTTCAAGGTGGTGGCACCTTCTTTGATCACCGCCTCCAACACGCGGCACAAAAAGTCCACGTCGCTGCGGTAGCCGTCTTCGGGGCTGAACTCGATGTCCTCCACCAAATTGCGCGCAAAACGCACCGATTGTTTGGCCTGCTCCAGGACCTGATCGGGCGTCATGCGAAGCTTTTTCTCCATGTGCAAGGCACTGGTGGCAATGAAGGTGTGGATGCGGGCACGCTGAGCGCCTTTGAGGGCCTCTGCAGCGCGGGCGATGTCACGGTCATTGGCGCGGGCCAAGGAACACACCGTGGAGTCTTTGATGGCTTCTGCGATGGCCTTGACGGATTCGAAGTCGCCGTTGGAGCTGGCGGCAAAACCGGCTTCAATCACATCGACTCGGAGGCGCTCGAGTTGGCGAGCAATACGCAGCTTCTCGTCTTTGGTCATGGAGGCGCCGGGCGACTGCTCGCCATCTCGCAAAGTGGTGTCGAAAATGATCAATTTATCGGTCATAACAAGCTCCTTGGGATCTCAGAAAGACAAACGGCCCGTTGCGGGGGCAAACGGGCCGTGGTGTTGGGTTTACTCGTGCGTTACCAAACCTGCCCTTGTCGGACATGCAGTAGTAGGGCCAGAGCAAAGCGGTTCATGTCTGTGAATGTAGCACAAGCCAAACGCTGGGGTTGATTGAAAAAATTCACCTGCCCGATTGAGACAGTCTCAAAGATGACCTCAGTCGTGCATGCCCCGCTCATCGGGCTCTTGGGTCGAGGTGCTGATGACGCTCGTGGGGCGCCCCTGGGACTTGAGCCAAAAATACACGCCGTAACCCGACAAGCCGTAGAGCAAGAAAATACCAAACAGCACGGTGGGCGGGTGGATGTTGATGACCGCGATCAGCAGGGCCACCAGCACAATGGCTGCGAAGGGCACGCTGCGCTTGAGGCTGTAATCCTTGAAACTGTAAAACGGTACGTTGGTCACCATCGTGAGACCAGCGTAGAGGGTCATGGCAAACATGGGCCAAGCCATGTCGGCCGCCGGCACCTCCAACTCGGTGGTGAGCCAAATGAAGCCCGCCACCAACGCCGCGGCAGCAGGCGACGGCAGTCCTTGAAAGAAACGCTTATCGACAACGCCCGTGTTCACGTTGAAACGCGCCAGACGCAAAGCTGCACAAGCCACGTACACAAAAGCCGCGATCCACCCCCAGCGGCCCAAACCGCGCAGGGTCCACTCGTAAGCGATCAGGGCAGGCGCCGCACCAAAAGACACCATATCCGAGAGCGAATCCATTTGTTCGCCAAACGCGCTTTGGGTGTTGGTCATGCGCGCCACACGGCCGTCAAGGCTGTCGAGCAC
The DNA here is from genome assembly GCA_041176905.1 of Pseudomonadota bacterium. Lineage (GTDB taxonomy): Bacteria > Pseudomonadota > Gammaproteobacteria > Burkholderiales > Burkholderiaceae_C > Hydrogenophaga. Next base: position 9,693 of record JBEDCE010000058.1, read on the forward strand.
CATGGCCACAAAAATGGCCACCGTGGCCAGGTCGTAGCGGCCGTTCATGGCCATGACCACCGCATAAAAGCCGCCAAACAAGGCGGCGAGCGTGATCATATTGGGCAGCATGTAAATGCCTTTGATGCGCGGCTTGGGCGCATCGCTCGGGTCGGTGTTCACAGAAACAGGGTCTTTTTGCATAGGCCTCTAGTGTAAAGGTCAAAACAAAAGCCGCCCGAAGGCGGCTCATGCGAAAACCCGGGGCACCCCAAGGCGCCCGCAGGGTCATCAGTTGCGGGTCTGGTCGACCAGCTTGTTCTTGGCGATCCAAGGCATCATGGCACGCAATTGGCCACCCACCACTTCGATCTGGTGATCGGCGGTGTTGCGACGGCGAGCCGTCATCGATGGGTAGTTCAAG
>JBEDCE010000059.1:0-10012 GCA_041176905.1 Pseudomonadota bacterium
TCGGCCATGCGTTGCCGCGGCCAAGGCCAGCGGCCCCAATCGGCCAAACTGTTTTCGTCAATCGCAACGATGACGACCCGGTGGTCGGGCCGCTCGGGTGCCGCCAGTTGCACAGCCTGGTCGTGCAGCCAACCGTCCACGCGTTGCACCAAGCCCAAGCTCCACAAGCCCAAGGCATGGCCCACACACAGCACCGCAGGCAACAGCACCACGACGGTTCGCTGCCACCAGTGCCCGCTGGTATCGGCGCTTGTTTTCACAACCAGAAACCGTTCGGCCTTTGTGCGGAGTGACCGTCAGGCCCTCTCACACACAGGCCGCCGCCGAAATGCCCATGATCGCGATGACGATCATCGACTCGATCCTTGTCAAACCTTGCTGCCTTTTTTGCATGGCATTTGCTCCCTGCTTCATGTGTAGGGATGCTAAATCATCCGACCAACGAACAACAGCCCCAAGTCGCGAGACGACTTGGGGCTGCAGAGGTGGATCTGGTTTAAGCAGCTTCTTGAGAAGCCGGTCGGCGCGCCATGATGATTTTGCCCAAAGCCAGCACCAGCAAAGCACCGGCCAGGCCCATGGCATAACCCCACACCTTTTCTTGCGGCAAATAAGCCACCAAGCCGGGATCCGTTTGCATCATGGTGCCCGCGATCCAGCCCAGCAGCATGCCGCCCGCGGTGATGATCATCGGGAAACGGTCCATGAGTTTGAGCACCAACTGGCTGCCCCAAACGATGATCGGGATGCTGACCAGCAAGCCGAAGATGACCAAGGGCATTTGGTGGTCGGGGTTGCCCGAAGTCTGGGCAGCACCGGCAATGGCGATCACGTTGTCCACGCTCATGACCAAGTCGGCAATGATCACGGTTTTGACGGCGCCCCAGAGTTTGTCGCTGCCCTGGATGTTGCTGTGGTCATCGTCCGCGTCGGGGGTGAGCAGTTTCACACCAATCCAGATGAGCAAGACGGCGCCCACCAACTTGAGGTAAGGAATGGCCAGCAAGGTGAGCGCAAAGAAGATCAGGATCACGCGCAAGATGATGGCACCGGCCGTGCCCCACATGATGCCCTTGGTTCGCTGGTGAGGGGGCAACTGGCGGCAAGCCAGCGCGATCACCACCGCGTTGTCGCCACCCAAAAGGATGTCGATCATGATGATCTGGGCCACGGCTACCCAGAACGAAGCGGTCATAAATTCTTCCACGGCATTCCTTTGACGCTGAAACGGGCTCAGCGAATCATGATTTTAAAAACGAAAAGCCGAATTGTTCCGCAGAACATCCGGCTTCGGTATTGTGGCAAACCACAGCCACCCGTCATCTACTTGCAGTTTACTTCAGCTGAGCCTTGAGCAATTTGCCCAGTTCAGACGGGTTGCGTGTAACGATGAAGCCGCATTCTTCCATGATGGCCAGCTTGGCATCGGCCGTGTCGGCACCGCCAGAGATCAAGGCACCGGCGTGGCCCATGCGCTTGCCGGGAGGGGCTGTCACACCGGCGATGAAGCCGACAACAGGCTTCTTCATGTTGGCCTTGCACCACATGGCGGCTTCGGCTTCGTCGGGACCACCGATTTCGCCAATCATGATGATGGCGTCGGTGTCGGGATCGTCGTTGAAAGCCTTCATCACGTCGATGTGCTTCAAGCCGTTGATCGGGTCGCCACCGATACCGACGGCGCTGGACTGGCCCAGACCCACTTCGGTCAACATCGCCACGGCTTCATAGGTCAAAGTGCCCGAACGTGACACGACGCCGATGCGGCCTTTGCGGTGGATGTGACCGGGCATGATGCCGATCTTGATTTCATCCGGGGTGATGAGGCCTGGGCAGTTAGGACCCAGCAGCAGCGTGCGTTTGCCGCCCGCGGCTTCTTTGGCCTTCATCTTGTTGCGCACCTCGAGCATGTCACGCACGGGAATGCCTTCGGTGATGCAAATCGCCAGGTCTAGGTCGGCCTCAACAGCTTCCCAGATCGCGGCAGCTGCGCCTGCTGGGGGCACGTAGATCACCGACACGGTCGCGCCCGTTTGCGTGGCGGCTTCCTTGACGGATGCGTAAATTGGGATGTTGAAGATGGACTCGCCCGCCTTCTTGGGGTTCACACCCGCGACGAAGCAGTTCTTGCCGTTCGCGTATTCCTGGCACTTCTCAGTGTGGAACTGACCGGTTTTGCCGGTGATGCCTTGGGTGATGACTTTGGTGTCTTTGTTGATGTAGATGGACATGGGTTTTCCTAATCAGTTGAGGACAGAGCTGAAGATCTGTCCCGCAAAGTCATTATTTAACGGCGGCCACAATGGCGGTCGCGGCTTCGGCCATGGTGTCGGCAGAGATGATCGGCAGACCGGATTCGGCCAGCATCTTCTTGCCCAGCTCGTCGTTGGTGCCCTTCATGCGCACCACCAATGGCACGGACAGGTTCACGGCCTTGCAAGCGGTGATCACGCCGGTGGCGATGGTGTCGCACTTCATGATGCCGCCGAAGATGTTGACCAAAATGCCTTTCACATTCTTGTTGGCCAGCATGATCTTGAAAGCTTCAGTGACTTTCTCGGCTGTAGCGCCACCGCCCACGTCCAAGAAGTTGGCTGGCTCGCCGCCAAACAACTTGATGGTGTCCATGGTGGCCATGGCCAAGCCAGCGCCGTTAACCAAGCAACCGATGTTGCCGTCCAGGCTGATGTAGGCCAGGTCAAATTTGGAAGCTTCAACTTCAGCAGGGTCCTCTTCGTCCAGATCGCGGTAAGCCACGATTTCGGGGTGACGGAACAAAGCGTTGGCGTCGAAGTTGAACTTCGCGTCCAAAGCCATGACCTTGCCTTTGCTGTCGCGGTTCAGCGGGTTGATTTCAACCAGCGACGCGTCGGTTTCCATGTAGCACTGGTACAGCTTCTTGAAGATGTCCACGGCTTGTGCGGTGGAATCAGCAGGCATGCCGATGGCGTCAGCGATCTTCTTGGCTTGGGCATCGCCCAGACCGGTCAGAGGATCGATGAACTCGGTGATGATTTTCTCGGGGGTGGAGTGGGCCACTTCCTCAATGTCCATGCCGCCTTCGCTGGAAGCGATGAACGCGATCTTTTGGGTGGCGCGGTCCGTGACCACGGACACGTAATATTCTTTGTTGATGTCAGCGCCGTCTTCGATATACAGGCGGCGGACTTTTTGGCCTTCGGGGCCGGTCTGGTGGGTCTTGAGCTGCATGCCCAAGATCTCGCCAGAGATGCGTTTGACGTCTTCAATCGTCTTGGCCACTTTCACACCGCCCCCTTTGCCACGGCCACCGGCGTGGATCTGGGCCTTGACCACCCACACGGGGCCACCCAACTTTTGTGCCGCCTCAACCGCTTCTTGAACGGTGAAAGCCGGGATACCGCGGGGAACGGGCACGCCGAATTGACGCAAGATTTCCTTGCCTTGGTATTCGTGGATTTTCATGAGCTCTCTCTCAGGATGGATGGGTACTGATCCCGTTCAGCAGCAACGCTGGATCGGCCGAGGCGGCTGTTGTGCAGCAACTGCGGGAATGTATCATGCTGCAATGCACCATACTCGGATGGGTATCGTCGACATAATGCATAATTATAGGGTTCCGTTTCTGAACTTGACCTGACACGAGCGTCCGCCATGCACCACGTATTCATCGACGGCGAAGCCGGCACGACCGGCCTGCAAATCCGCGAACGCCTCCAAGGCATGTCCGACATCCAATTGGTGTCCATCGCGGCCGACCGCCGCAAAGACCCCGAGGCCAAGCGCGAGATCATGGCGCAGGTCGATTTGGTCATCTTGTGTTTGCACGACGACCACGCCCGTGAATCGGTCGCCATGATCGACGGCCTTGCTGGCCAACGACCCAAAATCATCGACGCCTCCACAGCGCACCGCGTGGCCCCAGGTTGGGTCTACGGCTTCCCCGAATTGGTCGCGGGCCAGCGCCAGGCCGTGGTTCAGGCCCAGCGTGTGGCCAACCCCGGTTGCTACGCCACCGGCGCCATCGCCTTGCTGCGCCCCCTCGTTGACGCGGGGTTGATCCCCGCCGACTTCCCTGTGGCCTTGCCCTCGGTCAGTGGCTACTCCGGTGGGGGCCGCGCCATGATCGAGGACTTTGAGGCTGGCAAAGCCCCCTTGTTCGAGGCCTATGCCTTGGGCTTGGAGCACAAACACATCCCGGAAATCATGGCCTACACCGGTCTCAAGCGCCGCCCTTTGTTTGTGCCCTCGGTGGGCAATTTCCGCCAAGGCATGTTGGTGCAATTGCCCATCCATTTGGACCAGTTGCCCGGACAACCCAAAGCCGCCGATCTTCACAACGCCTTGGTCCAGCACTATGGCCAACACCCCGATGGTTGGGTGAGCGTGCAGCCCGCCACCGACAACGGCAAGCTCGACGCCACCGCCTTGAACGACACCAACCGGCTGGAGATCCAGGTCTTCGCCAACGAAACCCACCGCCATGCGGTGTTGATGGCCCGCTTGGACAACTTGGGCAAAGGCGCCAGCGGCGCAGCGGTTCAAAACCTGCGTTTGATGCTGGGGGTTTAAAGGGAGCGGCGGCCGGCCAAAACGGTCGCCACCACGGCGACGGCAAATCCCAGTGTCCAAATTTCCAACGCCTCTCCCAACAAAGGGATGGCCGCGAGCATGGCAATGAAGGGCTGAAACAACTGCAGCTGACTCACCCGCAACGCACCGCCCAAGGCCAAACCGCGAAACCAAGCGAAAAACCCGGCCCACATGGAGAACACACCCACGTACAGCAAAGCCGCCCAAGCGGAGCCGGGCACGGCGTGCTCGGGCCAAGTCCACCAAGCCATGGGCAAGGCCACTGGCAGCGCCAACACACACACCCAACTGATGACCCGCTCAGCGCCCAAGGCTGGCGTGACTTGAGCGCCCGCCACATAACCCAATGCAGCGGCCATGACCGCGCCCACCAGCAGCGCGTCGGCCCAAGCCCAAGCGCCCGCCTCACCGCCGACCCCTTGGGCGCGCAAGGTGCTGTAAGCCAACACCAACACACTGCCCAACACCGCGAACAACCAAAAGCCCATGCGCGCGCGTTGGTGCAAGAGCCAAGCCGCCGCCGCCGCGGTGGCCAAGGGCAAGAGCGCGGTCACCACCGCTGCGTGGCTGGCGCTCACATAGCGCAAGGCCCAAGCCAATAGCAAGGGGTAACCCAAGGCATTGCCCAAGGCCGACAGGCCGATCCAGCGCACCTGCTGCGGGCTGGGACGGGGCGAGTGCGTGATGGCCAAAAATAACAGCGAGAAAACACCCGCGATGACGCAACGCCCCCAAGTCACAAACCAAGGGGACAGGGCCGGTGCATCCACCGTGCCCGTGGCCATTCGCGTCATGGGCAGGGTCAGTGCAAACACCGTGACGCCCACCAAACCCCACACCGTGCCCATCAGGCGATCGTGTGGCGTGGGTTCGGTGTGGCTCATGCCCGCACTTTAGCGCAGGATTTTGTTCACCACCTCGGCAGGAAACCCACGGGTGAGCAAAAAACGCGCTTGTTTGGCGCGCTCACGCGGGTCTTGGGCCGGTTCGCCGAATTTTTTCAACCACACCGCTTGGGCGCGCTCGAGTTCGCTGTCTTTGATCGAAGCCAAGGCGGTGGCGACCGCCTCGCCGCTGAGACCTTTGGCCGCGAGCTCTTGCTTCAACCGAGCGGCCCCGAGTTTGCTGCTGCGGTGGTTGATCACCGACTCGATGACACGGCCATCGTTGATGAAGTCACGCGCTTGCAACTCGTCCAAGGCCTGGGCCAACTCACCCGGTGTGGCTTCGTGCGCTTGGAGTTTGCGCTGCAGCTCAGCGCGCGAATGCTCGCGCTGACTCAGCAATTGCAAGGCCCGGCCTTTGAGTGAGCGCCCAAACCCCAAGCCCGCTGGGGGCTTGGGCTGGCACGCATCGTCCGACCCTTCCGACATCGGTCTTTACTCGGCCAACGCTTTGTCTTCTTTGGGCTCTTTCGGCTCTTTGGCCGCCTTGGGGGCTTTGGCGGCTTTGGGCTCAGGTGCCACTTCGTCCACGGGCAACAGAGGCACGCCCAAGGAGTCGCGCACTTTGTTTTCGATTTCAACGCGCAACTCGGGGTTCTCGCGCAAGAACTCACGGGCGTTGTCGCGACCTTGACCGATTTTTTCGCCTTGGTAGGCGTACCAAGCGCCGGACTTGTCGATGATGTTGGCGGTCACGCCCATGTCGATGATCTCGCCTTCGCGACTGATGCCCTCACCAAACAAGATGTCGAACTCCGCGGTTTTGAACGGCGGCGCGACTTTGTTTTTGACCACCTTGACTTTGGTTTCGTTGCCGATGGCATCGTCGCCTTTTTTGATGGTGCCGGTGCGGCGGATGTCGATGCGCACCGAGGCATAGAACTTCAAGGCGTTACCGCCGGTGGTGGTTTCGGGGCTGCCGAACATGACGCCGATCTTCATGCGAATCTGGTTGATGAAGATGACCATGCAATTGGTCTTTTTGATGCTGGCGGTGAGCTTGCGCAGGGCTTGGCTCATGAGGCGGGCTTGCAGGCCGGGCAAGCTGTCGCCCATGTCGCCTTCGAGTTCGGCCTTGGGGGTGAGTGCCGCCACCGAGTCCACCACGATCAGGTCGACCGCGCCCGAGCGCACCAAACTGTCCACGATCTCCAAGGCTTGCTCGCCGGTATCGGGCTGGCTGATGAGCAGCTCTTGCAGGTCAACGCCCAATTTTTGGGCGTATTGGATGTCCAAGGCGTGCTCAGCGTCGACGAACGCACACTGGCCACCGATTTTTTGCATTTCGGCAATCACCTGAAGCGTCAAGGTGGTTTTGCCCGAGGATTCGGGGCCGTAGATTTCGACCACACGGCCGCGGGGCAAACCGCCCACACCCAAAGCGATGTCCAGGCCCAAGGAGCCGGTGGAGACGACTTGGATGTCCTCGATCACTTCGCCTTCGCCCAAGCGCATGATGGTGCCCTTGCCGAACTGTTTTTCAATTTGCGACAACGCCGCCTGCAGGGCTTTGGTTTTCTCGCTGTTCATGCCTTTGAAGCTTGCTTCCATGGTGTTTCTCCTAGTGTGGCCCTGCTCAGCGGGCGGTGGGTGGTGATGCGTACAGGCTGGATGCCTGAACAGCATTGTAGGATCGAATATATTCGCGACATGCTGTTATTTGGTCAGTTTGCCTTATTATTTACCCATGCGCGACAACCCTGCCCAAACCATCACAGACGACCGCTGGCGCAGCGGGCACCTGGGCCGATTGATGGGATTGGCCCTGCGCCGATTTGACGAGCGTGTTTTGCACCTGATGGCGCACGACCCCCACGTGCCGCTGGCTTTGTCCAACTTGGCCGCCCGCGCCCAGGTGGGCGCGGCGCACGTGCACATCACCCGCCACTTGGGTTTGAACGGTTCGCGTTTGACCGAATTGGCCCACCACGCCGGCATGAGCAAGCAGGCGATGGGCGATTTGATCTCGCAATGCGAGGCCTGGGGTTTGGTTCGGCGTGAGCCCGACCCGCTGGACGCGCGCGCCAAGCGCGTGGTTTTCACCGACAGCGGTTTGCTCTGGCTCAACGCCTTTCGCGACGCGGTGGCTCAGGTCGAAGCCGAATTTCGCGAGCAAGTGGGCAATGACGTGGCCACCGTGGTGGCGCTGGGCTTGGAGGCTTACGGCAGTGAAGCACGGGATCGCGCCCCACGCTGACACCCGGGTCTGCCCTAAAGACAGCACGAACCAGAGCCCTAGAATGGGTCGTTCATGCAACACAACGATCGACCACAGGCCGGCAGGAGACAACACCCATGCGTATATTGATTGCCGAAGACGACCAAGTGCTGGCCGACGGTTTGTTGCGCACACTGCGCAATTCCGGTGCGGCCGTGGATCACGTGGCCACGGGCAGTGAAGCCGATGCGGCGCTGATGATCAACAACGAGTTCGATCTGCTCATCTTGGACTTGGGCTTGCCCCGCATGCACGGCTTGGAGGTGCTCAAGCGCCTGCGCGCTCGAGGCTCTTCCATGCCGGTGCTGATCTTGACCGCGGCCGACAGCGTCGATGAACGCGTCAAAGGCTTGGATTACGGCGCCGACGATTACATGGCCAAGCCGTTTTCACTGCAGGAGCTGGAGGCACGCGTGCGCGCCTTGGCACGGCGGGGCATGGGCGGGAGCACCAACACCATCAAGCACGGCCCCCTCGAGTACGACCAAGCCGGCCGCGTGGCCACGATCGATGGGCGCATGGTGGAACTCTCTGCGCGCGAGTTGGGCCTGCTGGAGGTGCTGCTGCAACGTGCGGGTCGCTTGGTCAGCAAAGACCAACTGGTGGAACGCCTGTGCGAGTGGGGCGAAGAGGTGAGCAACAACGCCATTGAGGTGTACATCCATCGCCTGCGCAAGAAAATTGAAAAAGGCCCCATCCGCATCGCCACGGTGCGCGGCTTGGGGTATTGCCTTGAGAAAATCCCCGGCTGACGCCACACCCAACCCACTGGATGCGCTCGCCCCCGAAGAGCGTCCAGGGGGTTTGACGTTTGGGCTGTTTCAACGCGAGCAGCGCAGCCTCTTTGGCGAAATCCTGGATTGGATGCTCACGCCTTTGTTGCTGTTGTGGCCGCTTTCATTGGCGTTGACTTGGTTCGTGGCGCAGGGCATTGCCAGCAAGCCCTTTGACCGCGCCTTGGAATACAACCTGCAAGCGCTCACGCGATTTGTCGTCATCCAGGACGAGCAGGTGCAATTCCGCATCAACGACCAGGCGCGCGACCTGCTGCGCGCCGACGACATCGACCTGATTTACCACCAAGTGGTCTCACCGCGAGGTGAAGTCATCAGTGGCGACCCCGACCTGCCGCTGCCGCGCGACAAAGAAACCCCGGTGCCCGGTCGCGTGATGCTGCGCACCGACACCGTGCGCGGCGACGAAGTCCGCGTGGCCTACCTGTGGCTGGCGCAAAGCGACAACAACCGCCGCTTGGTGCTGATGCAAATCGCCGAAACCATGGGCAAACGCTCGACCTTGGCCACCGAGATCATCACAGGCGTGATGGTTCCGCAGTTCGTCATCTTGCCTTTGGCGGTCTTGTTGGTGTGGCTGGCTTTGGTGCGCGGCATCCGCCCCCTCAACGAGCTCGAGCAACGCATCCGTGCGCGAAAACCCGACGACCTCAGCCCCATTGAAGAGTCGTTCATTCCGCAAGAGGTGGCGCCTCTGGTGTCGTCCATCAACGATTTGCTCAACCGACTGAAAGCCTCCTTGAGCACACAAAAGCGCTTTTTGGCCGACGCCGCACACCAACTCAAAACGCCCTTGGCGGGATTGCGCATGCAAGCCGATTTGGCGCAACGCGAAAACGATCCCAAAGAAATTCGCAATTCGCTGCAGCACATCGCCCGCTCCAGCATACGCGCCACGCACACCGTCAACCAGTTGCTGGCTTTGGCGCGAGCAGAAACCACGGGTCGCAACCTGCCCAACACCGACATCGACTTGGCCCAACTGGTGACCGAAGTGGTGCAAGACTCCGTGCCCCGCGCCTTGGAGCATGGCGTGGACTTGGGCTACGAGGGCCCCAACCAAATTTCCCGCGAGCACCACATCGAGGGCAACCACACCTTGCTGCAAGAAATGGTGCGCAACTTGGTGGACAACGCCATCAACTACTCGGGCCGCCAAGGCGTGGTCACCGTGCGGGTGTTTTTTGACCCCTACAGCGGCGTGCAAATTTTGCAGGTCGAAGACAACGGCCCCGGCATCCCGGAAAACGAGCGTGAGCTGGTCTTGCAACCCTTTTATCGGGCCTTGGGCACCAACGTCGACGGCTCCGGCTTGGGGTTGGCCATCGTGCAAGAGATCGCACAACAACACGGGGCGGACATCGCCATGGACGCGGCGCACCCCGAGCGTTTGCAACCGGGCCTCAAAGTCTCCGTGCGCTTCATTCCCCCCAGCACCGAGGCCCACTGACGCGGCGGGCCTGGCGCTGCTGCGCCATCACGGC
>JBEDCE010000060.1:0-9916 GCA_041176905.1 Pseudomonadota bacterium
CTTCGAACTCGGCAATGGCCGATTGTGTGGCGCGACGGGCGCGGCCAGAAGGGATCAAGAAGTTACGGGCGTAACCGTCTTTGACTTTGACCACATCGCCCAGGGCGCCGAGGTTGACAACTTTGTCGAGCAGGATGATTTGCATGTCAGGCTCTCTTTCAGACGCGGTGCTGGTCGCTGTAAGGCAACATGGCCAAGAAGCGCGCACGCTTGATGGCGGTGTCCACCTGACGTTGGTAAATCGCGCGGGTGCCGGTCAGGCGCGCGGGGATGATCTTGCCGTTTTCGGCGATGAAGTCACGCAGAACGTCGACGTCTTTGTAGTCGACCTCTTCCACGTTGGCCACCGTGAAGCGGCAGAAACGCTTGCGCTTGAAGAGCAGCGATTGGGTGTTGCGCTTGGGGCGCTTGTCTTTGTTGAAACGTTTGGGTGCAGCCATGATGGGCCTTCCTATGTCTTGCTGAAATCTTGGATGTGAAACACAACGCCTTTGCTGTTGCGCGCATTGGCCAGAAATCCGTGAAACTCACAAACCGAATCGAGCCCCTGACGGGACAAGGTTTCGGCTTGGGCACCAAAGGCCACGGCCCTCAGTTGCAGCTTCACCTGACGGGGTGTATCGAGCTCCATGGCCACCGACTCGTGCTCAAGCAACAAGTTGATGACGGGAATGCCGGCCGGTGTGTAGCGCAGGCTTTGAACCTGAACCACGGTGGCAGACAACTGGAGTGCGTTCACCCTTTCTGACGTTTGGCGCAGCAGACCTTAGGCTGCGTGTTCCTGCGGTTGTTGTTGCGACTTACGTGCTTCTTCACGCTCGACCGACTTCATCATCGAAGAAGGGCCAGTTTCGGCTTTCTTCTTCAACACGGTCAGTTGACGCAACACGGCATCGTTGAACTTGAAGGCGTGCTCAAGCTCATCCATCACAGCCTGATCGGCTTCGATGTTCAGGCACAGGTAGTGGGCCTTGGACAGCTTGTTGATTTGGTAAGCCATCTGACGACGACCCCAGTCTTCAACGCGGTGGATTTTGCCGCCGCCGGTGGTGATCATGCCCTTGTAGCGTTCCAGCATGGCTGCAACTTGCTCGCTTTGATCCGGGTGGATCAGCATGACGATTTCGTAATGACGCATAGACTCTCCTTGTGGATGAAAAAAGCCGCCCCCAGCGTCGACAAGGGGTACGGCAAGGCAAGCCCACGATTCTAGCAAACTTCAGCCGCCCTGCCCGCTTTTCGGCCCCTTCAGGTTCGGGTAGCGCACAAATTCCACCCACTCGCGCTCGGCGCGGCGCGGCGCCGGCGTGACCCAACTCACCAAGATCATCACCACAAAACCCAGTGGAACGCCAAAAACGCCGGCGGCAATCGGTTGAATGCCCCACCACAGATCCACCGCAGCCGTCACTCCAAACACCTCACGCAACCAAGACTGGGTGGTGGCCATGTAATACAAAGTGATGCTCACGCCCGAAATCATGCCCAGGGTTGCCGCAACGCCCGTGGCACGGCGCCAAAAAATCCCCAAAACCAAGGCAGGGAAAAATGCCGCCGCGGCGATGGAAAACGCGGCGGCGACCAAGAACAAAATGTCGGCCGGTTTTTGGGCCGCCACATAAGCCGCCAACAAGGCCACCACCAGCAAGAGCACCTTCGAAATCGTGACCCGGCGCACGGTGGAGGCGTTGGGATCGATCATTTTGTAATAGAGGTCGTGGCTCAGGGCATTGGCGATGGTCAGGAGCAGGCCGTCGGCGGTGGATAGGGCCGCGGCCAAACCACCCGCGGCGACCAAAGCCGAGATCACATAGGGCAAACCTGCGATCTCCGGCATGGCCAGCACGACGATGTCGCCGCCAATGGTCAACTCGTTGAGTTGCAAAATACCGTCTAGGTTGATATCGGTGATCGACAAAAGGCTGGGATCCACTTTGTTCCATGCGCCCAACCAAGCCGGCAATTCGTTGAACGGTGTGCCGACCAACACGTGAAAGACCTCAAATTTCACCATCACCGCCAAAGCGGGTGCGGTGATGTAGAGCAAGATGATGAACAGCAAAGACCAGGCCACGGACTCGCGCGCTTCGCGCACGCTGGGCACGGTGTAGTAACGCATGAGGATGTGCGGCAAGGCGGCGGTGCCCACCATCAAACAAAACACCAGTGCCATGAAGTTGCGCCGAGAGACATCAAACAACTCACGCTCGGCTTCGGTGCCCTCAGGGTTGCCCAAAAATTGTTGGGCGTGCGGCGCCATGCCGTTGAGCGGCTGCGATTTGGCGTCGGCCTGGGCCTTTTGTTCGCGCCACAAAGCCTCGGCGGCGACGTCGCTTTTGGGCAAGGCCGCCAAGCGCTTGTCGGCTTGCGACAAGTCCGCGGGCTTGGCGTCGCTGGCACGCAATTGGTTGATGCTCTCTTGTGCGTTGCGCCGCTCGTCGGCCAAAGCTTGGGCCGGATTCTCCAGCCGAGCCGCGAGCACTTGAGCGCGTTCGCGGTACAGGGCTTGCACCTCCAACTCTTTGGGGTCTTCAGTCAATCGCTGTTCTTGGGCCGTGACCTGTTGCAATTGTTGGCCATAGACCAACTGCGGCAATGGAACTTGGGTTTGCTTGACCGACAACCACACCACGGGCGTCATGTAGGCGGCGATCAACACGACGTACTGCGCCACTTGCGTCCACGTGACCGCGCGCATGCCTCCCAAAAATGAGCAGACCAAAATACCGCCCAGGCCCAAGAAAACCCCCAGCTCAAAGGCCACCCCGGTCAACCTTGAGGTGATCAGGCCAACACCATAGATTTGGGCCACCAGGTAGATGAACGAACACGCAATGGCCGCGGCGATGCCCAGCAAACGCGGGGCATGCCCACCGTAGCGTTCACCCAAAAAATCGGGAATGGTGTATTGGCCAAATTTGCGCAAATACGGCGCCAAGAAGAAGGCCACCAAACAATAGCCGCCGGTCCACCCCATCACAAAGGCCAAACCATTGAAGCCCTGCAGGTACAAGGTGCCTGCCAAGCCAATGAACGACGCTGCCGACATCCAGTCCGCGCCCGTGGCCATGCCGTTGTAGATGGCCGGCACCCGGCGCCCAGCGACGTAGTATTCGGCCGCATCGGTGGTGCGGCTCATGATGCCGATGCCCGCGTACAAAACGAGGGTGGTGAACAAAAACAGAAAGCCGATCCATTCGCGCGACAGACCCCACTGCTCCAAGACCGACATCACCAGCACAAAGCAGAAAAAACCGCCAGCGTACCAACGGTAAAGCTTGTTGAGTTGGGCGCGAAACAGCGCTTTGGCGATGGCCGTTCGGGTCATGGACACGCGTTCAATCCTCACGCTCTTGGACACCGTGCACCACATCGGCACGGTTCATCGCCCAAGCGTAAACCGCCACCAAGGCGGCATACACCAACAATGAGCCTTGAGCTGCCACCCAAAAGCTGAAGGGCCAACCCATGAACTCAAAGTTCAGGTCCCGGGCAAAGAACACCAACACAAAACTCACCACGAACCACACCAGCATCAAGCCAGAAATCCACCGCAAGTTCGTGCGCCAATAACGGTGCAAGCTATCGGGCGTGGGTGTGCTGTTCATGCCGTCAACGCTGTCCATTCGCGCTCCAACTGACGCGCCACGCTAGGCTCGAAGCTGCGCAAATGGTGTAACAGGTCCTGCGCTTTCGCGAGCTCACCGCGTTCGCGGTACAGGTGCGCCAGTTGGTACCAAGCCAAGGGGCTCATGGGTTGCAACTCGGTGTTGCGGCGCAAGGCCTGCTCGGCGCCCGACAGGTCACCCAACTCAATCAGCACCACACCCAAACCGTACCAAGCGCGATCCAGCAAGGGATTGATTTTGGTCGCAGCCTCAAAGGCCGATTGGGCTTCGCTCCAACGCGCCAAGCCTTGCAACACAAAACCCAAGTTGAACGCATGCGCCGCTATCTGCGGCTGCAGCACCCGCAAACGCAGCAAAACTTGTGCGGCACCGTGCCAGTCTTTTGTCACGGCCAACCAATGCGCTTGCGTGGCCAAGGCGTGTGGGTGTTCGGGTTGTGCCTGGAGCCACCCATCCACACAAGCCAACACGGGTGCGGGTCGCCCCCACCACAAGACCAGCGTCAAACGCATCCGCCAGCGCAGCGCGGTCCATAAACCCTCAAGTCCGCGGCTCATGCCCAGCACCGGGACAGACCCATGTTCACGCATGACACCCTTTTGGCGACAGCCAACGCCGCGACACGAACCAAGCCTTTGGCGGTCACGATCACACAAAGCACGGGGCTTGGGTCTGGCGCTGAGCTCAACATAATGGAAAAGAAAACACCATAGGACGATTTTTTTCCCTACTTTACCGCGTTCTGACTTAAGCCTGCTCCGCGTCCCATCTGGGCGCCAAGAGCCTTCGGGATGACCCGCAAATCAGGCCCTTGGTACGGTGTAGGATGGTTCATGCAAACCACACCCAACAGCGATCCGGCCTTGAACCTGATGACCACGCCGGTGCGCCAACTCATCAAGCGCACACCGATCACCTTGCCGCCGAGCGCAACCATTCAAGCCGCCGCTCAACTCATGAGCGAGTTGCGGGTCTCATCCGTGCTGATCGAGGAACAAGGCACCTTGTTTGGACTGATCACGGATCGCGATTTGCGCAACCGGGTCGTGGCCATGGGGCTGGACATTCAAAGACCGATCGCCGACATCGCCACCTTGGCGCCCTTGTCGGTGGACATCAAAGCCCCCGCCTTTGATGCCTTGCTGCTGATGGCGCGACACAACATCCACCACGTACCGGTGCTCGACGAGCAGCGCGTGGTGGGCATGATCACCGCCACCGACCTGACCGAGCAGCACAGCACCTCGGCGGTCTACATGGCCGGTGACATATACAAACAAACCACCATCGAAGGCCTGCAGCAGGTGGCCGTCAAAGTCAAACGCCTGCAACAGATCTTGGCTGCGGCCGATGCATCGGCCTACAACACCGGCCACATCATCACCACCATCACCGACGCCTTGACTGCGCGCTTGCTTCAACTTGGCGAAGCCCAATTGGGCCCCGCCCCTATCGACTACGTGTGGGTCGCTGCAGGCTCGCAAGCGCGAAGCGAACAAACCGCCAAAACCGATCAAGACAACTGCATGGTGCTCGACGACCGTTACGACGAAGCCCTGCACGGCGACTACTTCAAAGCCTTGGCGACCTTTGCATGCGACGGATTGGACGCCTGTGGCTACATCTACTGCCCCGGCGAGATGATGGCCATGACACCCACCTGGCGCTTACCACGTCAGCAGTGGCTCAACCTCTTCGCCCGATGGACCTCGCAGCCCGATCCCAAGTCGCTGATGCTCACCTGTGTGTGGTTCGACTGGCGCGCCATCGCCGGCAATCTGGCCATGGCCGAAGATCTGCACCGCGAGGTGCTGCAACGCACCCAAGGCAACAGCATTTTCTTGGCCCACATGGTCGGCAACGCCCTCAACCACCGCCCGCCCCTGAATTGGTTCAATGGCCTGAGCACCATCCGCAGCGGTGCCAACCGCGGGACCCTTGACCTCAAGCACAACGGCATCGTGCCCATCGTGGATCTTGCTCGGGTATACGCCTTGGCCGGTGGTGACACCGCGGTCAACACACACGACCGATTGGACAGTGCGTCCGCCAGCGGTGCCATCAGCGAACAAAGTGCTCGCGACTTGCGCGATGCTTTGGAGTTTTTGGCCTGCGTGCGCATCCAACACCAAGCCCGGCAAATGGCACAGGGGCAAAAACCCGACAACTTCCTGCGCCCGGTGGAGGTTTCTAACTTCGAGCGCACCCAACTCAAAGATGCGTTTCGGGTGGTGGAGTCCCTTCAGAACATCTTGGGGCAACGCTACCAAACCGGTCGCTTCTGAGCACTCAGTACTTCAAGCGCGCGTAATAGGTTTTTTGCGCCGCCTCTCGCGCCTGACCCAAGGTGCGGATGCCTTTTTCAGCCAACAAGGGAATGAGCTTGAGGAACACCTCGGCCGTGACCATCGCGTCCCCCATGGCCGTGTGTCGCCCCACCACCGTGACATTGAAGCGCTCGGCGATGGCCTCCAGTCGGTGCGATGCTTGGTTGGGGTGAACCACCGCCGACAACAGCAAGGTGTCGAGCACCGGTTGATCGAACACCAAGCCAGTAGCTTGTTCTTTGAGCTGCAAAAACCGCATGTCAAACGCTGCGTTGTGGGCCACCAGCACGGTGTCTTTTGCAAACCCATGGAACGAAGGCAAGACTTGCGCAATCGTGGGTTTGCCCGCCACCATGTGCGGCTCGATGCCATGAATGGGTATGGTGGCCGCCGGGATGCGGCGCTGCGGATCCACCAGTTGGTCAAAACACTCTTGACTCAAGAGCTTGCCGTTGACGATGCGCATGGCCCCCATTTGGATGATTTCGTCGCCCTCTGACGGATTCAAGCCTGTGGTCTCGGTGTCAAAGACGGTGTAGGTCAACTCGGTGAGCAAGCGGTCATTGAGCTCAAGCGACTGAGCAGTGGTTTGGAACAGATCAAAGTCATAGAACTCAGGGCGGCTGCCGTTGCGCACGAAGGTGGCGGCATCGATCGGCTCTTGTGGGCTGGCCAAGGGCAACAAGAAACGAAAGAACGCTTGGTGGCGCGTGCGTTCGCGCTCAAACCAGAACGCACCACCGTGACGCTCCACCACGTCGCGCACCGACAGCAGGGAGCCATCCGCACCTTGGCGCATGGCGTCGAGCTCCCAGCTCATCACCGTCTCGGTACTCATGGCCTGCCCGCTCCAAATCAAGTCCAGGTGGGCTTTGCGACCTTCGTGACCGGGCAAGGTCGCTGGGCTCAATCGCAGTTGCAAAAACTTGACGTCGAATTCATCGACCAAGCGAGCCGCCAAATACGACAGCGCTTGCATCAAGGAAAAGCTCTCGACCCTGAGCCACAAACCAGCGTCGACCTCCGCCAAGCTGATCGGCACCGTCCGTTGCGACTGCATTTGGCGCAAGGCGGCTTTGAGCAAGTCGGCGCCGAGCATGTCTTCCATGGGCCAACGGGTTTTGAGGTCGGCGGTGGTGCCCGTTTCCAAATCGGCCAAGCGCTGGCTCATGCGCCGAGTTTCCTCGCCAATCACACCCAAAAAACGGCTGCGCATGGCGGGCTCAAGATCGTCAAAGTCCAGCATGTCCAGCGCCGCTTGCATGTTCGCCAGCGACGATCGGCTGCCCTCGGTCAGGCTGTTGAGCACCTGGTCGCGAGCCGACTCGCTCAGAAACTCGCGCGTGATGTTCTCCATCATCAGCACAAAGCCGCTGAGCGCGCTGTGGGGCTCCACCGCGTGCACCGGTGCCATTTGTACGCGCAACAACTGCCCCGCAGCGGTGGTGGTGACGAACTGCGCCGATGGCGCAGCCGCGCCCCGATCCATGCGTTCTTGGATGTTCTCCAACGCGTGCGCCACCAACTGGCGGTCGAACACGCCATAGATGGATCGGCCCAAGCCCATCAACTCCACGCCACCGCCGACCGCACCCGACAAAGCGCGGCTCTGCAAACGCGCTTGCTTGTTGTAAAGCAAGATGTAGCCATCCAAATTGCACACCACCACACTTTGCGTGAGTTCGGACATCAGCGCGGCCAAACGGCTGCGCTCTTGCTCAATGCCTTGACTGGCTTGCCGCACGCGTTCGTCCATGTCTTGGCGCAGACGTTCACGCTGCTCCAGCAACAGGTTGATGCGATCGGCTAAGGCCCGGTGTTCGGCTGCACCCGTGGGCACGACCGGCTTGATCGCATCGGTGCTCAGCAGCACATCCACACCGTCGGCCATGTGCGCCAAGGGCTGCACATAGTGGCGCCACAGTTGCTGCGCCAGCGCCGCAGCGACCGCCACGAAGCCCAGCCAAAGCAAGACCAGCAGCGGCCAACGACCGACCATCACCCCACCCCACCACTGCGCCCAGCCCTGCCGCTCGGCCTCGTCCAAGGTTGATGCCAGCAAGCCCGCGGTCAAACCCAGGAACAGCAAGACCGCCAACCCCAAAGCGGCTGCAGCCCACACGGCACGCGGCTCAATCCGGGGTTTCATGCCTGGGACTCCAGCATCGACTTGACCTGGGTGACCAAATCTTTGGTCGAAAATGGTTTGGTCATGTAGGCATTGGCGCCCAAAGCCAAGCCCTTGGCCACGTCGGTGTCTCGGCTTCTGGCGCTGAGCATCAAAATTGGGGTTTTACTGACCTTGTCTTTGTGGCCACGCACTTCAAAACACACCTCAAGACCCGTCTTGATCGGCATCATCACATCGAGCAAAACCAAATCGGGCCTGTCGCGAACGATCGCGTCCATCGCCTCTTGACCGTCACGCGCCAAGATCACGTTGTAGCCTTCTCGTTTCATCAGAAACTCGAGCGACACCAACATATTGGGTTCGTCGTCTGCAATCAAGATTGTGTGTGTCATGTTCTGCTTACCGTGCGTGTTCATCATGCCCCTGACGCCCCACCAACCTGAAATGCGATACCCGTCCGACACGCTTCGGGCATGAAACGGCAAGCGCCAAAACCATTGTGCCCCAGGCTCTTACCCACGTCTTACGCAAGCAGCGTTCACAAAAAAGCCGAGCAGAGGGCTCGGCTTTTCCTTGAACAACGATTGATCAGCGCTGGGTTTTGGCCAGCAATTGCCACGTATCGATCACCGAGTCCGGGTTGAGCGAAATCGAGTTGATGCCCTCGGCTTGCAACCACTGAGCGAAGTCGGGGTGGTCGCTGGGGCCTTGGCCACAGATGCCCACGTACTTGCCTTGGGCCTTGCACGCTGCAATTGCCATGCTCAACAGGGCCTTGACCGCGGGGTCGCGCTCATCGAAGTCTTTGGCCAAGAGCTCCAAGCCCGAGTCGCGGTCCAAGCCCAAGGTGAGTTGGGTCAGGTCGTTGGAGCCAATCGAGAAGCCGTCGAAGTACTGCAAGAAGTCATTGGCCAAGACCGCGTTGCTGGGGATCTCGCACATCATGATCAGCTTCAAGTCGTTTTCACCACGCTTGAGCCCTTTGTCGGCGAGCAATTCGGTCACGCGCTTGGCTTGGGCCAAGGTGCGCACAAAAGGCACCATCACTTGCACGTTGGTCAAGCCCATGTCTTCGCGCACGCGCTTCAAAGCCTCGCACTCCATCGCAAAGGCTTCGCGGAAGTCTTCGCTGACGTAACGCGCCGCACCGCGAAAACCCAACATGGGGTTTTCTTCTTCCGGCTCATATCGGCTGCCACCCACGAGCTTGCGGTATTCGTTGCTCTTGAAGTCGGACAAACGCACGATCACGGGCTTGGGCCAGAAAGCCGCGGCGATGGTCGCCACACCTTCGGCGACCTTGTCCACGTAAAACGCGCGGGGCGATGCGTGACCACGGGCCACCGACTCGACGGCTTTCTTCAAGTCGGCGTCGATGTTGGGGTAGTCCAAAATCGCCTTGGGGTGCACACCAATGTTGTTGTTGATGATGAACTCCAAGCGCGCTAAGCCCACGCCGCTGTTGGGCACTTGGGCGAAGTCGAAGGCGAGCTGGGGGTTGCCCACGTTCATCATGATCTTCACGTCCACCGGGGGCATCTCGCCGCGCTGCACTTCGGTGACCTCGGTCTCGAGCAATCCGTCGTAAATGCGGCCGGTGTCGCCCTCGGCGCAGCTCACGGTCACGATGGTGCCATCTTTAAGCTGTTCGGTCGCGTCGCCACAACCCACGACAGCCGGAATGCCGAGTTCGCGCGCGATGATGGCGGCGTGGCAGGTGCGGCCGCCGCGGTTGGTGACGATGGCGCTGGCGCGCTTCATCACGGGCTCCCAGTTGGGGTCGGTCATGTCGGTGACCAAGACATCGCCGGGCTGGACCTTGTCCATCT
>JBEDCE010000061.1:0-9788 GCA_041176905.1 Pseudomonadota bacterium
CGCTTCAGTCGGCGTTGGCGCCGTTTTCAGGCTTTTTTTTTCCGTCGGTTTGAAGGCCAGCAAGCGCAGAAGCACCATGGTGAGTGCGGCGTACTCGTCGGGTGCCAAACCCAACTCGGCGCGGCCGTGCAAGCACAGGCTGTAGAGCAACTGGGTTTCATCGGGCGGCATGGCTTGGGCCAAAGCAGCCACTTGCGGGGCATCGGGGTCGCTCGGGTCGCTGTCGTGGGCGCGCTCGGGCACCGCTTGGACCACGGCCATGCGCTGCAACACCGTGCCCATGTCTTCCAAGGTAGACGCCGCACTCAGTCCATTCAAGCGCAAAGCATCGATGGTGTTGAGCACCGAGGCGCCATCGGCGTGTGCCAAGGCTTCGATCAACCGGAACACGTGGCTGCGATCGACCGCGCCGAGCATGTGCCGGACGGTGTCTTCTTGCAACTGGCCGCCACCAAAGGCGATGGCCTGGTCGGTGAGCGAGAGCGCATCGCGCATGGAGCCGCGCGCGCCCCGGGCGATCAAACGCAAAGCGCCGACCTCGGCGGCCACGCCCTCGGCTTGCAAAACCTGCTGCAAGTGCTGCAAGACCGTGTCGGGCGGCATGGGCCGCAGGTTGAATTGCAAACAGCGCGAGAGCACGGTCACCGGCACTTTTTGTGGGTCGGTGGTGGCCAAGACGAATTTCAAGTATTCGGGGGGCTCCTCCAAGGTCTTGAGCATGGCGTTGAACGCATGCCCAGTGAGCATGTGCACCTCGTCGATCATGAAAACCTTGAAGCGCCCTTGCACGGGTTTGTAGACGGCTTGTTCCAGCAGGGACTGCACATCTTCAACGCCGCGGTTGGAAGCCGCGTCGAGCTCGGTGTAGTCCACAAAGCGCCCAGCGTCAATGTCGGTGCAAGCTTGACACACGCCGCAGGGCTCAGCGGTGATGTCACCGTGGCCGTCAGCGCCCAAACAGTTGAGCGATTTGGCCAAGATACGCGAGACGGTGGTCTTGCCCACGCCGCGGGTGCCGGTGAACAAATACGCGTGGTGCAGGCGCTGGGAGGTCAGCGCGTTGGTCAAGGCTTGGACCACGTGGCCCTGCCCCACCATTTCGGTGAAGTTGCGCGGGCGGTATTTGCGGGCCAAGACGACGTAGGACATGGGTGTTGATTCTAGCCTTCGCCTACAATAGATCCTGACGAGCCTTCCCGCATGGTCAAGCGGCCAACCGGGTCAGGTGGGGAACCAAGCAGCCCTAACCGTGGAGTCAGTGCCGGGGTCAAGGCTCGTCACCTTTTTTCGCTGAGCCAGCGCACAGCACCCTGGCCCGCCACCACCCCGCTGGCCCATGACGCGGTGAGCAAATAGCCCCCAGTGGGTGCCTCCCAATCCAGCATCTCCCCCGCCCAAAACACGCCCGGGTGTTGGCGCGACATCAACTCGGGCGTGAGCGAGTCCAAGCGAACGCCCCCGGCGGTGCTGATGGCTTCATCGATCGGTCTGGGTCGCACCAAACGCAAGGGCAAGCGTTTGAGCGCCTGCGCCAGCCGCTGCGGGTCTTGGCGCTCGTCGGCGCTCAAGCATTCGTTGAGCAAAGCCGATTTAAGTCCATCGAGGCGCAAGCGGCTCTTCAAATGGCTGGACAGGCTTCGCGAGCCGCGCGGGTGACCGACCTGCGCCAAAACGTCTTCGGCGCGCCAATCCGGCAACAAGTCCAAGTGCACCGTGAGCTCGCCACGGTGCAAAGCCTCACGAATCCCAGCGCCCAAGGCGTAAACCACGCTGCCTTCGATGCCATGCTCGGTGATCACCATCTCACCGCGCCGCTGCACGACGGAGCCTTGAATATCCGGCGCGTGCAAGGCCACGGTTTTGAGCGGGTGGCCCGCAAATCGCTCGAGCAACCAAGGGCTCCAACCCGCCTCGGTATGGGCCGGTGTGCCCGCCACCTCAAAGCCCACATTGGCGGGCTGCAGCGGTGCCACCGCCACACCGAGATCATCCGCCCAGCGCGCCCACGCACCGTCGGAGCCCAAGCGAGACCAGCTCGCCCCGCCCAAGGCCAGCACCGTGGCGCGAGCGCACACGGCCACCCTACCCTCGCCATGTTCGAACGCCCAATGCCCCTCAGCTCGCTCGCCCCGCCAACCGACGCAGCGGTGGCGCATGTGGAATTGCACCGGCACACCACCGGCTGATGGGTGGCGCAAGCGCTGCAACCAAGCGCGCAACAAGGGTGCGGCCTTCATGTCGGTGGGGAAGACGCGGTTGGAACTGCCCACAAAGGTCTCGATACCCAAACCATGCGCCCACGCCCGCACAGCATCTGGGCCCCAGGCTTTTAACCAAGCCCCCACCTCGGCCGATTGGATACCGAAGCGATCGATGAACACGTCCAGTGCTTCGGCGTGGGTCATGTTCAGCCCGCCCTTGCCCGCGAGCAAGAACTTTCGCCCCACCGAGGGCATGGCGTCGAACACATGCACCGACACCCCCGCAGCCGACAAGACTTCGGCGGCCATCAAACCGGCTGGGCCTGCGCCGATCAACGCCACATCGACGGTCATGGTCTTTTGAGCGCTCATGACCGATCGACCTGGACCGGCACTTCCAAGAACGCCCCCTGTGGCGTGATAAAGGCCAAGCGCACCGAGCCTATGTCGGTCACGGCCCGCAAAGCCTGTGCATAGCCTTGCATCTGATCCAGCAGTGCGGTTTGGGTTTGGGGCGAATGGGCGCTTTTGTAATCCAACACCCACCACTGGCCGCTGTCGCGCTCGCGCACCAATCGGTCGATGCGCAGCGTCTGCCCAGCGTGGTTCACGGGCACCTCGTTGAACCATTGGCTCACGCGTTGCGCATCCCAGACCCAAGCGGCCTCGCCTTGGCACACACCACGCGCCATGCGCAAAGCCTCGTCGGCCTGCGCCGCGTCCAATTCGAATTCGCGCGCCACCGCTTGGCGCTGGGCATCCGACCAATCGAACCCCGCGGCCGGTGTGGGCCGCCATTCGAGCAAGCGGTGCATGGCCGAGCCCAAACGGGCGCGCAGGTCGTCACTGAGGGGCTCGCCGTGGCGGGCTTGTCGGGCCTGGGCCCGATCGGCCCAAGCCGTCAACACCGAAACGTCCACGGTGGGCAGGGCCCAGCCCTGCACGGTCTTGGGCAAAGCCGCCACGGTGCTGTCCATGTCCGCCACTTCAACGGGCGTGGCGCCCTCGCTCAAGCGCTGCCACCAACTGACGTGGCTTTGGGTTTGGTGGGGCTCCACGCAAGACAAGACCAATCGGGTTTCGGCGCGCGTGACGGCCACGTACAAGGCGTTGAGCTCTTCGACGGCGCGCGCAGCCTGTTCTTGCTCCATCAGCGTTTGGGCGCATTCGGGTGGGGCTTGTTCGCGCGCCAAAAACACGAAGCGCGAAGGCGCGGGGTTTTCGCCAGGCCAATCCACCAACACCGCCATGGTGGCGGGTTTGCTGGGCAAAGCATCGGTATCGAGCAAGAGCACGGTATCGGCTTCCAAGCCCTTGGCGCCGTGGATGGTCAACAAACGGATCGCGCCGGGCGTGTGGCTGGGCGTGGCCTTGTTGCCTTCGGCCTTGAGCGCGCGCACCAAGCGGTACATGCTCAAGAAGCGGCCACGGTCTTGCGCCAAGGACTGCGCCAAGACGTCGCGCAAACTGCTCTCGGTGGCGGCGCGCAAACGCGGGGCGACGGCTTGGGCGTAGCGTTGCAAGACCTGCAAGTCTTCAAAGATGGCCGACAGCGCGTCGTGCGGCGGCCATTGCAACACCCAACCTTGGTATTGGCGCAAACGTTCGGCGACATCCGCACAGCCCCAAGAGGCAGCATGGGTTTGCAAGAGTTCCCACCAGGTGCTGTCCGGCGAGCGCCGCTGCTGCGCGGCCAGACGCGCCAAATCGGCATCGGTCCAAGCGAACAGGGGCGACTTCAAGGCCTGGGCCAAGCTGGCGTCGTGGTGCGGCGAGACCAGCACATCGAGCAAAGCCACCACGTCTTGCACCGCAGGCGCGTCCTTCAATTCGCGTTGCTCGGGTTGTTCGCTGGCCAAGCCCACGTCGCGCAAAGCCTCGTGCATCAAACCCAAACGTTCGCGCTTGCGCGACAAAACCATCACACCATCGGCACTGAGCTCACCCGCGTCGATGCGCTGGCGCAACCAACGCGCGGCTTGTCGGGCTTCTTGGGCTTTGATGGTGTCTTCCAACGCTCTGAGCGGGGTGCTCAAGCTGTCGCGCCAGTCGGCTGGGGTCTCGCCAGCCACCGTCTTTGGGCCTCGCTCGACCACGGGCAAGCGCAGCACCGCACCCTCGACGGTACTTTGGGTGGTGTGCGCTCGAAAATGTGCGCCGTATTCACCCGCTTGCACGGCCTGCGCCATGGCGTTGTTGAGCAAGGACAACACGGCCGGGGCACAGCGGCGGGTGTGGTCGCAGCTCAGCACATCCCCACCCAAGCCCTTCACGACAAAGTCTTGTGCGGCCAAGAACACTTGGGGCTCGGCACGGCGGAAGCGGTAGATCGATTGCTTGGGGTCGCCCACCAAAAACACGCTCGGTGCTTCACCCGAACCCGCGCCCACATAGGCCGATAGCCAACCGTACAAGGCCTGCCACTGCAAGGGGTTGGTATCTTGGAATTCATCGATCAGCAAATGGCGCACCCTTGCATCCAAGCGCTGTTGCAGCCAACCCGAGAGCTCGGCATCGGACAACAGCCGCTGGGCCGCGCCTTCGATGTCGTTCATGTCGACCCACGCGCGTTCGTGTTTGAGCAAACGGTAGGTTTTGAGCAAGATCCGCGTCAAACGGGCCATGCGCTGGTGGTGCGACCACGCTTGGTGCTGCTGGTGCGCACGCCAACACTCGGCCAACTCGGACTCGGCGGCTTTGGCCGCGTCAAACTTTTCCAAGTTTTTGCTCAGCCGGTCTTCTTTTTGAATGAACAGGGCTTTGCGCAGCTGCGCCAAACGTTGGGCCTGCTCACTGGGGTTCTCACCCAACTCAAACGCTTTGACTATTGCATCAGCGGCTTTGCGTGGCGTGGCGTTTTCCTCTGCCCCCAAAGCCTGGGCCCATACCAGCCAACGCGCGCGCGCTGCGACCGTGCTCAGCGAAGCCTCGGGTGCGGGCCAAGAGGCCAAGTGCGGGTAGCGCTGCGCAAAAGTCTGCACCGACGTGTCCACCACCCCTTGGGCATCGGCCAAGCTGAACTCCACACGCTTGCGCAATGCTTCGATCAGCGCTTTTTCGGTGCTGCTGCGACCAAACAGAGCCACTGTCTGCGCGAAGTCTTCGTGCGCGTTCGCGTCTGTTTTGAGTTCGCTGTAAAAGAGCGGTAGCAACAGCGGGATCGCCTTGCCATCGTCTTCAAGCAACTCGTATTGGAGCGGCAGCTTGAGCGCCTGAACCACCGAAACTGGGGCGTTGCGCAAGAGCGCGCCGAACCAGCTGTGGAAGGTGCGCACCTGCACCGGGCGGCCATTGGTCAAAACCTGCGCGGCGAGTTCGCGCACCGGCTGCACCCAAGCGCTGGCTTGGGATTCGGGCACACCGCGGTCCTTCAGGGCCTGCAGCGCTTGGGCCTCGTCCATGTCTTCGAACTCGGCCAAGGCCTCGCCCAAACGCTTGCGCATGTCGGCGGCGGCCTTTTTGGTGAAGGTGATCGCCAAGATGTCTTGCGGCTCACAGCCTTCGAGCAAAGCGCGCACGATGCGCGCGATCAGCATCCACGTCTTGCCCGCGCCCGCACACGCTTCCACGGCCACCGAACGCTGGGGGTCACAGGCGCGCGCGTAGAACTCGGCCACCGGCACGGCGCGGCCATTGATTTGAAATGCGGCGCTCATGCCGGTGTCTCCCAAAAATCTTTGCGACACAGGCCGCGTGCCCGGCAGTGTTCACACGCCGCGCCCTCGCCCAAAGCCGGCAAGGCGTGGCCTTGCTCGATGCGGCCCAAATCGGCTTGCACACCAGCGAGCAGCGCGTCCCGGGCCGCTTCGATGTCCTCTTGTTCGACCATGGCAGTGGCCTTCTCGACACCTTGCGTGCGCCCATCGCTCAAGCTGAGGTAGCCCGCGCGCAAAGGCCCGTCGGGCAGCAGCGCGGCGTAAAAGGCGAGCTGGGTGTCTTCGAAGGGGTTTTTCACGCGCTGGCGGGTTTTCTCGGGTCGCTCCGATTTGTAATCCATGACCCAGTCGACCATGGCCCCGTCGCTGAGCACCCGGTCGATGCGGTCGAGTTCACCCACCAAGGTGTAAGGGCCGGCCGAGGCCGTCAGGCGTGTCTCGGCGCGATCAAAACTGGCGCGCACCTCGTGGCCCGGCAACCAAGCCAAATAACCCTCTCGGACGGCCGGCCAAACGGCCCAATACGGCACAAAACCCGCGGCCTGCGCCAAACCCATCTCATTCAAGGTGGCTTGAGCGCAGCGTTCCAACGCGTCCCGATCGGCCGCTTTGCCCGGGCGTGCATCGCCCCGGGACTCGTGAAAGGCCTTGAGTGTGCGGTGCAAGAAATTGCCCCAGTCGCGCGCATCGGGTTGGGCCTCCAGCTCCTCGGGCACGCTCAAGCGCAGCGCACGCAAAGCGAAAAATCGGTAAGGGCAGTCGCGCAAGTCTTGGTAAGCGCTGGCCGATAAGGTCTCGGGCAACAAGCCTTGGGCCGTTGGCGTGGGCGGTGGCGCCACACGCAAGTCGCCGTGCCAAAGCACCCGTGGGTCAGCGGCATCGGGCAACAGCCCCTGACGTCCAAGGGCCAAAACCCACGGGCTGGGCAAACGAACGTCACCCCCGTCATGGGTGCGCCACAGCACATCCAAATTCGGTTGCGAGAGCACCACGCGCCAAGCGGCCTGGGCCGTCTGCGCCAAGTCTGCTCGTGAGGGTAACCCCAAGGCTTCGCGCTGGGCCAAGGTCCACTGACCCGGCACCTCGGGACTGGGGTTGAGGTTGAGATCGTCACAGCCGGGCACCACCGCGGCGGCAAAGGTGCGCCCGAGCAACTGGGCCATGGGCAAGACCACCACCGAGGCGTCGGATTGGCGCGGTGGAGCGAACCGGGTGGACTCCAAGACGTCGCGCGCCCAAGCGGTGAAGGCCGAGAGAGACAAGGTTTGGTGTCGGCGCTGAGTGCCCGCGACCACAGCAGCGACCTCGGCCAGCTCTTGCAACTCTTTTCCGGCACCAGGTGATAGACGCAAAGCGCGCAACAGCGACTGGCCGGCGCTGTCGTGGGATAACACCGACCACAGGCCACAGGCTTCTAAAGCGCTGGCCAAATCTTGCAACCATTGGTCCAAAGAACGAGACGCTTGCAAACCCTGCAACAAGGCCATCGCCCCTTCAGGCCAGCGCTCGGGCGCAGCCAGCATGGCCGAACCAGTCGAGCCCCAACGCTGGCGGCGGGCGCGTTGTTCCAAGGCCCTGACCTGTCCGGGCGCATATGCCGGCGCGCTTTTCAACCAATCCAGCGCCTCGTCCATGCGAGCCAGTGGCGCA
Organism: Pseudomonadota bacterium; assembly: GCA_041176905.1. Classification (GTDB taxonomy): domain Bacteria; phylum Pseudomonadota; class Gammaproteobacteria; order Burkholderiales; family Burkholderiaceae_C; genus Hydrogenophaga. The sequence continues at coordinate 7,508 of JBEDCE010000061.1, forward strand.
GCAGCTCGCAAAAGCCCCAAGAGGGCCGAGGCCGATCGCGTGGTAGACAGCATCCAGCCCGTCTCATCTCGCAGAACCACCGCTTGGGCTTGGAGCAAAGCGCTGACGCGGCGCGTGAGCAGGCGGTCGTTGGCCACCAAAGCCACTGGCAATCGCCCAGCGTTGAGGTGACGCACCACGCAGGCCGCGGCGCGCTGGGCCTCGTCTTCGGCATCCTCGCACTCGTGTCCTTGGGCCGGGTTGGCGGTGGGCATCTCTGACCACAAGGGCAGCTGCGTGGCCCGATCACCCCAACGTTCACGCAAAGCACCCGCCAAGGGGTCTGGCTGCAAACCGCTGAGGACGACCAAGGAATCGGCACACACACCGGGCGCCATGTTCGAACCCCACAACACATCGGTGGCGTAAGCCGATGAGCCCGCCCACAACAAGGCCAATTGCGCCACCCAAGCCTCCCATTGCAGGCTCGGCGGCAGAACAGGCCATTGGGCTTGGACAAGCGGCCCCCAATCGCCTCGATGCTCTGGCGGCACCGCAGCGGCCAAAGCCGCCAGCTGCTGGGTCGATTCGATGAGCCGGCTGGCCATGACCGAGGACATGCCCGAGACCATGGGCGTCTGGGCGGTTCGCTGCACCCAAGCCTGCGCCACCCACACGTCGCGGGCCAAGTCGCCACTGAAGTCCATGCTGCCGGGCTCAAAGGCTTGAGCGCTGCTGGCCCACTGGCGGGTGGTCACAAACTGGGGCACAAAGCCTGAGGGGTGAACTTGGGCCCAAGCGATGCGTGCTTCGTTCATGAGTTGTGCGTAAGGCACCAGAACCACGGTTCGCGCGGGGTTGAGTCGCTTGGCCAACATCCATTCGTGCAAAGATCGAAGGCAGCGCTGCCACTGTTGTTGGGTTGGGTGCTCCGGGTCCAACGCATGGGCATCGGGGGCTGGCGTGGCGGCGGTCGTCATGTTCTGGGCGTTTCTGTCACAATGCGTTCATTGCACCCTTGGACCTACACGGCTCAAGGTTGAGCGCAAACTGTAACCTCCTTGTTCAACGTTTTTAGGATGAATCATGGCGAGCGACCTGATCAAACACGTTTCCGATGCCAGCTTCCAAGCCGACGTGCTGGATGCCACCGCACCGGTGTTGGTGGACTTCTGGGCTGAGTGGTGTGGTCCTTGCAAAATGATCGCGCCGATATTGGACGAAGTCGCTGGCACCTATCAAGGCAAGATCCAAGTGGCCAAGGTCAACGTGGACGACAACCGCGATGTGCCCGCTAAGTTCGGCATCCGTGGCATCCCCACGCTGATCATGTTTAAAGACGGCCAGATCGCTGCGACCAAAGTCGGCGCCCTGACCAAGGCACAACTCACCGCCTTCATCGACCAACAACTGGCTTGAAGCACCGGGGCGGGCATGGGCCCACCGTGCCGCCCCAGCATCCGTTTTTTTCCTGTCATAATCTTTCCTTGTCGGCCCTACTCAATGGCCGAGCAACCCACACAGCGTTTGGGCCCACCACCCCGGTGGCCATGAGCGCACCTCCCCCCGATTCCTGACTCAACTCCACCACGGAGTGATTTAAATGCACCTCAACGAACTCAAGGCACTGCACGTGTCTGAAGTCCTCAAGCAGGCCGAAGCCCTCGAAATCGAGAACACCGGCCGCATGCGCAAACAAGAGCTGATGTTTGCCATCATCAAAAAGCGCGCCAAGGGCGGCGAACTCGTGAACGCCGACGGCGTGCTCGAAGTTTTGCCCGACGGCTTTGGCTTTTTGCGCAACATGGACACCAGCTTCACCGCGTCCACCGACGACATCTACATCTCGCCGAGCCAAATACGCCGCTTCAATTTGCACACGGGCGACATGATCGAGGGCGAGGTCCGCATCCCCAAAGACGGCGAACGCTACTTTGCGCTCAACAAACTCGACAAGATCAACGGCTTGCCCCCCGAGGACAACAAGCACAAGATCATGTTCGAGAACCTCACGCCCCTGTTCCCCAAAGAGCAGATGCGTCTGGAGCGCGACATCAAGACCGAAGAGAACATCACCGGCCGCGTGATCGACATCATCGCCCCCATCGGTCGTGGTCAACGCGCCTTGATCGTGGCCCCGCCCAAGAGCGGCAAAACGGTCATGATGCAGCACATCTGCCACGCCATCACCGCCAACCACCCCGAAGTTGAATTGTTGGTCTTGCTGGTCGATGAGCGCCCCGAAGAAGTGACCGAAATGCAGCGCACCGTGCGCGGCGACGTCATTGCCTCGACTTTTGAC
>JBEDCE010000062.1:0-9623 GCA_041176905.1 Pseudomonadota bacterium
GCGGTGTTTGCGCTGCTGCACACCGATCTCTTACCGAGCTTGGATGTTTATCTGAACCAAGGGGGTCGTCGAGTGGCCGACTGGTGCGAAGCGCAAGGGCCGGCTTGGGCCATTTTTGATGACAAGGACCCGCGAGCGGATGCCTTTGCCAACCTCAACAGCGCAGCCGATGCGGCCCAGCGCCAGCAAGAGCGCCAAGCACGATCCACCCCGCCTTAGGACTTTCGGCGCGAGAGCAAGGTGTACATGGTCGGCACCACAAACACCGTGAGCAAGGTGCCCACGCTCATGCCGCCCACAATGACCCAACCGATTTGCTGGCGACTCTCTGCCCCCGCGCCACTGGCCAAGGCCAAGGGAAGGGCGCCGAGCACCATGGCGCCTGTGGTCATCATGATCGGGCGCAAACGCAACGCCGCCGATTGGGTGATCGCCTCGCGCACGGCTACACCTTGTTCGCGCAACTGGTTGGCGAACTCGACGATCAAGATACCGTGTTTGGAGATCAGCCCCACCAAGGTGATCAGGCCAATTTGGCTGAACACATTGATCGTTCCACCCGACAACTTCAAGGCCAACAAGGCGCCCAACATGGACAGCGGCACGCTGAGCAAGATGATCAAGGGGTCCACGAAGCTTTCAAACTGCGCTGCCAAGACCAAGTAAATGAACAACAAGGACAGGCCAAACACCAAGGCCAATGAGCCGGACGATTTTTTGAACTCGCGACTTTGACCGCTCAAATCGGTGGTGTAGCCGGGCGGCAAAATGTCCGCTGCAATGCCATCCATGATGCCCAAGGCCTCGCCCAACGAGAGGGTCGGCGCGAGATTGGCCGTGATGGAGGCGCTTCGTCGCTGGGCAAAGTGGTTCAGCTCACGGGGCACCACGACTTCGCGGATCTTGACCAAAGAGGCCAGCGGCACCATGACATCGCCTCGACCCCGCACGAACAGTCGGTCGATGTCATCGGGGGCGTTGCGCTGTGCGTTGTCGGTCTGCACGATCACATCAAACTGCTCGCCGCCGCGTTTGTAACGCGTCACCGTGCGACCACCCAGCAAGGTCTCGACGGTTCGTGCAATGGCGTCCACGTTCACACCAGCGTCGGCGGCGCGCTCACGGTCAACGTCCATGCGAACCTCGGGTTTGTTCAGGCGCAAATCGGTGTCGACCTGCACAAAACCGGGGTGTTTGGCCAACTCGTCTTGGAATCGGCGCATGACCTTGGACAGGTTCTCATAAGAGTCGGAGGTGACCACCACAAAGTTGATGGGGCGCTCCCGAAAGCCTTGGCCCAAGGACGGCGGCGTGATCGGGAATGCCGTCACGCCAGGCAAACCGGCCACCCGGGGGGTGATCTCGCGGGCCAACTCCTGTGTGCTGCGCTCGCGCTCATCCCACGGCACGGCGCGGAAAAAGATGTTGCCTTGCGCCACGGTCGGGCTGCCGATGTTGCTGAAAATGCGATCGAACTCCGCGTACGGTTGACCGATGCTTTCAATCGCCTGTGCGTAGCGCTGCGTGTACGCCAAGGTCGCGCCATCGGGGCCGCTGATGTTGATCAGGATCACGCCACGGTCTTCCAATGGGGCCAATTCTTGTTTGGTGGTTTTGAACAAAAAGGCACTGCCCACCGCTGAAGCCAACATCACAGCGACGACCCAGATGCGGCGCTGCAAAGCCCAAGCCAAAGCGCGGCCATACCATGAGGTCAAACCCGTCAGGATGATCTCCATGCGGCGGTCAAATCGAGAAGGGTTGTCCTGGTGGCGCAACAACTTGGCACTCAACATCGGGGAGAGTGTCAAAGCCACGAAGCCAGAGACCACCACCGCACCCGCCAATGCCAAGGCAAATTCGGCAAACAAACGCCCCGTTCGGCCCGGTGTAAAGGCCAACGGCGCATAGACCGCAGCCAAGGTGAGCGTCATGGCCACCACAGCAAATCCAATTTCTCGGACGCCCTTGATGGCCGCATCAAACGGCTTGAGCCCCTCTTCAATGTGCCGATGGATGTTCTCCAACACCACGATGGCGTCGTCCACCACCAAGCCAATGGCCAGCACCAAGGCCAGCAGGGTCAAGGTGTTGATGGAAAACCCAAACAAAGCCATCAAGGCAAAGGTGCCGATCAAACTGACGGGGATCGTGACCAAGGGAATGATCGAGGCGCGCACCGTGCGCAGGAAGACAAAAATCACCAAGGCCACCAGCACGGCCGCCTCGACGATGGTGATGTAGACGGCCTCGATGGATTTTTCAATGAACACCGAACTGTCGTTGGCCACCGACACGGTCACGCCCGCCGGCAGGTCTTGCTGAACCTTGGGGATCAACGCGCGCACACCCGCCGAGAGTTCCAGTGGATTGGCTGTGGCTTGACGGATCACCCCCACCGCCACCGAGTCACGGCCGTTGAGACGAATCGAGGAGCGCACATCTTGAGCGCCCTCTTCCACGCGGGCCACGTCTTGCAAACGCACCGGCGTACCCGCCACGGTGCGGATCACCAGTTCGCGAAACTGGGTGACGGTTTGCATGTCGGTGGCAGCGGTGATGTTGAACTCTCGCTGCTGGCTCTCGATGCGTCCAGCGGGCACCTCCAAGTTGGACCGGCGCAGGGCCTCCTCCACGTCTTGGACGGTGAGTCGGTAGGCCGCCAAGCGGTCGGTGTCGATCCACACGCGCATGGCGTAACGCCGTTCGCCATAGACGCGCACATCGGCAGCCCCCGGCGCGGTTTGCAACACCGGCTTGACCAAGCGGTTGGCCATGTCGCTGAGTTGCAAAGCGCTGTGGGTGTCTGAACTCATGGCCAACCAAACCACCGGAAAAGCGTCTGCTTCGACCTTGGCAATCACCGGCTCATCAATGCCTTGAGGCAAACGCTGGCGAACGCGACTGACTTTGTCACGCACATCGGCAGCGGCCGAATCCGGGTCGCGACTGAGCGCAAAACGCACCGTGATTTGGCTGCGCTCAGGTCGGCTCGACGAGGTGATGACATCCACCCCCTCAATGCCTGAGAGCGAGTCCTCCAGGACCTTGGTGACCTGAGACTCCACCACCTCGCTGGAGGCGCCACCAAACGTCGTGCTGACCGACACCGTGGGCTCATCGATTTGGGGGTATTCGCGAACGGTCAGCCCTTGAAAGGCCACCGCGCCCACCAACAAGATGAGCAAAGACATGACCGTCGCGAAGACGGGGCGGCGGATGGAGAGTTCAGGCAGTTGCATGGGACATGGACCTCAAGGTCATTGAGGATTGGGTTTGCCGCTGCTGGGGGCTGCGCCGCCGGGTGCGGGCTTGAGCTGCACCACACGCACCGGTTTGCCATCTTGTTGAACGCGTTGCTGACCCGCCACCGCGATGGTGTCACCGGGCTTCAAACCGTCGGTGATTTGAACCATGGAATCGCGGCGCAGCCCAGTGGTCACAGCGACACGGCGCGCGGTCCATTGGGGCTTACCGTCCACCTCTGGTGCAGCATCGAGCACCACCACCCATTGGCGCCCCCCCTGAGGGAGCAAAGCCTCTTCGGGCACCACCAAAGCCGCATCGTCCACCCCGAACACCACCGTCACGCGGGCAAACATGCCCGAGCGCAAGCGCTTGGCAGCGTCGGAGGGCATGCTGGCACGAACCGCCACGGCACGGCCATTCGCATCGAGCAAGGGATCCAGTGCCATCACGCGAGCAGAGAAGTTTTGTCCGGGCAAAGCGTCAAGTTGAACCTTGACCGACTGCCCCACGGCCACACGGGTTTGGTAACGCTCGGACAAGCGAAAATCGACCATCAAAGCGGAGGTGTCTTCCAAATTGACCACCGCCGCACCGTCCTTGATGTATTCACCCAGGTTGACGCTGGCGATGCCCACCGTACCCGAGAACGGTGCCACGATGCCCATGCGGGCCAAGCGCGCTTGGGCCAAATCCACTTGGGCTTGGGCCACTTGCAAATTGGCACGGCTCTCGTCGAGAACCCGCTGAGACACGAAGTTTTGGGCCACCAACTCTTCGTTTCGCTTGGTATTGGCTTGGGCAATGGAGAGTTGGGCACGGGCTTGACTCAACTCGGCGCGCTGCAAAGCGTCGTCGAGTTGCAACAACAATTGCCCCTGCCGCACCGCACTGCCGTCTTTAAAGGCGATGCGCGATACACGACCGCTGACCTCTGGGCGCAGGGTGACGCTTTGGCGCGCCAACAACGTGCCCACGGCTTGGGTTTCGTCTTGCAAACGGACCGCTTTCACGGTGGCAATCTCAACCGATGGCGGGCCGCCCCGGCCACCTGCACCTGCACCTGCACCTGCACCTGCACCTGCACCTGCACCTGCACCTGCACCTGCACCTGCACCTGCACCCGGAGCGCCGCCCGCTGCGCCGCTACCCGCTTTTGGGGCCGGTGCTGTCGGCTGTTGAAACCACCAAGCCACGCCACCGGCAATCAACAGAGCCAGTACACCCCACAGCCATTTTTTCGTGTTCATCGTCAATCGTCGCTGGTTAATTGAATAAAGGGACGCCGCGGTTGGCCAACGCATCGGCTCGCTCGTTCCCTGGATCACCTGCATGCCCTTTGACCCAACGCCAGTCGATGTCGTGACCTCCGGCGCTGACCAAACCGTCCAGAGCTTGCCACAAATCGACATTCTTCACAGGCTGCTTGGCTGCGGTCTTCCAACCCCGGGCCTTCCAGCCTGGCAGCCACTCGGTGATGCCCTTGCGAACGTACTCGCTGTCCATGTACATCTGCACCTGACATGGCCGCTTGAGGGCCTTGAGGGCTTCAATCACGGCCGTGAGCTCCATGCGGTTGTTTGTCGTCTGAGCCTCGCCCCCGAACAGGTCTTTTTCCACATCACCGCTGCGCAGGTAAACCCCCCAACCGCCCGGTCCAGGGTTGCCTTTGCAGGCCCCATCCGTGTAAATCACCACTTGATTCAAAGCCCCACTCCTCTTAAAGCCGACATATGACCTGTTCAGCGCCGCTGCGCCACCGACACGGGCACACCCGCCGTGGATTGTCGCGGTTTCCATGCCGGCCCCAACAAGCGCATGCCCCGAACGCGCTTGACGGCAACGACCATGTGAACCGCCCCAAAAAAGCGCCACCAGCGCGGGCCCATCCGGTCCATCCACGCACAGCGCTGCAGCCAACGCTCACTGTTGACGGCGGGCACGTAGCAGCCGCGTCGTTCGTGCTCCAACTCAAAACCCAACAAACGCAGCCAATCGCGCAAACGCCAAGCGCCAATAAATTCACCGGTTTGAGGTACAAAGGCTTGATCGGCGTCCCATGCACGCACGCCCAATCGGTCACACCACCTCGATCTGCTGTGTTGAAAGCCCCACCAGCTGTTGGGGTTGAAGGCCGCGATGATCAAGCGTCCATCGGGCACCAGCACCCGCTCGGCCTCACGCAACACCTGGTGCGGGTCTGCGCTGCCCTCCAAGGCATGAGGCAAGACCAACAGATCCAAACTCGACGCGGCCAAGGGCAAGGCGGCGGGGTCGCAGACCAAGGACACAGTCTCTGCACCTGACTCGCCCATGGCGGGCAAAGCCAACCAGCGGTGGGGCATGCGATTGGCTTGCAACGCATTCAGCGCAGGCCAGCCCAGTTGCAAAGCGTTGTACCCGAACAGGTCCGAGACCCAAGCGTCCAGCTGCGCTTGCTCCCAAGCCAAGAGGTACCGCCCAGCGGGGCTTTCCCACCATTCGCTCAACCCTATAATTTGATGGCTCATCCCCTGACTCTACACGGCCCCTTTGACGCGACCAAGACACGATGGAATTGACCCCCCTGCCTGCTTTCAATGACAACTACATCTGGATGATGCAGGTGGGTTCTCGGGCGTGGGTGGTAGACCCCGGACAGGCCGAACCGGTGTTGACGGCCTTGGACCGAAACGGCTTGGCTCTCGAAGGCATTTTGATCACCCACCACCACGGTGACCACACCGGTGGTGTTTCGGCTTTGCGAGAAGCCACTGGCGCTGCGGTCCACGGCCCCGCTGGCGAGGACATGCCCGAGCCGTGCCTTCGCCACCGCGCAGGCGACTCCGTGATGGTCCTGGGCACACGTTTCACGGTGATGGAGGTGCCGGGCCACACAGCTGGACACATCGCCTTCTTTGGTCAACCCCTCCAGCAAGCGCCCCTTGTTTTTTGTGGCGATACCTTGTTCAGTGCTGGCTGCGGGCGTCTCTTTGAGGGCACTGCCGCCCAGATGCACGCCTCGCTGGGCGCATTGGCCGCGCTGCCCGATGACACGCGGGTGTGCTGCGCCCACGAATACACCCTCTCCAACCTGAAGTTTGCCGCCGCGGTGGAGCCCGATAATACGGACATCGTCCAACATGCTGCGCTGTGTCAAACTTGGCGCCAAAACCAATTGCCCACCCTGCCCAGTTCCCTGGGGCTGGAAAAACGCATCAACCCTTTTCTGCGCGCGCACTTGGCCGCGGTACGCGCCGCCGCCATGGGCTACGATGCTGGCACTTCTGACAATCCCGTGAGCGTGTTCAGCACCTTGCGCCAATGGAAAAACGCATTTTGATGACCCGTCTGCTCATGCACCCCCTCCGCTCGCTGGCTTACCCTGTGTTGGCGATGTCGCTCTTGGTGGCCGGATGTGCCACGCCCTTGCCACCCAACCCATATGCATCAGCGCAGGCGCAGGCGCAGGCGCCGGCGCCTGCGGCACAACGCCCCGTCGAGCCCGCTTCGGTGCCCAAACCCGTCGAAGCCGTTCGATCGCCATCCCCCCCACCGGTCATTCAAGCCCCCGTAGCAGCCGCACCAGATCTGCCCAAAAACCCAGTTGCTGGCCCTGTGCAGACCGCCACACCGGCTCCACCCGGCGACCTCTGGGTTCGCATCCGTCGAGGCATGGCCATCCGCGATTTGGCTGGAAACCGGGTTTCCAAAAAAGAAAACTGGTACGCCTCTCGCCCCGATTACATCCAGCGCATGACCGAACGCTCTGGGCGCTACCTGTTCTACATCGTTGAGGAAATTGAACGCCGCAACATGCCCATGGAGCTGGCCTTGCTACCGTTCATTGAAAGCGCTTTCAACCCCGAGGCTGTCTCCAGCGCCCGGGCAGCCGGCATGTGGCAATTCATGCCCGCCACGGGCAAGTCCTTTGACCTGCAACAAAACGCCTTTCGCGACGAGCGCCGCGACGTGCTGGCCTCCACGGAAGCCGCTTTGGATTACCTGCAGCAACTGCACGACCGTTTTGGCGACTGGCACCTCGCTTTGGCGGCCTACAACTGGGGGCAAGGCAACGTCAATCGGGCCATCACCCGCAACACACGCGCCGGCCTTTCAACGGCTTATACCGATTTGAAAATGCCCTTGGAGACACAGGATTACGTGCCCAAGCTGCAAGCGGTAAAGAACATCGTCATGCGCCCTGAAGCCTTTGGCGTGACCTTGCCCGAGATCGACAACCACCCCTTCTTCAACTCCGTGACCATCGAGCGAGACATGGACGTGAGCGTCATTGCCCTGCTCGCCGATGTGGAAGAAAAAGAATTCCGCGCTCTCAACCCAGCCCACAACCGACCGGTGGTTTTGGCCGCGGCCACACCGCAGATCTTGCTGCCGTGGGACAACGCTGCGATTTTCCAAACCAACTTGGCCACTTATGACGGTCCCTTGGCCTCTTGGACCACTTGGACCGTGCCCAACACCATGACGGTGACACAGGCCGCCAGCCAATTGCGCTTAGACGAGATCACCCTTCGTACGGTCAACAAAATCCCGCCGCGCATGCGCATCTTGGCCGGCTCAAACCTGCTGGTCCCACGCACCGAGCGTCACACCAAAGACGTGCCCGAGCACGTGGCCACCAGCGGTCGCTTGGAATTCCAAGCTGAGGTTCGTTTGCGCCGCATCACGGTATTGGCTCGAACGGGCGAGACACTCGCCCAGCTGGCCAAACGCCACAAAGCCGATCCCCAAGAAGCCGCGCGGCTGAACAAACTGACGCTGAATGCCCAATTGAAGAAGAAACAGCGTGTGGCCTTGATGGTGCCGGTGAAGACCACCACCGCCAAAGCCAAACCCAGAAGCGCCAAAAAGAAGGTTCAAACGACCCGCAAAAAATCCAAACAAACGGTGGCGAGCAGCAAGAACCCCTGAACGCGGACCTCAGCGGCGGTCCACCAAGGCATGGGCAATCGTGCCCAAGTCCACGTACTCCAATTCGCTGCCCACTGGCACACCCCGCGCCAAGCGCGTGATGCGCACACCCCTTTGTTTGAGGCCTTGGGTGATCACGTGGGCGGTGGTTTCACCCTCGGCAGTGAAGTTGGTGGCCAAAATCACTTCGCGCACCTCGGCCTGTCCATCAGGCCCCACAACATCCACGCGCTCGAACAAGGCTTGGATACCTATGTCTTTGGGGCCCACACCATCGAGCGGGCTGAGCTTGCCCATCAAGACAAAAAACAAGCCTTTGTAGGCACCGGTGCGCTCCAGCGCGTCTTGGTCGGCGGGCGTTTCAACGACGCACAACTGCGTGCGGTCTCGCCGCGGGTCTAGGCACGTGGGGCAGACCTCGTCTTCGGTGAAGGTGTTGCAGCTGCGGCAATGCGACACCGTGCTCACCGCATGTTGCAACGACATGGCCAGACGCTGCGCAGCCGATCGGTCGTGCTGCAACAGGTGAAAAGCCATGCGCTGCGCCGACTTCACCCCCACGCCTGGCAAGGCCCGCAAGGCCTGAACCAAGGACTCCAAGGCATGGTGGTGGGCCATGGATCAGAACGGCAGCTTCATGCCACCAGGCAAGCCGGGCATGCCCGCGGTCACTTTACCCAACCGGGCTTGCGAGGTCTCTTCGACTTTGCGCACCGCGTCGTTGATGGCCGCGGCCAACAAGTCTTCGACCATCTCTTTGTCGTCGCTCATGAGCGAGGGGTCCAAGGTGATGCGGCGCACCTGGTGTTTGCAGGTCATCAAGACCTTGACCATGCCGGATCCCGACTCACCCGTGACCTCGACGTTGGCGAGTTCGTCTTGGGCCTTTTTCAGGTTGTCTTGCATGGCTTGGGCTTGTTTCATCAGGCCCGCGAGTTGTCCCTTGTTGAACATGGTTTTCCTTCAAATAAACAATCAAACATCCATGGGCTGCAAAGAGCCCGGTACGATTTTGCCGCCGAAGTCGCGCATCAGTGTCTGCACGAACGGGTCGGCCATGATGGTGTCCTCGGCTTGGCGCTGGCTTTCGGCTTGCGCCGCCAGCAAACGCCGCGCGGGCGTGTCCACCACCGTGCCCACTTCCACCAACAACGTCACGGCATGGCCTGCGTTGTTCAGGGCCACCGTCAAACGGTCGCGGTTGTTGGGCTGGTTAAGAGATTCGCGATCCAAACGCAGCAGCCACTGGGTCTCGTCCTTGGCCACCAATTGTGATTGCAAGGCCAACTCTCGCGTCATCGCGGTGATGGCCTCAGAGGCCAGCAAGGCCGAAACGGTGTCAAACCAGAAGTCCCCTTCAGGGGTTTGCACACCCGTGACCATGGGTGCCTCTTGCGCTTGGGGTGCATAGGGTTGCGGCCTGTCGCGCTGACTGGGCTCACCCTGCTCGCGCACCGCAATGG
>JBEDCE010000063.1:0-9609 GCA_041176905.1 Pseudomonadota bacterium
GAATGGCGGCGCTGATGACCAAGCCGATCACGAGCGCACCGAGCACCCACCACAGGTTTTCAGGCTGCTGCGGCCCCACCCAAGCGAGCAAGGCTGGGCCGATCACAAAGGTGGTGCCAACCATGGTCTCGAACAGGCCCACCATGCGGCCCCGCTGCTCTGGCGGTGCGAATTCGGCCACCACCGCCTCGGCCAAGACCCAGCGCAACCCCGATGCAGCCCCGGCGATGAACTCCAACGCGAACCACAGCGGTAGCGAGTCGGTGAGCAAAAAGCCCGCGGCGGCGATGACCGGCACCAGGCCCGATAGCCACAGCGTGGGGCGGCGGCCCAAGCGTTGGGTGATGGCCGACACAAAGGGCGTGACCGCAAAAATACCCACCCAGCCACTGGCCGCGAACAGCCCAGCCAGCGTGGTGGACACCCCATCGCCCTTGAGCTGCAAGAGCAAATAGGGCAGCAACATGAAATAGCCCACGAGCTGAAAAAACGTGGCGCCAAAGATGGCCCACAGGCCGCGGCGCTGCAGTGGCTGGTGGAGCTGGTTTGGGGTGTCTGTTCTTGGCGTCATGGCGGAGCCAAGTGTCGCAGAAGCACAAAACGCGCAGCTGCGGTAGAATCCGGAAATCCGAGGAGCGTTGCAGCGCACCCCCGACCACCGGTCGGCGAGGGGCGTGAGGCTCGGACCATCATTGCAACGACGCTCATCCACTGAACGTGTGATGGGCTTTTTTTTGCCTGTACGCGTCCCGTGGTTCAACTCAACCGACTTGGAGCGCAACATGAACGCACGTATTCCTTCCGCCGTCAGCACCGACTGCATCATCGCCGACATCGGCTTGGCCGACTGGGGCCGCAAAGAAATCAAAATCGCCGAGACCGAAATGCCCGGTCTCATGGCTATCCGCCAAGAGTTCAACAAGGCCCAGCCCTTGAAGGGCGCGCGCATCACCGGCTCGCTGCACATGACTATTCAGACGGCTGTGTTGGTCGAGACCTTGCAGGCTTTGGGCGCTGACGTGCGTTGGGCCTCTTGCAATATCTTCTCGACCCAAGACCACGCTGCTGCCGCTCTGGCCGCCAAAGGCACACCGGTGTTCGCCATCAAGGGCGAAACTTTGGCCGAGTACTGGGACTACACCCACCGCATCTTTGAATTTGGCGCGGCCGGCACGCCCGGCGAAGGCCCCAACATGATTTTGGACGACGGCGGCGACGCCACGCTGCTCATGCACTTGGGCAAGCGCGCTGAAACCGACGCCTCTTTGATCGCCAACCCCACCAGCGAAGAAGAGACCTGCCTGTTCAACGCCATCAAGGCCAAGCTGGCTGTAGACCCGACCTGGTACAGCCGCAAGGGTGCGCAGATCATTGGCGTGACCGAAGAAACCACCACCGGCGTGTTGCGCCTGAACGAGATGGCCGCCAAGGGCAGCCTGATGTTCCGCGCCATCAACGTCAACGACTCGGTGACCAAGAGCAAGTTCGACAACCTGTACGGCTGCCGCGAGTCCTTGGTCGATTCGATCAAGCGCGCCACCGACGTGATGATCGCCGGTAAAGTGGCCGTGGTCGCCGGTTACGGTGACGTGGGCAAGGGCTCGGCACAAGCCTTGCGCGCTTTGAGCGCCCAAGTGTGGGTGACCGAGATCGACCCCATCAACGCCCTGCAAGCCGCGATGGAAGGCTACAAAGTCGTGACCATGGAATACGCCGCCGACAAGTGCGACATCTTCGTCTCGGCCACCGGCAACAAGAACGTGATCCGTTACGAGCACATGGCCGCCATGAAAGACGAAGCCATCGTTTGCAACATCGGTCACTTCGACAACGAGATCGACGTCGTTTCGCTGGAAAAATGCCAGTGGGACGAGATCAAGCCGCAAGTCGACCACGTGATCTTCCCCGATGGCAAGAAGATCACCCTGTTGGCCAAAGGCCGCTTGGTGAACTTGGGTTGCGCCACCGGCCACCCCAGCTTCGTGATGTCGTCTTCGTTTGCCAACCAGACCATTGCCCAGATCGAGCTGTTCACCAAACAAGACCAGTATGAAAACGGCAAGGTCTATGTGCTGCCCAAGCACTTGGACGAAAAAGTGGCCCGTTTGCACCTGAAGAAAGTCGGCGCTCAGCTGACCGAACTCAGCGACGAGCAGGCCGCTTACATCGGCGTGTCCAAGACCGGCCCTTACAAGGCTGACACCTACCGGTATTAAGACCCCCTGAGCCGCCTTCGGCGTCATCCCCCAGGGGACGGCACCTGCGGACCGGCTAAGCCGGATCCGCGGTGCCCTGATGCGGCTTAGCCGGTATACACCATGCGCGCAGATCAATTGTTGGTAGAGCGGGGGCTGGCCGCCACCAAATCGCAGGCCCAGCGCTTCATTGCGTCGGGTGTGCGCTGGCGGCTACACGGTGGGCCTTGGCACACCGTAGCCAAAAACGGTGAAGAGTTGCGCGAGACCGCGGAGCTTGAAGTCCTCAACACCGACGAGTCGCGTTTTGTGTCGCGCGGCGGGCTCAAGCTCGAAGGCGCGCTGGCGCGCTGTGGGTTCAACGTGAGCGGCTGGCGCTGCCTCGACGTGGGTCAAAGCACGGGCGGTTTCACAGACGCTTTGCTCAAAGGCGGTGCGGCGCAGGTGGTGGGTGTGGACGTGGGCCAAGGCCAGTTGCACCCCCGTTTGCGCAGCGACCCGCGGGTGGTGTGCGTTGAAAAATGCAACGCCCGTGAGCTGACGGCCGGGTCTTTGGCGCAAGCCAGCGGCCAAGTGGTCGAGCCGTTTGATCTGATCGTGGGCGATTTGTCTTTCATCTCACAGACCTTGGTCTGGCCGGCCATCGTGCCTTTGTTGCGCCCTGGCGCACAAGGTCTGATGATGCTGGTCAAGCCCCAGTTCGAATTGCAGCCCGAGCACATCGGCAAAGGCGGTTTGGTCAAAGACGCCAGCAGCTACGCGCTGGTGCAGCAACGCATGGCACAAGCCTGCGCTGACCACGGCTTGGTGTTGCGCGATTATTTTGAAAGTCCCATCACCGGTGGTGATGGCAACCGGGAGTTTTTTGTATGGGCTTGTCACTGAGTTTTGAATTTTTCCCGGCCAAGACGCCCGAAGGTGCCGATAAGCTGCGCGCCGTGCGCCAAGCGCTCTACGCAAAAAAGCCGCAGTTTTGCTCGGTGACTTACGGCGCGGGGGGCTCGACACAACAGGGCACCTTTGACACCGTGAGCGAGATCTTGGCCGAGGGCATGAGCGCGGCTTCGCACTTTTCTTGCATCGGGGCGACCAAGGCCGGCGTGCGCGAACAACTCGCCACGCTCAAGGCCATGGGCGTCAAGCGTTTGGTGGCCCTGCGGGGTGATTTGCCCAGCGGCTATGGCGCCAGTGGCGAATTTCACTTCGCCAGCGATCTGGTGACCTTTATCCGTGCCGAGACGGGCGATGACTTCCACATCGAAGTGGCCGCCTACCCCGAGGTCCACCCGCAGGCGAAATCGGCCGAGGCCGATCTGCAGGCCTACGTGGACAAGGTCAAGGCCGGTGCCGATTCGGCCATCACGCAGTACTTCTACAACACCGACGCGTACTTCCGTTTTGTGGATGAGGCGCACAAGCGCGGTGCGGATGTGCCAGTGGTCCCCGGCATCATGCCCATCACCAGTTCCACGCAGTTGCTGCGCTTTTCCGATGCCTGTGGCGCTGAGATCCCGCGTTGGATCCGCTTGCGTTTACAAGGCTACGGCGATGACATGGCGTCCATCCAAGCCTTTGGTCTGGAGGTGGTGACCGATTTGTGCGACCAACTCATCACCGCGGGAGTGCCGGCCCTGCACTTTTACTCCTTGAACCAGAGCGTGCCCAGCTTGAGCGTTTTGGACAGCTTGGCCCAGCGCTGAACCAGGGGTTCAGCCGCCGTGGGTCACGTCCCAGCTGGCGCCTGAGGGTTCGCGCAAGGCTTGCATCACCACCGGCAGGCTCTCGCGCAGGGCGGCGGCCAAGGTGAACGGTGGGTTGATGATGTGCATGCCGCTGGCGCGCAGTTGCGTGGCGCGTGGGTTGGTCGGCTCACTGCTGGGTTTGACGCCCACGTTGAGCTCAACCTGGACCCAAGGGCGACCGGCTGTGTTGCTCATGGTTTTGAGCTTGCGCGCCAAGCTGTGCGCCTCGGGGCGTGCGATCACTGGGTACCAAATCGCGTAAGTACCGGTCGAGAAGCGCTTGAGCGCGTCTTGGATGGTGGCGGCCACGGCCGCGTAATCGGTCTTGAGCTCGTAGCTGGGGTCCATCAGCACCAAAGCGCGGCGCGAGACCGGTGGCAAGAAAGACTTCAGCGACTCAAAGCTGTTTTTGCGGATCACCTCGACCTGACGGCCTTTGCCCAAACCCGTGACGTGTCGCTCGAGCAAACGTGCGTCCGTGGGGTGCACTTCGAACAGCTTGAGCTTGTCTTGTGGGCGGATCAAGCTGTTGGCCACCCAAGGTGATCCCGGGTAGTGCTTGATCTGCTGGCCGCTGTTGAAGGATCGCACCAAATCGAGGTAGGACTGCAGCAGGGCGGGCAGGTCTTTTTTGCCGTTGAGGGCCGCGGCCAACTTGACCACACCGTCCAAAGACTCACCCGAGGTGCGGGCCTGTTCTTGGTCGAGGCGGTAGGTGCCGATGCCCGCGTGGGTGTCGACGACGGTGAAGCCGGTGTCTTTTTGGCCCATGTGGTTCAAGCAAGCGACCAAAGTCATGTGCTTGAGGACATCGGCGTGGTTGCCTGCGTGGTAGGCGTGTCGGTAACTGAACATCCGGGGATGGTAACTGTCCCAACAGTCCGAAACACAAAAAATTGCCCACCTTGTCCAAATTTTGTACAATGGAGGGCTTCGCAGCGATTTTCTGGCTCCGCGGCGAAGCATCAAACCCCACCTAAGAGTGTTCCATCAGAGAACCACCGACCGTGGAAAAGAGCCGACAAACCCCTTCTCAGTGAAGAATCTCATGACCAAAACGTTCAGCGCCAAACCCGCTGACGTGGTGCACGAGTGGTTTGTGATTGACGCGACCGACAAGGTCCTCGGACGAGTTGCCAGTGAAGTGGCTCTCCGACTGCGCGGCAAACACAAGGCCATTTACACGCCCCACGTCGATACCGGTGACTTCATCGTCATCATCAACGCAGCCAAACTGCGCGTCACTGGCACCAAAGCCATTGACAAGGTGTACTACCGCCATTCCGGTTACCCCGGTGGCATCTACGGCACCAACTTCCGCGACATGCAAGCCAAACACCCTGGCCGCGCACTCGAGAAGGCTGTCAAGGGCATGTTGCCCAAAGGCCCTCTTGGTTACGCCATGATCAAGAAACTCAAGGTGTACGGTGGTGCTGAGCACCCCCACACCGCCCAACAGCCTAAAGTGCTGGCCATTTAAGGAGCCTTGAGATGATTGGTGAATGGAACAACGGCACCGGCCGTCGCAAATCAAGCGTCGCCCGCGTGTTTATCAAAAAAGGCAGTGGCAAGATCACGGTCAATGGCAAGGACATTCAGGCCTATTTCGGCCGCGAAACGTCCATCATGATTGCCAAGCAACCCCTGATGTTGACCAACCACGCCGAGACCTTTGACATCCAAGTCAATGTCCACGGTGGCGGCGAATCCGGTCAAGCCGGTGCGGTGCGTCACGGCATCACGCGCGCCCTGATCGACTACGACGCGATGCTCAAGCCGAGCCTGTCGCAAGCGGGCTTCGTCACCCGTGACGCGCGCGAAGTTGAACGTAAAAAGGTCGGTTTGCGCTCTGCTCGCCGCCGCAAGCAGTTCAGCAAGCGCTAATCCGCGAGTCGACCCTGCAAAAAACCGCCTTCAGGTGCTGCTTGAAGGCGGTTTTTGCTTTATGGTCGAGGATTCTCTCAAACCGCACAACCAACTGAACCATGCGAATGCGTCTCTTGCTCCGAAGGCTCACGGTGAGTTCACCGCGCATGAGTGTGCGCAGCGCCTTGCCTTGGCCTTTGCGCTGGGCGGTGGGTGCGTTGGCGCTGGGCTTCTCAGCCGCTTTGGGCCTGTGGGCTTTTGAGTTCGGCAAGGACATTGCCGGCCTGGACCGACACACCGAACGCGAATTTTTGGTGTTGCGCGCCCAAGTCGATGACCTGAATGCGCAGTTGGCCATAGCCCAGGAAGTGGCCAACACCGCTCAAAGCTTGCTCACCACAGAGCAAGTGGCGCAAGAACAACTGGCCTTGCAAATCAAAAAGTTGCAGTCCGACAACGAAACCTTGCGCAGCGATTTGGGGTTTTTTGAGCGCTTGTTGCCCAGCGCGGGCGGTGGGGCCTTGAATATTCGGGGGCTGCAGGCCGAACGCATCTCACCTGCCCAGTTCAAATGGCAGGTCCTCATCATCCAAGCTGCCAAGAACTCGCCTGAGTTCACTGGAAAGATTCAGGTAAGCTTGTCCGGAACGCTCAACGGCAAGCCCTGGTCCATCAATACCAATGCCGCCCCGGAGCCAGTGGTGGTGCGCAGCTACCTGCGAAAAGAAGGGCTGGTTGAAGTGCCACAGCAAGCGGTGATCAAAAGCATCACAGCCCAGATCGAGCGCGATGGCAGCACCGTCTCGGTGCACACCACGAAACTTTGAAGCGACCTGAACGAACGGACCCGACATGCTTGGCAGCAGCAAAAAACCCCTGATCAAAAGCCTCATTGCCCAAGGTACCCGTGTGGGTGGTGGGATTGGCTATCAGGAAGGCTTGCGCATCGATGGCGATGTACAGGGCGACGTGTTTGCAGCCGAAGACCGCCCCAGCATCTTGGTCATCAGCGAATCGGCCAGCGTGACCGGACAAGTGCAAGCCGACCACATCATCATCAACGGCACGGTCAAAGGCCCGGTGCTGGCCCGCCACATGCTGGAGTTGCAGCCCAAAGCGCGCGTCGTGGGCGACGTGTCCTACCGGACCCTGGAGATGCACCAAGGTGCCTTGATCGCCGGCTTGTTGCGCCCCTTGAGTTTGGAAGAGGTCGATAAACCCACACTGAAATTGGCGTCAAAGAACGGTTGAGCACTTCTACCGTGGGTTTTCCGGTAGCATTCCCACTTTGATCCAGACAGAAGAGGTACTCCCATGACCGCATTGGCCCCCATTACCGAAACCCAAATGCCTGCGCCTTTGGTGTTCACCGACAGCGCTGCAGCGAAGGTGGCTGAGCTTGTCGCCGAAGAGGGTAACCCCGATTTGAAACTCCGCGTGTTCGTCCAAGGTGGCGGTTGCTCAGGCTTTCAGTACGGCTTCACGTTTGACGAAGTGGTCAACGAAGACGACACCGAAATGAGCAAGAACGGTGTGTCGCTGTTGATTGATGCCATGAGCTACCAGTACCTCGTGGGCGCTGAGATCGACTACAAGGATGACTTGGAAGGCGCTCAGTTCGTCATCAAAAACCCCAACGCCACCTCCACTTGCGGGTGTGGCTCGAGCTTCAGTACCTAACCCTTCAGCGAGTCGCCGCCAAGGCCTGTTGCAGGGTCTGGGCGGAGTTGAGCAGTCGGCGCTGGGCACTGGCGACCACCTCGAACTGTGGGCGCATGTCCGAAGAAATGGTCACGGGTTCGCTCTTGCGCACCATGGCCAAGGGGTCTTGGTGGCGCCCATTGACCCGGAATTCAAAATGCAGGTGTGGCCCAGTGGATGCGCCAGTGGACCCCACCGCGCCCAAGCGATCGCCTTTGCTCAAAGACTGCCCGACGCGCACATCGATGCGGCTCAGGTGAGCATAGGCCGTGCTTTGTCCGTTGCTGTGTTCCACAAACACCACCTTGCCATAACCGCCTTGCCAGCCAGCAAAACGCACGCGGCCATCGCCGACGGTGCGCACCGGTGTGCCGGTGGGCGCCGCGTAATCCACGCCCAGATGCGCTTTGCGGTTGCCCGAAATGGGGTGAAAGCGCATGCCGTAGCCGCTGCTCACGCGTGAGAAAGCCAAGGGTGAACCCAAGAAAGTTTTCTGGGTGCTCTGACCGTCCAAGGTGAAATAGTCGCCTTTTTTGCCTGGCTGCTCAAACCAGACGGCGCTGAAGGCTTTTTGATCGTTCACGAACTCGGCGCTCAAAATGCGGCCGTTTCGCAAGGGCAATCCATCGGCTTCCAATATTTCGTAGACCAAGTGGAAACGATCGCCTTGGCGCAGGTCCCGGCGAAAGTCGATGTCGCCCGAGAAAATTTCAGCCAGATCCACGGCGACGCTGTCGGGGATGTCGGAGGCATCGGTGGCGGCGAACAGCGAGCTGGTGATGACGCCGCCATTCAGACGGGTGGACGCCAGCAAAGGCGCTTGTTCTTGGGTCACCGTCCATTCGGTGCCTTGGCGTGACATGTCCCAACGGGTGAAGCTGCGTCCGTCGTCGTTGACCCAGCGGGCGGTCAATTGGCGCAGCTCACCCTGATCGGTTGCTGCCACGGTCAGCCAAGGCGCTTGGGTATTGCCAAACAGGGTTTTTGCCACGCTGTGTGCACGCAAGAATTCGCTGGCCACGGGGTCGTTGACGCCCATGCGGTACAGAAAACCATCGACCGTGTCGGTGCGCTTGACGCGGTCGCTTTGAAACAAAACCACCGGTGCTGTGCGACCCAGAGCGCTGAGTGCGGGCAAGGTCAAGCTCTCGGTCGTGGTGTCGAGCTGACTGAGGCGGGCGTCGCTGGGCACCGCCACGCCAAAGGCGGTGACACCTGTGCCGAGCAGCACCAAGCCCAAAGCGGCCATGAACCGACGGGGTTGGTGGGTCCACCAGTGAATCAATTGATCGCGCAAAAGCAGCCTTTATCGTGTGAGGGTGGTGTAGAACACTAAAATCCACACCAAACCGTCAAGTATACCGAGCCCCTCCCTCTGCAGCAAGCACCATGACCCTCTCGAAAACCCCAGCCACAGCCCCCGATTCCAGTCCTCAGGCCCCAGTGGTGTTGTCGGACCGGGTGCAAGAAGCCCTGGCCGTGACCTTGCGCGGATGCGAAGAGCTGATTCCACAAAGCGATTGGGTCAGAAAACTGGTCAAGTCCGAGGCCACGGGTGTGCCGCTGCGCATCAAGCTCGGTCTGGACCCCACCGCGCCCGACATCCACATCGGCCACACCGTGGTGCTCAACAAAATGCGCCAGTTGCAGGACTTGGGGCACCAGGTCATCTTCTTGATTGGCGACTTCACCAGCTTGATCGGCGACCCCTCGGGGCGCAACAGCACCCGCCCACCGCTGACCCCTGAGCAAATCAAGCTCAACGCCGAGACCTATTACAAACAGGCCAGCATGGTGCTGGACCCGGCCAAAACCGAGATCCGCTACAACAGCGAATGGTCCAACCCCTTGGGCGCGATGGGCATGATCCAGCTCGCGGCCAAGTACACCGTGGCGCGCATGATGGAGCGCAACGACTTCCACGACCGCTTCCACGCTGGCACCCCCATCAGCGTGCACGAGTTTTTGTACCCGCTCATGCAGGGCTACGACTCGGTGGCGCTGAAAAGCGATTTGGAGCTTGGTGGCACCGACCAAAAGTTCAACCTCTTGATGGGCCGCCACCTGCAGGCCGAATACGGCCAAGAGCCGCAGTGCATCTTGAC
>JBEDCE010000064.1:0-9356 GCA_041176905.1 Pseudomonadota bacterium
CCATAGAGGCGCCCCACACCACCCAAAATCACCATGATCATGAGCATGCCCGACTGGCTCCACTGCATGAGGGATGGGCTCACAAAGCCGTTTTGATTGGCCAACAAAGCCCCAGACAAACCGCCGATGGCACCAGCCACCACAAAGGCCAGCAGCTTGATGCGAAAGACTGAAAAGCCCAAGGCGGCCATGCGCGTTTCGTTGTCTCGAATGGCCTGCAGGGCATGCCCTAAGCGGCTGTTGATCAATCGATACAGACCCAAAAAGACCAACACAAACACACAGAGCACCAAAAAATAAAACCCGGTGTCGCTCGTGATGTCCCATCCCGACCAACTCGAGCGCGAGGCGAGCGACAGCCCGTCGTCGCCGCCGTAAGCCTTCAGCGAGACCATGAAGTAGTAGAGCATCTGCGCAAATGCCAGGGTGATCATGATGAAGTAAACACCTTGGGTGCGCAGGCTGATGGCCCCCATGAGAGCGGCAAACACGGCGGCGGCCAGCACTGCCATCGGCCACGACACCGCAGCCGAAGTCAAACCCGCGTCCATCAGGATGCCCACCGCATAGGCCCCAATGCCCATGAAGGCGGCATGCCCAAAACTGACCATGCCGCCAAAACCCAAGATCAAATTCAAACTCGTGGCGGCCAGGGCAAAAATCAAAATGCGGCTGGCTACGGTGATGTAGAAGCCCCCGTTCAAGGCCTCTGCAACAAAGGGCAAAGCCACTAGCACGCAAAGGCCCAACAGCGCCCACGGTACGCGCAAAGGGTGATCCAGCACAGAGGTCTTCATCATCCGCGCGCGGGGAAAAGACCCCGGGGTTTCCAAAACAACACAGCGGCCATCAAGACGTAAATCAAAATAGAGGCCACCGCTGGGCCCGCTTGTGCCGCCCATTGGGGCGGTAACACCTGAGAAAAACCCATGGGCAATAGTGTGCGACCTGCGGTGTCCACAAACCCCACCAACAAGGCGCCCAAAAAAGCGCCTCGGATCGAGCCTATGCCCCCGATGACGATCACCACAAAAGCCAAAATCAAAATGCTCTCGCCCATGCCCACTTGAACCGACAACAGGGGCCCCAGCATGCCGCCAGCGATGGCGCACAGGGCCGCTCCCAAGGCAAACACGCCGGTGAACAAACGGGGCACATTCACACCCATGGCCATGGCCATTTCTCGGTTGGCAGCACCAGCGCGCACTTGCATGCCGATGCGCGTTCGTGTGACCCCCACATACATGGCCAAAGCCACTGCCAAGCCCACGCCAATGATGAGCAAGCGGTAGGCTGGGTACATCAAACCAGGCAACAACTCCACCGGCCCCGACAAAGCTGCGGGGGGGTTCAACGGCAGCGGTTGTGGTCCCCAGATCATGCGCACCGCCTCGTTGCACATGAGCAAAATGGCAAACGTGCCTAAGACCTGAGACAGGTGGTCACGTTGATACAAACGGCGCAAAACCGACAACTCCAGCAGCACCGCCAACGCTGCAGTGGCCAGCACACCCAGCAGGAGACCATTGACCCACGATCCCGTGACCGAGGTCAGGGTCGCGATCAAGTAGGCGCCCACCATGTAGAGCGAGCCGTGCGCCAAGTTGATCATGTCCATGATGCCAAAGACCAGTGTCAAGCCGGCCGCCAGCAAGAACAGCATCAAACCCAACTGCAAACCGTTGAGCATTTGCTCAACGAGCAAAAACGCGCTCAAAACCCAACCCGATCAGCGCATCGCACACTGACCCACATAGGCATCGGCGTGGTTCTTGAAGACCGTGCCCACGGTTTTGTTGGTCAAGCGGCCTTGGCTGTCCTTGACGATGGTGCGCAAGTGGTAGTCCTGGATGGGGAACTGGTTGGTGTTGAATTTGAAAGCGCCGCGCACCGAATCAAAACGCGCGGTTTTAAGGGCTTTGAGCACGGCTTCTTTGTTGTCCAAATTGCCTTTAACGTCACGGACAGCGGCGTCAATCAAACGGGCGGCGTCGTAGCCTTGGGAGGCGTACAGGGTAGGCATGCGACCGAAGGCCTTTTGGAAGTCGGCCACGAAACGCTTGTTGGCTGCATTGGGGAGGTCGTGTGCCCACTGCGAGGTATTGAACATGCCCAACATCGGGTCGCCCACGGCGCCAATCACGTCCTCATCGGCCGAAAAACCAGGACCAAACAGCGCCATGTCTTTGGCCAATCCCGCGCCCACAAACTGCTTGATGAAGTTCACGCCCAAACCGCCGGGCATGAAGATGTACAAAGCATCGGCACCCGAGGCGCGAATTTGCGAAAGTTCAGCGCCGAAGTCCAGCTGATTCAAAGGGGTGTAAAGCTCCAGCGCCACAGGGCCGGTGTAGTAACGCTTGAAGCCCGTCAAAGCGTCTTTGCCCGCAGGGTAATTGGGGGCGAGCATGGCCACTTTTTTGTAGCCTTTGTCCTTCACGGTCTTGCCCACGGCTTCGTGCAGGTTGTCGTTTTGCCAAGCCACGTTGAAGAAATAGGGGTTGCACTGCTCGCCCGCGTACTGCGATGGACCAGCATTGGCACTGATGTAGGGGGTTTTCGACTGGAAGATCGGCTGACCCACGGCGAGCATGATGTTGGAAAACACCACGCCGGTCATGAAGTCAACCTTGTCGCGCTTGAGCAAACGCTCGGTGGTTTGGCGCGCGGCTTCGGGGTTGAATTGGTCATCGGCGACGATGACCTCGGCCTTGAGCCCGCCCAAATTGCCACCGCTGTGTTGTACACCGAGGGCGAAACCGTCGCGAATGTCCACACCCAAAGCCGCGCTAGGACCCGATAAGGTGCTCAGAAAACCCACCTTGACCGTGTCAGCGGCCGCGGTGGTGCCCACAAACAAAGACCCGGCCGTCAAAGCCACGCTAGCCAAAGAACGAAGATGTACGAACATATTGTCTCCTGTGGAAAAGGGGGATTTTTAATAAAAGAAAATTGGAAAAAGCAACCTATGCATAACCATCTCAGGGGTCAATATACCGATATTGCTTTAATTGTCAAGGGCTTTTGCAGGTAGGAGATTTATCCGCATAAGGACAACCATTGCATGAACCAAAGAAAGTTGCTGAGGTACAAATGCTGATGAACTCAAAGGGCCGCCCGTGAAGCGAGACGCTCTTGTTCAGCAGCCGGCCAACAAAGGTCTTGCGAGGAAGCAAGGCCATATTGTGGTGCAGCAATATCTACTGGCTTTTACTTCAAAGCACCTCAAATACACCGGCTGCTCCCATACCGCCTGCAATGCACATAGTGACGACCACTCGCTTGGCCCCGCGGCGCTTGCCTTCGATGAGTGCGTGGCCAGTGAGCCGCTGGCCACTCATGCCATAGGGGTGGCCCATGGCAATGGCACCGCCATTGACATTCAAGCGGTCCATGGGAATGCCCAGCGTATCGGCGCAATACAGCACCTGCACGGCGAAAGCTTCATTCAATTCCCAAAGGTCGATGTCGGCCACCGTCAAGCCCAGACGCTTCAACACCTTGGGCACAGCGAAGACCGGGCCTATGCCCATCTCGTCGGGCTCGCAACCGGCCACTGCAAAACCCAAGAAGCGGCCGAGCGGTCGCAGGCCTTTGCGCTGAGCTAAGGTTTCGTCCATCACCACGCAGGCACCAGCGCCGTCGCTGAACTGGCTGGCATTTCCAGCACTGATCAAGCCACCTGGCAAGGCCGAACGCAGCTTACAGATACCTTCAAACGTCGTACCCGCTCGTATGCCCTCATCGGCGCTAACGGTCACTTCCTGGCTGCACAGGCCCAAGACGGGATCGGCCACCCCAGCGGTCACGGTGATAGACACCATCTCGTCCCTGAAACGCCCAGCTTCCAGTGCCGCACAGGCTTTTTGCTGGCTGCTCGCACCATAGTGGTCCATGCGCTCGCGGCTGATGTGGTAGCGCTTGGCCACTTGCTCGGCCGTCTGCAGCATGTTCCAGTAGATCTCAGGCTTGTTCGCCAGCAACCAGGGGTCGCGCAGCATGTGCATGTTCATGTCCGGTTTCACGCAAGAGATGCTCTCGACACCGCCACCAATGAAGACCTCGCCCTCGCCAGCCATGATGCGCTGCGCCGCTAGGGCAATGGCCTGTAGGCCGCTGCTGCAGAAACGGTTGACCGTCAAGCCGCTGGTGGTGATGGGCAGTCCGGCGCGCAAAGCGACCTGACGTGCAATGTTGGAGCCAGTGGCGCCTTCAGGCGTAGCACAGCCCATGATGACATCGTCGACCTCGCCCGGCTCGATGCCAGCGCGCTCAACCGCAGCCTTGACTGCTTGGCCACCCAGCGTGGCGCCATGCGTCATGTTGAAAGCGCCCTTCCAACTTTTACAAAGCGGCGTGCGAGCGGTTGAGACGATGACAGCTTGGGTCATGGTGAATGTACTTTCGGACCGGTTGGGGGTTCAGCGCCTCAAGTGAACGTCTTGTTCGCGGCTAGCAACTTGGCGAGCAGCGGTGCGGGCTGCCAGAAGTTGCCATCGTCCAGCGGGTTTAATGCAAAGATCTTCATTGCTTGCACGACATTGAACAGGCCCTTACTGTCGGCATAGCACAGCGGCCCACCTCGAAATCGCGGAAAGCCGTAGCCGGTGAGATAGATGACGTCGATATCACTGGCCTTGCTCGCTATGCCTTCTTCTAGGATGTGTGCAGCCTCATTGACCAATGAATACACAAGCCGATGCACGATCTCTTCGTCGCTGATCTTACGCGGCTTTATGCCGATGTCCGCGCGATGCTTCTCGATCATCGCCACCACGGTTTGTGAAGGCAAGGCGTCACGTCTGTCTGCTTGGTAGTCGTACCAGCCCGCGCCCATTTTCTGGCCAAAGCGGCCCAGCTCGCACAGCAGATCAGCAGTCTTGCTGTAACGCATGTGAGGCTTTTCAATGTAGCGCCGTTTACGTATCGCCCAACTGATGTCGTTGCCAGCCAAGTCACCCACGCGAAAGGGACCCATCGCCATACCCCATTGCTCGATAGCCCGGTCCACCTGATCAGGGGTGCAGCCTTCATCCAGAAGAAAGCCTGCTTGGCGGCCGTACTGGGCCAGCATGCGATTACCGATGAAACCGTCGCAAACACCACTCATCACAGCCGTTTTGCGAATCTTCTTTGCAATAGCCATCACCGTGGCCAACACGTCCTTGGACGTCTTTTCGCCACGAACCACCTCCAACAACTTCATCACGTGGGCAGGGCTAAAGAAGTGCATTCCCACCAAGTCTTTCGGGCGCATGGTGAAGGCCGCGATCGCATTCAAGTCCAGGGTGCTGGTATTGCTTGCAAAGATGGCGCCGGGCTTCATCACTGCATCCAAGGCTTTGAAGACTGTTTCCTTAACGCCCATCTCCTCGAAAACCGCTTCGATGACGAGATCGGACTGCGCTAAATCGGCGTAGTTTAGCGTCGTGCTAAGCATAGCCATGCGTGCTTCGAGCCTGTCTTGCTGGAGCTTGCCTTTTTTGACCTGGGCGTCGTAATTCTTGCGGATGGTTGCCACGCCACGGTCAAGTGCTTGCGACTGCATCTCGAGCATCACCAAAGGAATACCAGCGTTCAGAAAGTTCATCGCAATACCGACCCCCATGGTACCGGCGCCGATGACGGCGACCCGCTGGATAGCACGCTGGGGGGTGTCTTCTGGCACGTCAGAGATTTTGCTGGCCGCACGTTCACTGAAGAAGGCATGACGCAGCGCCTTGCATTCGGGTGTCAGCATCAGTGCCAAGAAGGTTTCGCGCTCGAACTGTAGTCCAGCGTCAAAGTTCCGTTTCACACTGGCTTCAACCGCGGCCACGCACTTCGCTGGCGCCGGCAAGTTCTTGGTCGTGAATTTGATCGTGTGGCGAACAAAGCCAAAGTAGGCGTCAGCATCCGGGTGGCTGGCTTTGAGGTCACGCACGCGCGGGTAAGGGCCGGGCTGGCTGGCAGCCTCGACCGCCAGGGCCATAGCGCCAACCAGTAAGTCATCCGGATTCGTCGCGTCGATGATCTTGTCGAACAGCCTCTGGCCCGGTAGGCACGCCAGTACTTCGCTCGTCACCGGTTCGCCGCTGAGGATCATGTTGAGTGCAATCTCTACGCCCAGTGCCCGTGGCAGACGCTGCGTGCCACCAGCGCCAGGAATCAGGCCGATCTTCACCTCGGGTAGCGCGATGGCCGTGCCTGGCGCGGCCACACGGTAATGTGCGCCCAGCGCCAACTCAAGCCCACCCCCCATGCAAACGCTGTGCAGGGCTGCCACCACTGGCTTGGGGCAGTCCTCGAGCAGCTTGATGAGGCTGGTTAGATTCGGCTCGGCAATCGCCTTGGACGTGCCGAACTCCTTGATGTCTGCACCGGCCGAGAATGCCTTGCCGGCACCTCTGATGACGAGAGCCAAGATGGACCGATCAGCCACAGCGCGATCGATGCCTTGGGCCAATTGCACGCGGCTGTCGTGACCCAAACCGTTGACCGGCGGGTTGTCGAGCGTGAGCACGGCCACAGAGCCGTGAACTTGATACTGGGCGCCCATATTGGCTCCTTATGAATGAGACTGTCCTCGATGCTTAGCCCTGTGTGGCAGTCCGTCAATGCTGATGATTTTTTTCATTCGAAATGCCGCGATGCCCCTAATTGCCCAGCGGTAAGGGGGCGTTCCACTGACAGCGAGCTTCGGCGGTATTCATGGGGTGGACTTTCTATTGCGGCAAATTCAGTCAGGAACGACAGCCGTGACTTCGATCTCGACACGTGCGCGGTCCTCAATCAGGGCGCTGACCTGAACGGCCGTCATCGCAATATCGTAGTGACCCACGAGCTCCCGGAACGCACGCCCTATGCTGGGCAAAGCGGCCAAGTACTCGTGCTTGTCCAGCACATACCAGGTCATTCGGACGATGTGTTGTGGCTGAGCGCCGCCGGCCTTGAGCACGGCGACGATGTTGGCCAGGGTCTGGTGAGCCTGCGCGGCGAAGTCGTCGCTCAGGAAATGGCCTTGTGCGTCCCAGCCGATCATGCCGGCAACAAAGATGGTGCGTCCACTGGCGGCTACGCCATTGGCATAACCTCGCGGTCTGGGCCAGCCGGGAGGAAGCAGGGTGTTCATCTTTTGATCTCCATTCAATGGTTCACAGTCTCAGCAGCGCCGCACGCAAATCGTCAGGCAGGGGAATGCTGTGGTGCGTTTTTAGATCGGTGCACACCAGGGTATTGATGGCTGAGACACACAGCTGTTCGCCGCGATGGCAATCCAATAGCAGACGCAAGGAAGTGCGCCCAACGTGCTGCAGTTGCAGGCCTAGGCTGACCTCATCGCCCATGCGGCAAATGGCTTTGAAGTCGCATTGCATATTCACCGTTGGCAGCCCCACGCGCCGTGCACCTAGGAGCTCGGCATAAGAGATGCCCAACCCCTCGGTCACCCAATCTTCAATCAACCCTACGAAGAGCACGAAATACTGCGGATAAAAGACAATACCCGCTGGGTCGCAATGCGAAAAACGGATCCGCAGGCGGCGCTCAAAGCGTGGGGTCGAGGTGTCCATAGCTTAAAACTGGTGCAGCTTGAAGCGCTGCAACTTGCCGGTCTCGGTGCGCGGCAGTGCATCGACGAACTCCACCATGCGCGGGTACTTGTAGGGCGCTACGGTTTGCTTGACAAAGTCTTGCAGCGCTAGCACCTGCTCGGGCCCTGGTGTGCAGCCGCTGCGCAGCACAACAAAAGCTTTCACGATCTGGCCGCGATCCTCGTCGGCCAAACCGATGACGCCACATTCGGCCACCGCAGGGTGGAGCAGCAGCGCATCTTCGACCTCGGGCGCAGCGATGTTGTAGCCGGCCGAGATGATCATGTCGTCGGTGCGCGCTTGATAGTAAAAGTAGCCTTCGGCGTCCATCAGGTAGGCGTCGCCGGTGAGGTTCCAGCCATCGCGCACATAGCGGGCCTGGCGCTCGTCGTCCAAGTAGCGGCAGCCGGTGGGGCCCTTGACGGCCAGCTTGCCCACCTGGCCTGGTGGCAGCGGGTGCATGTCGTCGTCCATAACGCATGCACGGTAGCCAGGGACGGGCTTGCCGGTTGCACCGGGGATGGCCTGCGCGGCGTCGGCCGAAATGAAGATATGAAGCAACTCGGTAGCGCCGATGCCGTCGATCAGCTCGATGCCGGTGGCCTGGCGCCACAGCGCACGCGTGGAAGCGGGTAGGGCCTCACCGGCCGATACACACAGGCGCAGCGTGCCAGTGGGCAATGCCTGGCCTTGGGCTTGGGCCTGCATGACAATGGCCCGGTAAGAGGTGGGCGCAGTGAACATCACGGTAGCACCATGGTGCTGGATCGCGTCCACTAACTGCTGCGGGCCAGCTTTTTCAAGCAGTACAGTGGATGAGCCCACTCGCATCGGAAACAGCAACAGCCCACCCAGGCCGAAGGTGAAGGCCAGCGGCGGGCTTCCGATGAAGATGTCGTCGGCCCGCGGGCACAGTACATGCGGCGGCCAGCAAGCACAGATGGCCATCACGTCACGGTGGAAGTGCATCGTGGCTTTGGGCACGCCGGTGGTACCCGAGGTGAAAGCCAAGATGCAGGTATCGTCGGCGGCAGTGTCGGCGTTGCTAAAGTGACCGGTCTGGCGCGCCATGGCGCGTTCCAAGCTCTTGTCTGCAGCGCTGCTCAAAGCGGATATTTTGGCGGTATTGAAGAGACGGGTGTGCTTCAAAACTGGGCAATCGGCCGCTGCGATCTGGAGTTCGGCCTCCAGCGCAGCGTCGCACAGCGCGTGCGTGACACGGGCTTTTTTGATGACGAAACTCAGTTCCTTGGCACGCAGCAGCGGCATGGTGGCCACGGCAATGCCCCCAGCCTTGATCACGCCAAACCAGCAGGCCGCTAACATCGGGTTATTGGGAGCGCGCAGCAGCACGCGGTTGCCAGTCTGTAGGCCCATCTCGGAGACCAACACCTCGGCCACGCGGTTCGCGCGTTCCAGCAAATCGGCGTAACTCCATTGCAAGCCATCGGCGCGGATGCAAACGCGGGGTCCAAATCCGCGCGCCACCGCGCTGTCAAGCAGCTCAGTGGCGCAGTTCAACTGCGCAGGGAATTGCAGTTCGGGAAGTTCGAACAGGAACTCGGGCTGTTGATCCATAGGCGGCATGTGGTCGCGGGCGAAGGTGTCGACATGGGCGCTGGGCATGGTTCAGTCCTCCTTGGCTTGTGCGATTGCTGAGGCGTTTGAGACTGCAGCGACCCCTGCTTTTGCCTCATTTAACAGTTCGCGCGCGATGATGAGTTGCTGCACCTCGGTGGCACCTTCGTAAATGCGCAGCGCGCGAATCTCGCGGTAGAGCCGCTC
>JBEDCE010000065.1:0-9264 GCA_041176905.1 Pseudomonadota bacterium
GCGCTGCCATGCGGGCATGGCCATCATCGCAGGGTCCATGGGTTCGAACCAGCGCAACATGCCGCCGTGCAGCGCGTTGTAACTCAGCGGCTGCCAATGGGCGCGGTGAGGGGCTTGCGTCACCGACGATCCCTTGACCACGAACGAACCGTGGCGGCGGCGGCGGTAACGCCCACCGTCTTTGAGGTGCGGGTCTGGCGGCAGGTCGCCCCAAAAGGCATGCAGGGCCGCCATGTCTTTGGCGCTCAAACCCATCCACTGAGACACCGACTCGGGCGGCAGCAACGCTTGACCGTGAACGTGCAAGGCCTCTTGGCGGCGCTGAGCGTCAACAAACGGGGGCGTGAAAGAAGAACTCATGCTCACAGTGTAGCGAGGGTAAATACCGCCAACGGTATCGACGAAGCTTCGTTACATTGATCTTGGTCAAGGAGGTCATATGAACACCCAACCCCTATCGCACGCAGAGGCGATCAGCGAAACACCCCCACCTCAAACCCCACCCCCCGTCGACAGCGCTTCGGTTTTCGGCCTGCCATTGGCCGAATTGCGCATGCGCGACCCGATCCGCTGGATTCAACTTGGCTGGGCCGACTTTGTGCGCTGCCCGCGCATCGGCTTGTTTTATGGTCTGTGCTTCTTCGCCATGGGACACGCACTCATGGCGGTGTTTCAAAGCGCGCCCGAATACGTCTTGGCACTGAGCGCTGGCTTTTTGCTGATGGGGCCGTTTTTGTGCTTGGGCTTGTACGACGCCAGCAAGGCCATGCAAACCCACAGCCACCGCCCATCGCTGCGCGCATCATTGCTGGCTTGGCGCCCGACTCGGGGCACGATGGCGATTTTTGCTGGTGTGTTGCTGATTTTGGAAATGCTGTGGGGCCGCGCCGCGCTGGTTGTGTTTGCCGTGAGCTTCACCACCATGCCCGACAAAGCCAACCTCTTGGCCATGTTGATCGACCCCGAGAACATCGCCTTTTTGATCACGTACACCGCGGTCGGCGGCATCTTCGCTGGGCTGATCTTTGTCACCAGCGTCATCTCCATCCCCATGATCATGGACCGTCAGGTCGACGCGGTCTCGGCCGGCTTGACCAGCATCCGCGCCTGCCTTCAAAACCCCGGTGTCATGTTGTGGTGGGGGGCCTTGATCACGGGCTTGATCTTGCTGGCCATCCTGCCTTGGTTTTTAGGCCTGTTCATCATTGGACCGGTCTTGGGCCACGCCACTTGGCACGCCTACCGCCACATCGTCCCCGCGCCCCAGACCTGAATCACCGCGCCACAAGCGCCAAACCGCCCAGCCGCCCAAGGCGTTGTTGGCCAGGGCCACCAGCGCTGTCAGCCACTGGGCCACGGGCGTGAGCTGCCCCGATTGCAGGGCCAACAGCATCACCGCACCCAGCAGGTTGAAGGCCACGGCCACCCAGAACAAGGACTGACGTGGCCGATACAAACGTTCGAAGGCGGAGGGCTTGGGACTCATGCCAGCATTGTCGGGGATGCTCGCCACCCGCCATCGCACATGGAACAGCAAAAAGTGGCATGAAATCTGCAATACTGTGAGGCGCAAGTCAGTTTTGAATCAGCAGGGCCATGGGGTTATGAATAAGTTGCATAAAGAACCCACGTAAACCCCAAGTCAGCGGTCCAAGACGGTGCGTTAAAGTCATGGTCGGTGATGGGTTGCACACATCCTGTGCGCCGCGCAACCGAAAATTAGCATCTACAACACGATTGGAGAAAACCGAATGAACAAAGCCTCATTGAAATGGGCCGCCCTTGGCCTGAGCGCCGCCGCCACCCTGTTGGCCATGCCCGCTCACGCTGGTAAAGACCTCGAAGCCGTCAAAAAACGCGGTGAATTGATTTGCGGTGCCAGCACCGGCTTGGCTGGCTTCTCAGCCGCCGACAGCCAGGGCAAGTACACCGGCATGGACGTCGACACCTGCCGCGCCGTGGCCGCTGCTGTCTTGAAAGATGCCACCAAAGCCCGCTTCGTGCCTTTGACCGCCCAGCAGCGCTTCACCGCCTTGCAGTCTGGCGAGATCGACATGCTGTCGCGCAACACCACTTGGACGCTGACCCGCGACGCCTCCTTGGGCCTGCACTTCGCCGGCATCAACTTCTATGACGGCCAAGGCTTCATGGTTCCCAAGAAGCTCAACATGAAAAGCGCCAAGCAGCTCAAAGGTGCGACCGTTTGCGTCGAAGCCGGTACCACCACCGAGCTGAACCTGACCGACTACTCGCGCGCCAACAAGCTCAACATCAAGCCTGTGGTGTTCAACAACGCCGAAGCCACCACCGCGGCTTATTTCAGCGGCCGTTGCCAAGCTTACACGACCGACGCTTCTGGCTTGGCTTCATACCGATCCAAGCAAGCCAAGAACCCCGCCGACCACGTGATCTTGCCTGAGTTGATCTCCAAAGAACCCTTGGGCCCTATGGTCCGTCGTGGTGATGACGAGCTCTTCGCCATCGTCAAGTGGGTGGGTTACGCCTTGTTGGAAGCCGAAGAATTGGGCATCACCCAAGACAACGTCGACCAAATGCGCGCTGACAACAAGAACCCTGCCGTCATGCGTCTCTTGGGTGCTGGCAACGAAGACACCGGCAAGCTCTTGGGCTTGGACAAAGAGTGGGCTTACCGTGCCATCAAGGCCGTTGGCAACTACGGTGAACAGTTCGAACGCCACGTCGGTCTTAAGACCCCGATTGGCCTGCCCCGCGGTGTCAACAACCTGTGGAGCAAAGGCGGCGTGATGTACGCACCACCCGTTCGTTAATTGAACGAAGACAAGAACCGAGACCGGGCGTCTGCCTGGTCTCGGTTTTTTATTGCTATACCCTTTATTTGATTGAGAGGCGGTTGTGGCTCCTGTGACACCCCCACCCCCGAAAAAAAATTGGTCCTTGAACAGCAAAGCCACGCGTGGCGTGCTGTACCAAGTGATCGCCCTGTTCTTGGTTGTGGCGACCTTGGCTTTTTTGGCCAACAACACCCAAGCCAACATGGCCGCTCGTGGCATCCCCAGCGGCTTTGATTTCTTAAGCGCCCCGGCCGGATTCGACATTGGCGAAACCGTCATCGAATACGATCCCGAGCAAAGCTACGCCGTTGCCATCAGTGCCGGCGTGCTCAACACGCTCAAAGTGGCCATCATCGGCATCGTTTTGGCGACCCTTCTGGGCGTCTCCATTGGCGTCGCACGCTTCTCGCGCAACGGTTTGGTGCGCGGTTTGTCCTATGGCTATGTGGAGTTGTTTCGCAACATCCCTGTGCTTTTGCAACTGCTGATGTGGTACCTCTTCATGGTGGAGGTGCTGCCCGATTCCAGCGAATCGTGGAACAGCTTTGACGCCTTCTTTTTAAGCAAAGGCGGCTTCTCCATGGCTTGGCCCACCGCGGGTGTGGGCTGGGGCTGGGTATGGTTCGGCGCATTGTTGGGTTTGGTGGGGGCCGCCGTGTGGCGCCGCCGCATTCACCAACGCTTTGAGCAAACCGGTCAAGACGGCGACCGCTTGTGGGCACCGTTGGCATTGGTGCTGGTGTTGGCCTTGGTCGGCTGGCTCGTGGGCGGTCTGCCCACCCAGTTCGACATGCCACAACAGCTGGACTTCATGGTCGAGGGCGGCGCCAGTGCCACGCCCGAGTTCTTGACCCTGCTCATCGGATTGGTCACTTACACCGCGGCCTTCATTGCCGAAGTGGTGCGCGGCGGTGTTCAGTCGGTGAGCATGGGTCAAACCGAAGCGGCCAGCGCCTTGGGCCTAACCCCTCAACACACCATGAAACTGGTGGTGTTGCCGCAAGCCTTGCGCGTGATCATCCCACCGCTAACCAACCAGTACCTGAACCTGACCAAGAACTCGTCCTTGGCCGTGGCCGTGGGTTACCCCGATGTGGTGTCGGTGGCCAACACCACCATCAACCAAAGCGGCCGGGCCGTGGAGTGCATCGCGATCATCATGTTGGTCTACCTGACCACCTCGATCAGCACCTCCATTTTCATGAACTGGTACAACGCCCGCAGTGCGATCAAGGAGCGCTGACCCATGTCGACCTCTCAAACCTTTACCCCGATTGCGCCCCGCCCGTCGCCGACAGCCACCAGCGGCTGGGTGAACTGGCTGCGCCAAAACCTGTTCAGCAGCCCCGGCAACACCGCCACCACGCTGTTCTTGTTGGCCCTGGCCATCTACCTCATCCCCGGTGTGCTGGAGTGGGGTTTGTTCCAAGCCGTGTTCGCGCCCAGCGCAGAAGCCTGTCAAGCCGCTCGCGGCACCGGTGCTTGCTGGGGCGTGGTGAGCGAAAAATACCGCGTGATTTTGCTGGGACGCTACCCGTTTGAAGAGCACTGGCGACCCGTGGTGGCCACCAGCCTGATGCTGGGCGGCTTGGTGCTGAGTTGCATGCGCGCGTTTTGGAAGCCTTGGCTGGTGCTGATGTGGATCGCTATTTTGGCGGTCTTTTTTGTGCTCATGTCCGGTGGTGTGATGGGCTTGAGCAACGTGCGCACCGACCTGTGGGGCGGCCTGCCACTGACCATCATGCTCGCCACGTTGTCGATCTTCATGGCCTTCCCCTTGGCGATTGCGGTGGCTTTGGGCCGACGCAGCGAACTGCCCGCCATCCGCGCGGTGTGCATCACCTACATTGAGTTGGTTCGGGGCGTTCCCCTGATTTCGGTGCTGTTCATGGCCTCCTTCATGTTCCCGCTCTTCATGCCCCAAGGCATGAGCATCGACGTGTTGGTGCGCGTGGTCATCGGCATCACGCTGTTTGCTGCGGCCTACATGGCCGAGATCGTGCGCGGCGGCTTACAAGCCATTCCGAAAGGCCAGCTTGAAGCAGCCGACACCTTGGGCTTGAGCTATTGGCAAACCCAGCGCAAGATCGTCTTGCCGCAGGCCTTGGCCATGGTCGTGCCCAGCATGATGAACAACTTCATCTCGATCTTCAAAGACACGTCCTTGGTGACCATCGTCTCGCTGTATGAGTTGACGGGCGCTTTGTCGTTGGCCTTGAATTCGGACGTGGAATGGCGCCCCTTCAAGATCGAAGCCTACTTCTTCATCACCCTCGTTTATTTCTTGTTCTGCTTTGCGATGTCCCGCTACAGCCTGTGGGTCGAAAAGCAATTGAGCGCCAGCAAGGCGCGTTGAAAGTTCCAACATGACTGAACCCATCATCCGTTTTGACAAAGTCAACAAGTGGTACGGCAACGACTTCCATGTCTTGCGCGACATCGACCTGAGCGTGGCCAAAGGCGAGCGCATCGTGATTTGCGGGCCATCGGGCTCGGGCAAGTCCACCCTGATTCGCTGCATCAACCGCTTGGAAGAACACCAACAAGGCCACTTGACCGTTGACGGCATTGAGCTGACCGACGACATCAAGGCCATCGACCAAGTTCGCAAGAACGTGGGCATGGTGTTCCAACAATTCAACCTGTTTCCACACCTGACTGTGTTGGAAAACCTCACCCTCTCGCCCATGTGGGTCGGCAAAATCCCCAAAAAGGAAGCCGAAGAAAAAGCCATGGCGCAACTCGAGCGTGTGCGCATCGCCGAGCAAGCCCAAAAGTACCCGTTGCAGCTCTCCGGTGGTCAGCAGCAGCGCGTGGCCATTGCGCGTGCTTTGTGCCTCACACCCAAAATCATGCTGTTCGACGAGCCCACTTCGGCGCTCGACCCAGAGATGATCAAGGAAGTGCTCGATGTGATGATCGAGTTGGCCAACCAGGGCATCACCATGATTTGCGTGACCCACGAAATGGGTTTTGCCAAGGCCGTGGCCGACCGCGTGATCTTCATGGACCAAGGTCAAATCGTCGAACAAAACACGCCCGAAGCCTTCTTCAACAACCCACAGAACGAGCGCAGCCGGGACTTCTTGTCCAAGATCTTGGGCCACTGAACCGTGGCGGACGCCGCAAGTGAACTGCAAACCCTGCGCAGCGCTTTCGAGCGGCTGCGCAGCGGCGAGATCAACGCGCACGCCTTCTCGGCGCTGGCGGCCTCTCAGACTTCCGTGTT
Source organism: Pseudomonadota bacterium (assembly GCA_041176905.1). GTDB lineage: Bacteria > Pseudomonadota > Gammaproteobacteria > Burkholderiales > Burkholderiaceae_C > Hydrogenophaga. Next base: position 6,043 of record JBEDCE010000065.1, read on the forward strand.
GACGGCCCTGCCGCCTCGCTTCGGCGAGGTCTGGCAAGACCTCATCACGCGACTGGAGTCGGGCGCGCTGTTCGACGCCGAGAGTTGTTCCTTCAGTCAGAGCGACCTACACGAGAGCCTGCAGTTGTGGCTGGACAAAGCACAGAACCGTCTGGACGGGCATTGAACCTTGGCGGTTGAGCGGGGTCTGTGTGAATGCACGACCCCATTGACCATGAACAGGACCTCGCCATGACCGACGCTGTTTCTCGCCGAACGACACTCTTCGCCGCCGTGGCCCTGCTCGTCCCCTTCGTGGGTTCTGCTGCGGCCAAGTCTCCACGACCACTCCCCGTGCTGCAGGTCTGGAAAGACCCCAACTGCGGTTGTTGCCAAGACTGGATCGATATCTTAAGAAAAGAAGGTTTCCAGATTCAAACCTTCGAGACTGGAAACACCGCCATGCGTCAGCGTTTGGGCATGCCCATGAGGTTCGCGTCTTGCCACACGGCGCTGATCGACGGCTATGTGATCGAAGGCCATGTCAACCCGTCCGAGATCCAGCGACTGCTGAGCGAGCGCCCCAAAGCCTTGGGTTTGGCCGTGCCGGGCATGCCGGTGGGCAGCCCAGGCATGGACGGACCTGTTTACGGCAACCGACGGGACCCCTACGACGTGCTGCTGGTCCAAAAAGATGGCGTCAGCCAGGTCTACGCCAGCTACTTCAGCAACATCGGTGCTTCGCCCAAAGCCCCGCCCCGCGCCACTCACCACTGAGCGCCCAAGCGCCATCGGTTAGAGTTCGCGCATGAACAACAACGTGCGCGTTTTCTTCTCTTCCTTGCGCGAATGGCTGCTCTCCTTTGGGCCTTTTGTGGCACTGGCGGTGGTCCTGATGGTGGGGGCCTACCACTGGCTCGACCCGAACCCGCCCAAACGGGTGGTCTTGGCCACGGGGCCTGAACAAAGCGCTTACGACGCCATGGGGCAGCACTATGCCCGCGCCTTGGCCGCTGACGGCATCCGCGTGGAGTTGCTGACGTCCGAAGGCTCGGCACACAACTTGGCCTTGCTGCGCAGCGGACAGGCCGATCTGGCCTTTGTGCAAGGCGGCAGCGTGGATTGGGTCGACGACGACCGCAGCCAGTTCACGGCCATGGGCAATCTCTTCGTCGAACCCTTGTGGGTGTTTTACCGACAAGACAGCGCTCAACGGTTGTTGGGGCGCCCCGAACTCACGCAACTGCGCGACCTCCAAGGCGCGCGCATCAACGTCGGTACGGTGGGCAGCGGTGTGCCGCGCTTGTTTGACACCTTGCTTGAAGCCAACGGCATTGAGGCCAAACGCTGGCAGCGCAGCGAACTCGCGCCCACACCCGCGGTGGTGGCCTTTTTGAACCAAGAGCTTGACGTGGTGGTGTTTGCCTCAGCCCCCGAATCACCCTTGGTGCAAATGCTCTTGCAAAGCCCCGGCGTGGGCTTGATGGACTTCGCGCAAAGCGAGGCCTATGCGCGCCGCTTTGGCTTTTTGACGCCCGTGGTATTGCCTCAAGGCGTGGTGGATCTGGCCAAGAACCAACCCACACGCGACGTGCGTTTGGTCGCACCCACCACCACCCTCTTGGCCCACCAAGACACCCACCCCGCGTTGATGCAGCTGTTTGCCCAAACCGCCGTCGGCCTGCACAGCAGCGCCGGTTGGTTCAACCGTGCGCGCCAATACCCGAGCTTGGACCACGACGAGATCGAGGTTTCGGACGAAGCCGCTCGTGCGATCAGCAACGGCCAGCCGTGGCTGCAGCGCTATTTGCCGTTTTGGTTGGCCAACTTGGTCGAGCGCATGTGGCTGGCCGGAGGTTTGATTTTGGCTTTGGTCTTGCCACTCTCGCGCATCTTGCCGCCGCTCTACACCTTGCGCGTGCGCTCCAAGGTGTTCCGCTGGTACGCCGAGTTGCGCGAGATCGAGGAGCAAGTGGAAAGCAGTGCCAGCGACCAAGACACGCAAGCACAGCTCTTGGCACTGGACCGCTTAGAAGCCACGGTCGAACACATCCAAGTGCCGCTGCCCTACGCCAACGAGCTGTACGCCTTGCGCAGCCACATCCGATGGGTGCGCAAGCGGATCACGCAACAGCTGCCGTCACATTGATTTTTCAACGGTGGGGCGCGGATGCCGCAGAGGCCTCTAAGCGCTCGGCCAACCAAACTTTGATGACCGACTGGCGCGTGACACCGAGCTTGCTGGCCTCTCGGTCCAAGGAGTCGATCATCCATGTGGGGAAATCCACATTCACGCGCTTTTGAGATTGCAATGAACGCTTGGCCTTGGACACATCCAAGTGCGCCGTGATGTCCAAACCATCGTCAAATGCTTGGTCCAATTTTTTAGCTTTCATACAGTGCCACCTCTTCTGCTCGTGCTCGACGCACGGAAATCAAACGAATCTTGTCACCCCGGTAGGTCATCACGGCTGACCAATGCTTGTCGTCCAAAAGTCCGATCACCAAGTAACGAGGCTCATCGGTGGTTTTGGCCGGGATCTCCAACAACATGGGGTCGGACCACAAGGCTTGCGCTTCCAAAAAATCAATGCCGTGCTTGATTCGGTTGGATTCGCTTTTAACAGGGTCAAACTCAAATACCATCATGGTATAGAAAATATACCTTAAATACCCCTTTTTGGGTATACCTGCTATTGGCCTTACGACTCCGCATCAGCCCACCAAGCGCTTCCAGCCCTCGGGCCCCAGGTCGCGCAGGGTGCGGATGTTGCGCTCCACGATCTGCTCGGCATCGCCACCCGCGCTGTCGACCGCACGCTCCACACTGTCTTCGCGCAGCAGGTGCAGGATGGGGTAAGGCGCGCGGTTGGTGAAGTGGCTCATGTCGCCATCGGGCTCACCATCGAACAGGAAGTCAGGGTGGAAGTACGCAACTTGGATGACGCCTTCGAGTTCGTGCTCTTGCAAAACTTCATCGACCACGCCTTGGAAATCGTTGAACACAAAGAAGTCGGGGAACAGCGTGGGGTGGATCAGCAGCGTGGTGTCGGTCTCTTCGGCGCTCACCGCTTGCAGGTGGGCCAACTCGCGGTCGAGGTCGTCCAAAAAAGCATCGATGTGACGCGCGCTGCTGACCACGATGCGCACTTGGTTCTTCACGTACACCGCGCGCGCAAACGGGCACAGGTTCAAGCCAATGACGGCTTGCTCCAGCCAGCGGCGGGTGTCGGCGACGATGGT
>JBEDCE010000066.1:0-9191 GCA_041176905.1 Pseudomonadota bacterium
TTTGAAGTTGTTTTTGCCTTGCGCCGCGGGCGTCGAGGACGCCTTGACCGCCGAGGTCCAGGCCATCGTGGGTGAGCCCGTGGCCTTCAAGGCGCGTGGGGGTGTGGGTGTGGTCGCTTCTTGGCGTGACGCCATGCGTTTGAATTTGCACAGCCGATTGGCGCAGCGCGTGTTGGTGCAACTCTCGCACGGGGGTTACCGCAACGAGCAAGACCTCTACAACGCCGCCAGCGAAATCGCGTGGGAAATTTGGTTCTCACCGGCGCAAACCATCAAGGTCGAGGTCACCGCGCAGCACAGCCCGCTCACGTCCTTGAACTTCGCGGCCTTGAAAATCAAAGACGCGGTGTGCGACCGCTTTCGCGCCAAGCGCGGCGAGCGGCCCAGCGTGGACACGCATTGGCCGGACATCCGGATCTTTGCCCACCTGACCACCGACACCCTCACGCTCTACATCGACACCTCGGGCGAGCCATTGTTCAAGCGTGGTTGGCGCGAAGACAAGGGCGATGCGCCGCTCAAAGAAACCTTGGCCGCGGCCATGGTGGCGGCCACCGAGTGGTTGCCCACTGAGGCGTCCCCAGGCCCTTGGCCTGAGGATGCGCCAGCGCTTTACGACCCCTGCTGCGGCAGTGGCACGGTGGTGATCGAGGCGGCGCAGGCCGCGCTCAACATCGCACCCGGTCTCTTGCGCCGCTTCGCCTTTGAGAAGATGTTGCCGTTTCAGCCCCACGTTTGGAGCGCGATCCGCGACGACGCACAAGCCGCACAGCGGCCGTGGCCTGCCGGCCGTGCGCCGCTGGCCTACGGCAGCGATGTGTCTTTTCGCATGGTCGACTTTGCCCAGCGCAACGCCGAGCGCGCCGGTGTGGCGCAAGCTGTGGAGTTCCGCGGCGGTGATGCTTTGCAGCGCCTGCCCCCCACCGATCGCCCGGGCGTGCTCTTGCTCAACCCGCCTTACGGCGAACGCATCGCCGCGGCCGGCGTGGCGGGCCAAAACGCGGGCGAACGCGCCCAAGCGCGTCAAGGTGGCCGCGAGAGCGCGCAGATGAGCGACGGCGGTGATGGCAGCGAATTTTTCCAACAACTCGCAGCGCATTGGAAAAGCCACTACGCGGGCTGGAACGCTTGGTTGCTCACGCCCGACATGGGCTTGCCCGGCAAGATGCGATTCAAGGCCTCGCGCCGCGTACCGATGTGGAACGGCCCGATCGAATGCCGTTTGTTCCGCTTTGATCTCACGGCCCGTCTGAACCCACCCCCGAGCCCATGAAGCCTTTGGTGATCGACACCAACGTGGCGCTGGACCTGTGTGTGTTTGCCGATCCAGCGATCGAGCCCTTGCGACAAGCGGTGTCTGAGGGGCAGTGGGAGTGTTTGGCCACACCTGCCATGCGCGAGGAGTTGCAGCGCGTTTTGGCTTACCCCTTGGTGGCGCGGCGTTTGGCCGCCGACGCGCGCAGTGCCGAAGCGGCCTTGGCGGTGTGGGACGCGGCGGTGCGCATCGTGGCACCCGCGCCCAAAGCGCCTTACACCTGCAAAGACGCGGACGACCAAATTTTCATCGACTTGGCCGCCGAGCATCAAGCCCGTTTGATCAGCAAAGACAAGGCCGTGCTGTGCATGGCCAAGCGATTGGCGCGCTTAGGCGCCGAGGTCTTGCCGCGCTGGCCCGCGACTCAAGACTGAGCGCTGTGCAGCGCAAAGCTGTCGCCGTTGCAGCGGCTCCAATAGGCGCGAAAAACGCCGTCTTGGTGCTCTACTTCGCGGAGCAAAGCACCCGCAGCCATCCCCGGTAAGAGTTTGGACAACAGTTGCACCTCGTGGTCGCTCACGCGGCGCACGATGTGATCGGCGGTGATGTCTCTGGGGTGCTGCAAACCTGCGGCTTGCACCAACTCGCGCAAAGCCTTGAGCGTCTCATGGTGGAAGTTGTACACCCGCGTGGCCTTGTCGGGCACCACCAGCGCTTGTTGACGCACCGGGTCTTGGGTGGTCACGCCGGTCGGGCAGTGCCCAGTGTGGCAGACCTGCGCTTGGATGCAGCCCAACGCAAACATGAAGCCGCGCGCGCTGTTGCACCAGTCGGCACCCAAGGCCATGGCTCGTGCGATGTCAAACGCACTGATGACCTTGCCCGAGGCGCCCAGTGCGATGCGATCGCGCAGACCCACACCCACCAAGGTGTTGTGCACCAAGCGCAAACCTTCTTGCAGTGGGGTTCCCACGTTGTCAGAGAATTCCAAGGGCGCGGCACCCGTGCCGCCTTCAGCGCCATCGACGACGATGAAGTCGGGTGTGATGCCCGTGTCTTGCATGGCCTTGACCAAAGCAAACCACTCCCAGGGGTGGCCCACACAGAGTTTGAAACCGACGGGTTTGCCTTTGCTGAGTTCGCGCAGTTGCGCGATGAAGGCCATGAGCTCACGCGGCGTCGAGAACGCGCTGTGCGCCGCAGGCGACACACAGTCCTCACCCACGAGGACGCCCCTCGCTTGGGCAATCTCCTCGGTCACCTTGGAGCCGGGTAAAACGCCGCCGTGTCCTGGCTTGGCACCTTGGCTGAGCTTGATTTCGATCATCTTGACCTGTGGCTCCAGCGCGTTGGCGGCAAAGGCTTCGAGATTGAATCGGCCTTCGCCGTCGCGGCAACCGAAGTAGCCCGAGCCGATTTCCCAAATCAAGTCGCCGCCGTGCACCCGGTGCCATTTGGAGATCGAGCCTTCACCTGTGTCGTGCGCAAAGCCGCCGCGTTGTGCGCCTGCGTTGAGGGCTTGAATGGCGTTGGCCGAGAGCGAGCCGAAACTCATGGCCGAGATGTTGAACACACTGGCGTCGTAAGGTTGGCGGCATTCGGCACCGCCGATGCGCACCCGGAAATCGAAAGAGGCGACATCGGTCGGCACCATGGCGTGGTTGATCCACTCATGACCGTCGGCCTTCACATCGCGTTGTGTGCCAAAGGGGCGTTTGTCGGATTCCCCTTTGGCGCGCGAATAGGCCAGTGAACGTTGGCTGCGGGAAAACGGCGTGGCATCGGTGTCGTTTTCCAAAAAGTACTGCCGCAACTCGGGGCGGATCGACTCGAGTATGTACCGGATGTGGCCAATGATCGGGTAGTTGCGCCGCACCGCACTTTTGCGCTGCTGCAAATCGCGGATGCCCACGATGGCCAGCGCCGTGCTCGCGACAAACACCAAAGCACCATTGCCTGTGGCCACAAGGACGAACAAGCTGAGCAAAGACAAGCCGATGCATACCAGCAAGACGGTGTAACGCACGGGGTACAAGGCGTTGAGGCGGTTGAGCATGAACTCTCCTAAAACAAACAAGGGACAGACTACACTCTGTGCGGCCACGATTTAACGTCAAAGCCACGCCCCTTGTCATCCGCAATCTGCCTTAAGACACATGACCGACTCCGCCGCCTTGCCGTCCATGGACAACCCCGAATTCGACCAACTCGACGCCATCTTGGACGACATGCGCCAGCGAGATGAGGAGATTCCCCAGTGGGAATTTTTGGAAGGGGCGATGGCGGCCCTCGCTTGCTCGCGCCGCGCCATCGCACCCGATGAATACTTTCCGGTTCTCTTGGGCGACGGTGGTGAGAACGCCATTGCGTTTGCCGATGATGATCAAAAACAACAGTTTGACGCTTTGTGGCAACGGCGTTGGCTTGAGGTGACCGAGGCATTGGCCACCAACGTGGACCGGCTCGACGAAGACGCGGCCTACCACCCCGAGGTCATGGACGTGCGCGGTGCGGTGGCTTGTTTGCCCGAAGCCGACCAAGCCGCCATGCGCGGACAAGAGATGCCATCGTTTGGGCAGGTCTGGGCGTTGGGCTTTATGTTCGTGGTGGAAAACTGGCCCGAGGAATGGGCCGCGCCGCGGGACAAAGAGGCTGCTGAGTGGCTCGACACGGCGCTTGAGCGCATCGTGGCCCTGACCGACGACGACAAAGCTGCGCCCACCGTTTCGATGTTCAGCGAAGACGGCCCTCCGAGCGTGAGCCAAGCCCGGGTGGACGCGTTCGGTGAGGCGATTTGGTCGGTCTACGAGTTGCGCCAACTTTGGCACACCTTGGGCCCACGCAGTGCGCCGGTGAGCAAAGGCAGCACACAGGGTCGCAACGACGTGTGTGCTTGCGGCAGCGGGAAAAAATTCAAAAAGTGCTGCGGCGCTTGAGCGCTTTCACACCCGTTGGCGCACGCCCTTCAGCGCGTGCCACACCGCGGCTTGGCGAATGCCAGCGCGATCACCGCTGAACTGCACCCGCTCGCTGAACACGCCGCCTGGCCAAGCCCAGGCGAAGCACACCGTGCCCACGGGTTTGTCCACGCTACCACCCAAAGGGCCCGCCACACCGGTGATCGCCACAGCGATCTGAGCCGCTGAGTGGCGCAAGGCGCCTTCGGCCATGGCGCGCGCCACCGGCTCGCTGACCGCACCGTGCGCAGCGATGAGTTCGGCGGGCACGCCGAGCAGCTCGGTTTTGGCGGCGTTGGAATAGGTCACAAAGCCGCGCTCAAACCATGCGCTGGAGCCACTGAGTTCGGTGCAGGCTGCCGACACCAGACCACCCGTGCAACTCTCAGCGGTGCTCAACGACCAGCCTCGCGCCAGAAGGGCTTTGGCGAGCTCGGCGGTGGTCTCGTTCAGAACCGCCACAAAGCCACCACGAGCAAGGTACAAAAGGCCGCGAGGATGTCGTCGAACAAAATACCAAATCCCCCGCGCGGGCCAAAGCCTTTGAAGTGACGGTCGGCCCAAGCCATGGGCCCCACCTTGACCGAGTCCAACAGGCGAAACAGAGCGAACGCCGCGAACTGCGCCAGCAAGCCGCTGGGCGAAACCATCCACAAGACCAACCAAAACGCGATCACCTCGTCCCACACGATGTGGCCCGAATCGGCCACGCCCATGTGGCGAGCGGTGACGGTGCAGGCCCACCAGCCGATCAGAAAACCCAGCACGATCACACTGGCCCAGCCGATGTCGTTGAGCCAGGGGTCCATGAACAAAAAAGCCACCCACGCCCACAGCGTGCCGCTGGTGCCGGGCGCCACACGGGCCAAGCCCGAGCCCGCGCCCAAGGCGATGAAGTGCGCCGGGTGGGCCAACAAAAACCGCCAATCCGGGCGCAAGACCAGCGTGGGCACGTCGGTGTGGGTGGCGCTGCTCGCTGGGGTGTTCATGGTGGGATTATTGGGCAAAGTGATCGAAGCTTTGCCAGCTCGGTGCGAGCCGTTGGCCATCGACACCTTGCCAATGCAAGCCTGGGGTCGCGGTGATCTGGCCGATGCGGGTGACAGGGGTTTGTGCGCGCTCGGCCGCGGCTTGCACGGCGGCGCGTTGAGCTGGCGCGGCGGTGAACAGCAGCTCGTAATCGTCGCCGCCCACGGCCGCGCAGCGGTGGCGCCACTCGGTCGCTAAGCCTTGTAACGCCGGGTCTTGGCTGGCGGCATCGATGTCGATCAACGCCCCACAGCCGCTGGCGGTGAGCAGGTGTTGCACATCGCCGGCCAAGCCGTCGCTCAGGTCCATGGCCGCGTGCGCCACGCCCAGCAAGGCTTGGCCCAAGGCCACCCGCGGGTTGGGTCGCTCCAAACGATCGCGCAACGCAGGGGGCAGTTCGCCGCCGACGGCTGCCCGTGCCCACGACGCGCCTTGCATCCAAGCCAAGGCCAGGTGCGCCGCGCCCAAGCCGCCGCTGATGTAGAGGTCGTCGCCCGCTTGCGCCGCATCGCGTCGCAAGGCTTGGCCGGGGGCGACTTCGCCCATCACCGTGATGCACAGGTTGAGCGGTCCGCGCGCGGTGTCGCCGCCGATCAAGCGGCAGTGGTGGGCATCGGCCAAGGCGAATAGGCCTTGTGCGAAGGCGCTGAGCCAAGCGTCGTTGGCGTCGGGCAAAGCCAACGCCAAGGTGAAACCCACGGGCCGGGCGCCCATGGCCGCGAGGTCGCTCAGGTTCACCGCCAAAGCTTTGTGACCCAAGGCCTGGGGCGACACATCGTCAAAAAAATGCCGACCAGCCACCAGCATGTCGCTGGAGATGGCCCATTGTTGGCCTGGGCTGGGTTGCAGCAAGGCCGCGTCGTCGCCGATGCCCAGCACCACCGATGCGCTCGGCGGCGAGGGCCGCATGAAATGGCGTCGGATGAGTTCGAACTCACCCATGGCTCAGTGCAGCACGCGCGGCGCGGGCGCAGCACCCTCGGCGATCAGGGCCAAGGTGGGCACGGGTGCTTCGAAGCGTTCGCCGTTAACGCCGACACAAAAAAATGCGCCTCGCATGGTGCCGATGGGTGCGTGCAACTGCACCCCGCTGGTGTATTCAAACGATTCACCGGGTGCCAACAGGGGCTGTTTGCCCACCACACCCAAGCCCTTGACCTCTTGGTAGTGGCCGCTGTCGTCCTCGAAAACCCAGTGACGCGCCACCAGTTGCGCGGACACCGTGCCCGTGTTGGTGATGGTCACGGTGTAGGCAAAGGTGTGGCGCACCGGATCGCTGCTGGATTGCTCTGGCAAGTACAGTGGGCGGACGTCGCAATGGAAGAGGCAAGTGTCGGACATGCGGCATGTTAAACCGCCGACCGTTGGCCCTGCCAAAATAGCGGTTTTCTAGGATGCCCCCATGACCACCCACCGCATCGCGCCTTCCATCTTGTCTGCCGACTTCGCCCGTTTGGGCGACGAGGTGAAAAACGTCATCGCCGCCGGCGCCGATTGGATCCACTTCGACGTGATGGACAACCATTACGTGCCCAACCTGACCTTTGGGCCCATGATTTGCCAAGCCGTCAAACCCCACGCCAAAACGCCCGCGGGCGTGGCCGTGCCGATTGATGTGCATTTGATGGTTTCGCCCGTGGATGCCTTGGCCGCTTCGTTTGCCGAGGCCGGTGCGGACCTCATCAGCTTTCACCCCGACGCCAGCGGCCACGTGCACCGCAGCATCCAGTCGATCAAAAGCAAAGGCGTCAAAGCCGGCTTGGTGTTCAACCCCGCCGCGTCCTTGGACGTGTTGGAGTGGACCATCGACGAGATCGACCTCATCCTGATCATGAGCGTGAACCCCGGTTTTGGTGGTCAAAGCTTCATCGACTCGGCCTTGCGCAAGGTCGAGTTGGCGCGCCAATGGATCGAGCGCAGCGGGCGCGACATCCGCTTGGAGGTCGACGGGGGCATCAAGGTCGACAACATCCGCCGCGTGGCCGATGCGGGTGCTGACACCTTCGTGGCGGGCAGTGCGATTTTTGGCAAGCCCGACTACAAGAGCGTGATCGACCAGATGCGCAGCGCATTGGCCGCATGAAGGCCTGCATCATCGACCTCGACGGCACGCTCGTCCACACCTTGGGCGACTTCGTCGCCTCGCTCAACCACATGCTGAGCGATTTGGGCTTGCCCGAGGTCGACGCGCCCACGGTGGAGCGGGCCATTGGCCAAGGCTCTGGCCACTTGGTTAGCAAGGTGCTCGCGCACCAACTGGCCTTGCCTGAGGTCTTGGCGGGCGGTACGGTCCTGCTGACTTGGTCCGAAGACCAGCGCAACGCCTTGGCACTGGAGCGCTACCAACACCACTACGGTTTCAACAACGGTCAACACTCGGCCGTTTACCCCGGAGTGATGGAGGGCCTGCAGCGCTTGAAGCAGGCCGGTGTGCCCATGGCCTGCCTGACCAACAAGCCCGTGGGGTTCGCGCGCGACCTGCTGGAACTCAAAGGCTTGCTGGGATACTTTGCCCACGTGTTCGGTGGCGACAGTTTTGAGCGAAAGAAGCCCGACCCCTTGCCGGTGCTGCGCACCTGCGAGGCCTTGGGCACAGCCCCGGCCGACACTTGGGTGGTCGGCGACTCGCGCAACGACGCGCAGGCCGCCACCGGCGCGGGCAGCCCCGTGGTCTTGGTCAGCTACGGTTACAACCACGGCGAGCCTGTGCGCGAGTTGGACGCCCGGGCCTGCGTCGATCGCTTGGACGAGATCGATCCGGCATGGGCCTGAGCCTTTGCTAAACTGCACACCATGTTCATCCACCGCACCATCAACACAGGTCTTGCCGACCGGGGAGCTTGGCCCTGGCGGGTCTGATCGCCCGTGGGCCTAGGCGGCCCACCGTTTTGATCCCCGTCGTGCCTTTGGCCGACACGTCCTTGATGAACGACCCCCAGCCGGGGGCCTGAGCTGCGGAGGCTCATCGCGATGAACGAAACCGAATTCCACGCATTGGCCCAACAAGGGTTCAACCGCATTCCATTGGTGGCCGAGGCCTTTGCCGACTTAGAGACGCCTCTGTCCCTCTACCTCAAACTCGCCCACGTGCAAAACGGGGGTCAACACAGCTTTTTGCTGGAGTCGGTGGTCGGCGGCGAGCGTTTTGGCCGTTACAGCTTCATCGGCTTGCCCGCCCGCACGCTCTTGCGTGCCAGCGGGTTTGGTGAGGCCGCCCAGACCGAGGTCGTGACCGATGGCCAGGTGGTGGAAACCCACGCTGGCAACCCACTGGACTTTGTGGCGGCTTACCAAAAGCGCTTCCAAGTGGCGCTGCGCCCGGGCCTGCCCCGCTTTTGTGGTGGCTTGGCGGGTTACTTTGGTTACGACACGGTGCGCCACATCGAGAAAAAGCTGGTGCACTCGTGCCCGCCCGACGATTTGGGCATGCCCGATATCTTGTTGTTGCAAACCGAAGAGCTCGCGGTCATCGACAACCTCTCGGGCAAGCTCTCGCTCATCGTGTACGCCGACCCGACCCAAGACGGTGCTTACGCACAAGCACAAGCGCGTTTGGCCGATTTGAAGCTGCGCCTGAAAGCACCCGCGCAAGCGCCCTCGATGGCGCCGAGCGCCAGCCACCCCGCGCAGCGCAGTTTCGCCAAAGCCGATTACTTGGCCGCGGTGGACCGCGCCAAAGAGCTTATCGCTGCGGGCGACTTCATGCAGGTGCAAGTGGGCCAGCGCATCCACAAACACTTCGCCGCCAGTCCGCTCTCGCTCTACCGCGCTTTGCGCACGCTCAACCCCAGCCCTTATATGTATTACTACCACTTGGGTGATGCCCATGTGGTGGGGGCTTCGCCCGAAATTTTGGTGCGCCAAGAATCCACGCCCGAAGGGCAAAAAATCACCATTCGGCCCTTGGCCGGCACGCGCCCGCGCGGCGCCACCCCCGAAGCCGACAAGGC
>JBEDCE010000067.1:0-9145 GCA_041176905.1 Pseudomonadota bacterium
GTCCACATGGACGGCGTTGGCGCCGAACTCCAGCACATGGGCCACGCCGGCCAAGCCGTTCATGGCCATCCACGGGCAGTGCGCGCAACTCTTGCAGGTGGCGCTGTTGCCGGCCGTGGGCGCTTCAATGAAGGTCTTGCCGGGGTTTTGCTGGCGCAGCGCGTGCATCATGCCGCCGTCGGTGGCGACGATGAAGGTGCTGGCGTCCATCTCGCGCGCAGCTTTGAGGATGGCGCTGGTCGAGCCCACGGCGTCGGCCAAGGCCACCACGTCGGCCGGGCTCTCGGGGTGGACCAACACCTTGGCGCCGAGGTGTGCTTGTTTCAACAACGCCAGCTCCAGCGCTTTGAACTCGTCATGCACGATACACGCACCGTTCCACATCAGCATGTCGGCACCGGTTTCGCGCTGGATGTAGCCACCCAAGTGTTTGTCGGGCGCCCACAGGATTTTGTGGCCTTTGTCCTTCAAGGCCTTGACGATGTCGAGCGCACAGCTCGAGGTCACCAACCAGTCCGAGCGTGCTTTGACGGCCGCGCTGGTGTTGGCGTAGACGACCACGGTGCGGTCGGGGTGTTGGTCACAAAAGGCGCTGAAGTCTGCCACGGGGCAGCCCAAGTCGAGCGAACAGGTCGCGTCCAAATCGGGCATGAGCACGGTTTTTTCTGGGCTCAGGATCTTGGCGGTCTCGCCCATGAAGCGCACGCCGCTGACGATCAGCGTCTGCGCGGCGTGGTCGCGGCCAAAGCGCGCCATCTCCAGCGAGTCGCTGACGATGCCGCCGGTCTCGATGGCCAAGTCTTGCAAGTCTGGGTGCACGTAGTAGTGCGAGACCATAACCGCGTTGCGCTCTTTGAGCAGGCGTTTGATTCGCTCTTTCAGCTCAGCGCGTTGCCCGGCGCTGGGCTCCACCGGTACGCGGGCCCAAGCGTGTTGGGTGCTGCAAGCGGGTTGTTCGTATTCGACGTCGATCACGGTGCTCATGCCAAGCCCTCTTCAAAACGCATGGAAAAGTCGATGGCTTGCACGTCCTTGGTCAAAGTACCGATCGAGATGCGGTCCACACCGGTCTCGGCCAAGGCGCGCACGGTCTGCAAATTCACGCCACCGGAAATCTCCAAAATGGCGCGACCAGCGTTGCGCCGCACGGCTTCGCGCAGCGTGGGCAAGTCCATGTTGTCGAGCAAGAGCATGCCCGCACCGGCGTTCAAGGCTTCGTCGAGTTGGTCCATGGTCTCGACCTCGATCTCCACAAAACGCGCTTGAGGCGCGCTCTCGCGCACCCGCTGCAAGACCGCCGAGACGCCCCCGGCGGCGGCGATGTGGTTTTCTTTGATCAGCACGGCGTCGTACAAACCGATGCGGTGGTTCACGCCACCCCCGACGGTGACGGCGTATTTTTGGGCCAAACGCAAGCCGGGGATGGTTTTGCGCGTGTCCACGATGGCTGCGCGCGTGCCCTTGACGGCGTCCACGAAGGTGGCGGTTTTGCTGGCCACGGCCGAGAGCAATTGCAGAAAGTTGAGCACGGTGCGCTCGGCGGTGAGCAAGGCGCGGGCAGGCCCATGCAAGACCAAGACCACTTGATTGGCCTGGCAACGCTGGCCCTCCAGCACCGACCACTGCCAAGTGATCTCGGGACTGACCGCACGGCACGCCGCTTCAACCCACGGCGCGCCACACATCACCGCCGATTCACGGGCCAAGATGCGGGCTTGGGCCATGCGCTCGGCGGGCACCAAAGCCGCGGTCAGGTCGCCCGAACCCACGTCTTCGCTCAAGGCGCGAGCCACATCGCTGGTGGCCAAAGCCGCCCAATCGGTGGCGGTAAATTCGCTGGGGTGTTTCATAGCCCTCAAGCATAGCGCCTCGTCAGCGCAGCGATGGAATATAGTGCGAGCATTCGCGCTTAGCTTGCGTCCTTTGGCCTTTGAATCCATGAGCAATTCCTCGTCTTCCTCATCCACCACGCCCTACGGCACCTTGCCGTCGGCCTCACCCTTGCCCGAGCGCAGGCCGGTGAGCCTGCCACGCTTGAACGAGCTTCGCGAGCGCGGCGAAAAAATCACCATGCTCACCGCCTACGACGCGACCTTCGCCGCTGTGGCCGATGCCGCTGGGGTGGAGTGCATTTTGGTGGGCGACTCGCTGGGCATGGTCTGCCAAGGCCTCTCGAGCACCGTGGGCGTGAGCTTGGAGACCATGCGCTACCACACCGAAAGTGTGTTGCGTGGCCTGCGCCGTGTCCAAGGCACGGCATGGGTGATCGGTGACCTGCCTTTTGGCACCTACCACGAGTCGCGCGAACAGGCCTTGCGCAGCGCGGCCGTGCTCATGCAAGCCGGCGCCCACATGGTCAAACTCGAGGGCGGCGGGTGGACCACCGAGACGGTTCGCTTCTTGGTCGAACGCGGCATCCCGGTCTGCGCCCATTTGGGCCTGACGCCACAAACTGTGCATGCGCTCGGGGGTTACCGCGTTCAGGGTCGTGGCGACCAGCCGGCCATGCTGCTGCGCCGCCAAGCGCTGGAACTGCAAGACGCGGGTGCCTCCATGCTGGTTTTGGAGATGGTGCCGGCAGCTTTGTCGGCCGAGATCACCCAAGAGCTCAAAACCTGCCACACGATCGGTATCGGTGCAGGCAAAGGCACCGCCGGTCAGGTGCTGGTGATGCACGACATGCTCGGCGTGAACCTGGGCAAAAACCCAAAATTCGTGCGCAACTTCATGGACGGCGCCAGCAGCGTGCGCGAGGCCATGGCCGCTTATGTGCAAGCCGTCAAAAGCGGCCAATTCCCCGACGACGCCCAACACGCTTGGTGAGCCGCATGCAAGTTGTTCACACCATCGCTGAGCTGCGCAGCACCTTGGCCGCGCACCGCAACCCCGCTTTTGTGCCCACCATGGGCAATTTGCACGCAGGCCATTTGGCCCTGGTCCAAGATGCCCGACGCATGGGCGATGTGACGGTGGCCAGCATCTTCGTCAACCGCCTGCAGTTCGGCCCGAACGAAGACTTCGACACTTACCCGCGCACACTCGCGGCCGACTGCGAGCAACTCAAGGCTGCGGGTTGTGATGTCGTGTTTGCTCCGTCTGAAAAAGAGCTCTACCCCGAGCCCCAAGGCTTCACGGTGCAGCCGCCCACCGATCTGGCCAACATCTTGGAAGGGCATTTCCGGCCTGGGTTTTTCTCGGGCGTGAGCACCGTGGTGCTCAAGCTGTTTCACTGCGTGTTCGGCTCGGGCCCCGGCACCGCCGTGTTCGGCCAAAAAGACTACCAACAGCTCATGGTGATTCGCCGCATGGTGGCGCAGTTCGCCATGCCCATCCAAATCGTGGCAGGCCCTACCCAACGAGCGGCCGACGGATTGGCGCTGAGTTCGCGCAACGGCTACCTCAGCGACAGCGAACGAAAAGAAGCGGTGTATCTGTCCTTGACCCTGCGCGAATTGGCCCGTGAGGCCTTGGCCGCGGCCGACGCCTTGCCATCGCAGCGCGAAGCGATGGAGCACCGCGCCATGACGGCCTTGACCCAACGCGGCTGGAAGCCGGATTACTTGACGGTGCGCCGCCGCACCGACCTGCAAGCCCCCACGCTCGAAGACACGCGCCAGCCCAACAGCCTGGTGGTGCTGGGCGCGGCGCGTTTGGGTGGCACGCGGCTGATCGACAACTGGGAAATTTAAGCCGATTCGTCGCGGGGGTCGCGCGCCATGAGGCGCTTGACCACCTCGGCGGCTTGCAGTCGGCCATCGAGCAAGTCCACCACGGCTTGCGAAATCGGCATGTCCACCCCCAGTGCCGTGGCGCGTTGCACGACGGTGCGGGCGCTGTAGACGCCTTCGGCCACGTGGCCCAATGAGTCGACCGCTTGCTGCAAGCTCATGCCTTGGGCCAAGCACTGCCCGACCTTGCGGTTGCGGCTGAGGTCGCCGGTGGCGGTGAGCACCAAATCGCCCAAGCCCGATAAACCCATGAAGGTTTCGCTGCGTGCGCCCAGGGCCATGCCCAGGCGCTGCATCTCGGCCAAGCCCCGCGTGACCAGTGCTGCGCGGGCGTTGAGGCCCAAGCCCAAGCCGTCGCACAAACCCGTGGCGATGGCCAAGACGTTTTTCACCGCGCCACCGACCTCCACACCCACGACATCGTCGTTGGCGTAAATGCGCATGGTCGGGCCGTGCAGGGCCTCAACCAAGGTCGCTCGAACGTCGGCATGGGCACTGGCCGCGACCAAGGCCGTGGGTTGGCCACGCGCCACCTCCAGCGCAAAACTCGGCCCACTGAGCACGCCGCTGCGCAGCTGCGGCGCCACCTCGCGGGCCACCTCATGGCCCATCAATCCTTGGGCGCCCTCTTGGGGCATCTCAAAGCCTTTGCACAACCAAGCCACCACGCCGGGGTGGTCGCGTAAGGTGTGCAGCATCTCGCGCAAACCGGCCATGGGCGTGCCGATGATGAGCACGTCTGCCCCGATCAAGGGCGATTGCGCGCCATTGAGATCAGCGCAACTGATGGCCAGCGACTCGGGCAAGTTCACCCCGGGCAAATAGCGCTGGTTGCGCCGCTCACCGAGCAAGGTTTGGGCTTGTACTGGGCTGCGCGCCCAAAGGGTCACATGGGGCGACTGGCGCGCCGCTGACATCGCCAAGGCCGTGCCCCAAGCACCAGCACCCAAAACGACGGTGTGGCGCGCGCTCATGCCCGTGTCAGCTTACTGTGCCGGCGCCGCGGCTTGCTGGGCCTGCTGCTGCTCGTACATGGCTTGGAAGTTGATTTCCGACATGTGCACGGGTGGGAAACCACCGCGCTGGATGATGTCGGCCACGTTGCTGCGCAGGTAGGGGTAGATGATCTGTGGGCAAGCGATGCCCATGATCGCGCCCATCTGCTCTTGGGGCAGGTTGCGGATCTCAAAAATACCGGCTTGCTTGGCCTCGACCAAAAACACGGTTTTGTCGTCAATCCTGGTGTGCACGGTGGCCGTCACGGCCACTTCGTACATGCCCTCGGAAATCGGGGTACCTTCGACGCCGAGCTGGATGTCCACGCTGGGCGAGGCTTGTTCGAGCAAGATGCCGGGGGAATTGGGTTGTTCCAACGAAGCTTCTTTGAGGTAGACGCGTTGAATTTGAAAGACGGCTTCGGGCGTATCGGCCATGGGAATCCCTGAGTTGAGTGATAAAAAAATTAAGCTTGGAGCAAAGGCAGCAAGCCGCCTTTGGCGTCCAATGCGTGCAAGTCGTCACAGCCGCCCACGTGGGTGCCGCCAATGAAGATTTGCGGCACGCTGGTGCGGCCCGTGATTTGGGTCATCTGGGCGCGCACATCGGACTTGCCATCGACAACGATTTCCTCCCACTGGGTCACGCCACGCTCGGTCAGCAAAGCCTTGGCTCGGACGCAGTAGGGGCAGAAATCGCTGGAATAGATTTTGACTTGGGCCATGTTGGGCTGATCGGTTTAGGTTTTTTCAACCGGCAAGCTGGCCGAACGCCAAGCGCCCATGCCGCCAACCAAGGAGTGGGCGTTTTCATAGCCCAGCTTTTTGGCGATGGCCACGGCGCCACGCGATCGCATACCCGAGGCGCAGACCAACACCACCGGAGCGGTTTTGTTTTTAACGGTCTGGGCCAATTGGGCTTGCAACTGCCCCAGCGGCAGGTTTTTGGCCCCCAAAATATGGCCTTTGGCGAATTCGCCCGGCTCGCACACGTCGACCACGCTGGCCTTTTCGCGGTTCATCAGCTGAACCACTTGGGCGGGGTTGAGGCCCGAAGACCCGCCGCCCGAGGTCAAAGCCGGCCACATCAGCAGGGCGCCTGAGGTCAGGGCCACAGAAAACAAAATCCAGTTGTCCAAGAAAAAGCTCACGGTTTACCTTTCGCGTAAGCCGGTGATTTTAGAATGGAAGGCCAGCCCTTTTCTTTTTGCCCCCATTGCCATGCACAAACTTGTCCTGATTCGCCACGGCGAATCCACCTGGAACCTCGAAAACCGCTTCACCGGCTGGACCGATGTGGACCTCACCCCGACCGGCGTTGAACAGGCCAAACAAGCCGGTCGCTTGCTCAAAGCCGAAGGCTATGAGTTCGACGTGGCCTACACCAGCGTGCTCAAGCGTGCCATCCGCACCCTCTTCTTGGCCTTGGACGAGATGGACCGCACCTGGCTGCCCGTCATCAAAAGCTGGCAACTCAACGAACGCCACTATGGCGGCTTGCAAGGCCTGAACAAAGCCGATATGGCCAAACAATTCGGCGACGAGCAGGTGCTGATCTGGCGCCGCAGCTACGACACCCCGCCACCGGTGCTCGAAGCCAGCGACCCGCGCAGTGAACGCGCAGACCCCCGTTACGCGCAGATCGACCCCCAACAAGTCCCCCTGACCGAGTGTCTCAAGGACACCGTGGATCGTGTGATTCCTTACTGGAACGGCACCATCGCCCCCGCCATCTTGGCCGGCCAACGCATCGTGATCACGGCCCACGGCAACTCGATCCGCGCCCTCATCAAGTACCTGGACGGCATTTCAGACCCAGACATCGTCAACCTCAACATACCCAACGGCATCCCCTTGGTCTATGAACTCGACGAGCACCTCAAGCCGATTCGCCACTATTACTTGGGCGATGCCCAAGCCGCCGCAAAAGCCGCGGCGGCGGTGTCTTCTCAAGGCAAAGCCTGACGCGAGGCGCGCCCTGGGTGTATATTGGTTCGGTTCGGGGCCTGAATGGCCCCCATTAAAGGTGGGTTTTCATGTCGAAAAGCGTGGGCGGCAAGCTCAAAATTGTGGGTTGGTTGGCGATCGGTGCCGTGGCGGGTGCTCTCACCACCGTGCAGTTTCAAGCCGTGGCGCGGGGCTCGTTTGCCCCTTTGCCCATGGACGAATTGCAGCAGCTCGCCGCCGTCTTCGGCATGATCAAAACCGATTATGTCGAGCCTGTCGATGAAAAGCAGCTGATCACCGAGGCCATTTCGGGCATGGTGGCCAGTTTGGATCCCCATTCTCAGTACTACGACAAGAAATCCTTCAAAGAGTTCCGCGAAGGCACCAGCGGCCGTTTCGTGGGCGTGGGCATTGAAATCACCATGGAAGACGGTTTGGTGAAGGTGGTCTCCCCCATCGAGGGCTCACCGGCCTTTCGCGCGGGCCTCAAGACCAACGACCTGATCACCAAAATCGACGACACCGCCGTCAAGGGCCTGACCATCAACGATGCGGTCAAACGCATGCGCGGCGAGCCCAACACCAAGGTCTTGCTGACCATCTTGCGCAAGAGCGAAGACCGCAGCTTTGCGGTCACCATCGTGCGCGAAGAAATCAAAACCCAGAGTGTCAAATCCAAAGTAATCGAACCGGGCTACGGCTGGATCCGAGCCTCACAGTTCCAAGACCGCACCGTCGATGACTTTGCACGACAACTGGAGAGCTTGGCCAAAAGCAACCCACGACTCAAAGGCTTGGTGCTCGATTTGCGCGGCAACCCGGGCGGCTTGCTGGAAGCCTCGGTGGCCATGTCGGCGGTGTTTTTGCCCTCTAACGTGACCGTGGTCTCGACCAACGGCCAGCTCGCCGACAGCAAATTCGTCTACAAAGCCGCGCCCGAGTTTTACGCACGGCGCAACGAAGACCCGGTCGCTCGCTTGCACGAAAACACCCGCGGTTTGTTCAAAACCATTCCCTTGGTGGTCTTGGTCAACGAAGGCTCGGCATCGGCCAGCGAAATCGTGGCCGGTGCTTTGCAAGACCACCAGCGCGCAACCTTGTTGGGCAGTCAGACCTTCGGCAAGGGATCGGTGCAAACCGTTCGCGCCTTGGGCCCAGACACCGGCTTGAAACTCACCACCGCCCGTTATTACACGCCCAAAGGCCGCTCCATCCAAGCCAAGGGCATCGTGCCCGACATCATGGTTGACGAAACCGAACAAGGCAACGTGGTGGCCGGTTTGCGCACCCGAGAAGCCGATTTGCAAAAACACCTTGGTGACGGCAGCACCCCTGTGCCCATGACCGACGCCCAACGCGCCGCTGAGCAGGCCCGCGAGAACGAGCGTGAGCAAACCCGCCAGCGTTTGGAAGAGGAAGTGCGCAAAAACCCCGGCCAGCGTTTGGTGC
The DNA here is from genome assembly GCA_041176905.1 of Pseudomonadota bacterium. GTDB lineage: Bacteria > Pseudomonadota > Gammaproteobacteria > Burkholderiales > Burkholderiaceae_C > Hydrogenophaga. The sequence goes on from JBEDCE010000067.1 coordinate 8,120, forward strand.
CTGAACTGGGCAGCGACAAAGACTTCCAGCTGCAGCAAGCCCTCAACCACCTCAAGCGCTTGCCTGTCATCACCAGCAAAACCCTCAGCGTGCGCCCCGAGGACAGCAAAGCCCCGTGAGCCCGCTGTGGACGACAGCCAGCTGCTGCGCTATTCGCGCCACATCCTGCTCGACGAGATCGGCATTGAAGGGCAAAACGCCCTGCTCCAAGCCCATGTGCTGATCGTTGGCGCGGGCGGTCTCGGTTCACCCGCCGCCTTGTACTTGGGCAGCGCGGGGGTGGGCCGACTCACGGTGGTGGACCCCGACACGGTCGAGTTGTCCAACCTGCAACGCCAAATCGCCCACACCCAAGCCCGTGTGGGCCAACACAAAGTCGACTCCTTGGCCCAAGCCGTGGCCGCCATCAACCCCGAGGTGCGCGTGCACACGCATGCCCAGCGTGCCGACGAGGCTTGGCTCGACCAAGCGGTGGCACAAGCCGACGTGGTGCTGGACTGCACCGACAACTACGCCACGCGCCAGGCCATCAACCGCGCCTGCGTGCAGCACCTCAAGCCCTTGGTGAGTGGCGCGGCCCTCCGCATGGACGCCCAAGTCAGCGTGTACGACGCACGCCAAATCGACAGCGCCTGCTACGCCTGTGTGTTTCCACCCCATGAAGCGGCCAACGAAGCGCAGTGCGCCACCATGGGCGTGCTCGCACCGCTGGTGGGCATCGTGGGCAGTGTGCAAGCGGCCGAGGCCATCAAGCTCATCACCGGCATGGGCTCGAGCTTGGTGGACCGGCTGTGGATGCTCGATGGCCGGGACATGAGCACCAGCACCATCCGATTGATCACCAACCCCCACTGCCCGGTCTGCGGTCAGCCGCACGCGGGCTGATCACTCACAAGGGCCGTGGCGGCGACGGAAGTCGTAAGGCCGTTCGGGCCGCGCTTGAGCAAACACCCCCAGCCGCGCTTGGCGAGCGGCCGCTTCTTCGCGCACATACGGGCCCGGGTCGCTCTTGAACCGGTACGACCA
>JBEDCE010000068.1:0-9086 GCA_041176905.1 Pseudomonadota bacterium
CAACAAACAGCCGCCGGATGGGCCGGGCGGCTTGATGGGGTATGTGCGAGTTGCGTTTGGCGCAGGGTCATGAAAACATTATGCATGACGCCCATGACGGTACTTGACCGATGAGCCAAGCGGGGCCATTGCCCCGATTGGGCCCACGCCATCAACCCGCTTTTTTCAAGGCCTTGACGGCTTTGAGCACTTCTTCGACGTGACCTGGCACTTTCAGGCCGCGCCACTCTTGTTTGAGCACGCCGTCGGGTCCGAGCAAAAAGGTGCTGCGCTCGATGCCTTTGACCTTTTTGCCGTACATGATCTTGTTCTTCACCACGCCGAACATGTGACACATCTTTTCTTCGGTGTCGGCGATCAACTCAAACGGCAGCTCGAGCTTGGTTTTGAAGTCGTCGTGGGACTTCATGTTGTCGCGTGAGACACCAAAGACTTGAGCGCCGGCTTTGACGAAATCTTTGTATTTGTCTCGAAACTGCATGGCTTCGGTGGTGCACCCCGGGGTATTGTCCTTGGGGTAGAAGTACAAAATCACCGTTTGACCCAGGTGGGTTTGGTTGCTGACCTTGACGCCGCCGGTGGCCTGAGCCTCGAATTCTGGGATGGGTTTGTTGACAACAACTGCCATATTCTGTGCGTGCCCTGACGATATAAAAATGGTGTTTCTGGGCGGCTGGCTCATCAACCCGTCCCCGGACCCTTGTGAGGTTAGGCGTTTGTTTTGGCATTTAAGCCCCTACAAACTGCCAACGAAACAATCCAGTATTTTAACCTGTTTGAGTCAGTCGCTCTTGGGTGCCGACGGATTGAGCAGGGCCAAGACCACCCGACGGCCCTCGGCGGCCAAAATGTTGTAGGTGCGGCAGGCCGCTGGGGTGTCCATGGTCTCCACCCCAATGCCTTGCCGCATCAGGCCTTGCAGGGCACTCGGGTGCGGGAACGTCAGTCGCGGACCACTGCCGAAGAGCACCAACTCGGGGGGCAAATCGTCCGTCTGGGATAAAGCGGAGAAGTCCTCGGTGCTCGGGATGTCGGTGATGCGTTGCCAGGGGTGTCGCACGCCGCTGGCGCTGAGCACCCAGTCGCCCTCGTGGCGCTGGCCATCGATGGCGATCCAACCTGCCCCGTGGGCGGTGACAACGGGGGTGTCGGAACGGTCGGCATGAAGTTTCATGGTGGGGTCGGCGGGCAAAAACAGTGCGGTTCTGTGGTTAAATTGAAGGCTTTTCGGCCCTCATAGCCGCCTAATATACCGCCGACATCGCGACCGCCGGGAGGCCTCTTTTGAAAACCATTCGCAAATCCGCCAAATTGGCCAATGTCCTGTACGACGTGCGAGGCCCCATCGTCGAAGTGGCCAAGCAGATGGAGGACGAGGGCCAAAAAATCATCAAACTCAACATCGGCAACTTGGCGCCGTTTGGCTTTGATGCTCCCGAAGAAATCCAACTGGACATGATCCGAAACCTGCCCAATTCGTCGGGCTATTCGGACAGCAAAGGCATTTTTTCGGCCCGAAAAGCCGTCATGCACGAAACCCAGAAGCAAGGTATTTTGGGTGTGGGTTTGGACGATATTTATTTGGGCAATGGCGCCAGCGAGCTCATCAGCATGGCCACCATGGCCTTGCTCGACGTCGACGACGAGGTCTTGGTGCCGTCGCCCGACTATCCCCTGTGGACCGCCGCGGTCAGCTTGGCCGGTGGCCGGCCTGTGCACTATGTGTGTGACGAGGCCAATGGCTGGATGCCCAATTTGGCCGATATCCGCGACAAGATCACCCCACGCACCAAAGGCTTGGTGGTCATCAACCCCAACAACCCCACGGGCGCTTTGTACAACGTGGCGTTGTTGCAGGCCTTGGTCGACATGGCGCGCGAACACGGTTTGGTGCTCTTGGCCGATGAAGTTTACGACAAGGTTTTGTACGAAGACGCCCAGCACACGGCCATCGCCAGCCTGTCCACCGATGTGCTGACCATCACCTTCAATTCGCTGTCCAAGTCTTATCGCGCTTGCGGTTACCGCGCCGGTTGGATGGTGGTATCCGGTGACAAGCGCGTGGCGCGCGACTACCTTGAAGGCGTGAACATGTTGGCCAACATGAAGTTGGGCTCCAATGTGCCAGGCCAGTTCGCGATCCAAACCGCACTCGGTGGTTACCAGAGCATCAACGATCTGACCAAGGCTGGCGGGCGTTTGCGCCGTCAGCGCGACCTGGCCTACGAGCTCATCACCGCCATTCCCGGTGTGAGCTGCGTCAAGCCCAAGGCCGCGCTTTACATGTTCCCCAAGCTCGATCCGGTGATGTACCCGATCGAGGACGACCGCCAGTTTTTCATGGAAGTGCTCAAGTCCACCCGCGTCATGCTGGTGCAGGGATCGGGTTTTAACTTTCCCGATCAGCAGCATTTCCGCATTGTGTTTTTGCCGCACGAAGCCGATTTGCGCGAAGCCATTGAACGCTTGGCTCAGTTCTTGGCGAACTGGCGCGTGCGACACGGGGCTGCCAAGGCCTGATTTATTTTTTGAGCAAATGGAACCGATGAAAGCAATACAAGTGGGTGTGATGGGTTTGGGCACCGTGGGTGGCGGTGTGTTTGAGGTGTTGCGTCGCAACCAAGAAGAAATCCGCCGCCGCGCAGGCCGGGGCATTGAGGTGACCATGGTGAGCCGCCGTGACGTGGCCAAGGCCCGTGCCATGGTGGGCGATGCCGCTCAAGTCGTGGCCGATCCACGCGCCATCATCGCCAACCCCGACATCGACATCGTGGTCGAACTCATCGGCGGTTATGACTTGGCGCGCGAGCTGGTGTTGGAGGCCATTGCCGCGGGCAAACACGTGGTCACCGCCAACAAGGCTTTGCTCGCCGTGCACGGCACCGAAATATTTGAAGCCGCTCGCGCCAAGGGCGTGATGGTGGCGTTTGAAGCCGCTGTGGCCGGTGGCATTCCGATCATCAAGGCCTTGCGCGAAGGCCTCACCGCCAACCGCATCCAGTGGCTCGCCGGCATCATCAACGGCACGACCAACTTCATCTTGTCCGAGATGCGCGACAAGGGCTTGGACTTCGACGTGGTGCTCAAAGAAGCGCAGCGCTTGGGTTACGCCGAGGCCGACCCGACTTTTGATATTGAAGGGGTGGACGCAGCACACAAAGCGACCATCATGAGCGCCATCGCTTTTGGTATCCCGATGCAGTTCGATAAGGCCTACATCGAAGGCATCACCCAGTTGGGCGCGGCCGACATCCGTTACGCCGAACAGTTGGGTTACCGAATCAAACTCTTGGGCATCACCAAGCGCCGCGAGACCGGGATCGAGTTGCGTGTGCATCCCACGCTGGTACCTTCCAAACGCCTGATCGCCAACGTCGAAGGCGCGATGAACGCCGTGGTGGTGCAGGGCGATGCTGTGGGCAGCACGCTCTACTACGGCAAGGGCGCGGGCAGTGAGCCCACCGCCAGTGCGGTCATTGCCGACCTGGTCGATGTGACCCGACTGCACACCGCCGACCCCCAAAACCGTGTGCCGCACCTGGCCTTTCAGCCCGACGCCATGAGCCCGTTGGCGATTTTGCCGATGGACGAGGTCGTCACCAGTTACTACCTGCGTTTGCGCGTGGCCGATCAGGCCGGGGTGTTGGCCAAGGTCACGGGCATTTTGGCGGCCGCCAACATCAGCATCGATGCGGTCTTGCAGCGCGAAGCCGACGAGGTCTGCGCCGAGGGCGGCGAGCCCCAAACCGATGTGATCATCCTCACCCACGACACGCGCGAAGGCACGATGAACGCCGCGCTGGCGCAAATGCAAGCCTTGTCCACCGTGCTCGCACCCATCACCCGTATCCGCAAAGAAGAGTTGAACTGAACATGTTGTACCTGAGTACCCGAGGTCACCCCGATCGCAAACGCTTTTGCCAAATCCTGCTCGAAGGATTGGCGCCCGATGGTGGCCTGTACCTGCCCGAGACTTACCCCCAAGTCAACACCGCCACCTTGGCGCGCATGCGCTTGGCTTTAAAAGATCAGGGCTACGCCGCTTTGGCGCATGAGGTTTTGTCGCTCTACATCGACGACATCCCCGCCGATGACCTGCGCGCCTTGTGCGCCAAGACCTACACCGCCGAGCTGTTCGGCACCCGCGAGATCGTGCCTTTGAAAAAGCTCGAAGACGGCGTGTGTTTGGAGGCCTTGTCCAACGGCCCCACCTTGGCCTTCAAAGACATGGCCATGCAGTTGCTGGGCAACCTCTTTGAATACGAGTTGGCGCGCCGTGGCGAGCAGCTCAACATCTTGGGCGCCACCAGCGGTGACACCGGTAGCGCGGCCGAATACGCCATGCGCAGCAAGCAGGGCGTGCGCGTGTTCATGCTCAGCCCATACGGCCGCATGAGCGCTTTCCAACAAGCACAGATGTTCAGCCTGATGGACGAGAACATCCACAACATCGCCATCGAAGGTGTGTTCGACGATTGCCAAGACATCGTTAAAAACGTCAGCAACGACCACGCCTTCAAACAGCAATTCAAAATCGGTACCGTCAACTCCATCAACTGGGCGCGATTGCTCGCGCAGGTGGTGTATTACTTTGCCGGCTACTTTCAGGCAACGCAAAATGACTCGCAGCGCGTCAGCTTCAGCGTGCCGTCGGGTAACTTCGGCAACGTGTGCGCGGGCCATGTGGCGCGCCAAATGGGCTTGCCCATCGACCGCCTGATCGTGGCCACCAATGAAAACGATGTGCTCGATGAGTTCTTCCGCACGGGGGTGTACCGTGTTCGCGGCAGCGCCGATACGTTTGAGACCTCCAGCCCATCGATGGACATTTCCAAGGCCAGCAACTTCGAGCGCTTTGTGTTCGATCTGCTCGGCCGCGACGGCGCACGCGTGGCCGATTTGTTCGGCCCACAACTTGCGCGCCAAGGCCGCTTCGACGTGTCGGCCGATCCCGCATTTGCGCAAGCCCACACACGCTATGGTTTTGTCAGCGGCAAGAGCACCCATGCCAACCGCTTGACCACCATCCGCGACACCTTCGAGCGTTTTGGTTTGACCATCGACCCCCACACCGCCGACGGTTTGAAGGTCGCGCGCGAGCAGCGCGTACCGGGCCAAACGGTGGTGATCTTGGAAACGGCGTTGCCCATCAAGTTTGCCGAAACCATGCGCGAGGCCTTGGGGCGAGACCCCGAGCGGCCCGCTCAGTTTGACGGTATTGAAAGCTTGCCCAAGCGCGTCTTGGTCATGCCGGCCAACACCGAACAGGTCAAGTCGTTCGTGCGCGCCCACTGCCCCTGAGCCATGAATACCCACGGCCAAGCCTTGATGACGCTGGAAGAAGCCTTGCAGCGGATCTTGGATGCCGCGCAACCCTTGGTCAGGCACGAATGGGTGCCGCTGTTGCAAGCCGATGGCCGGGTCTTGGCGCAGGACGTGGTCTCCGAATTGCAAGTTCCTCCCAACGACAACTCGGCCATGGACGGTTACGCCGTTCGCGCTGCTGAGGTCGTGCCCGGCCAATCGGCCACCGTTTCGCAACGCATCGCGGCGGGGCATCCCGCTCAACCGCTGTTGCCTGGCACCTGTGCGCGCATCTTCACCGGTGCGCCCATGCCCGCAGGAGCGGATGCCGTGGTGATGCAGGAAGACGTTGAGGCTTTGGACGGTGAGGTGCGTTGGCTCAAACCCGCCACGCTTGGCACCCACGTGCGACGCGCGGGTGAAGACGTGGCTCTGGGCGCTGTGGTCTTGCGCGCGGGCGAACGGCTCACGCCGGCGGGTTTGGGTTTGGCTGCCAGCTTGGGCATGGCCCAAGTGTGTTTGGCCGTGCGACCCCGAGTGGCCCTTTTGACCACGGGCGACGAGTTGGTCATGCCCGGCACCACGGCCCCGCGCGATATGGCCCCTGGCCACATCTACAACAGCAACCGTTTTGTGCTCAGCAGCTTGTTGCAACGTTTGGGTTGTGAGGTCACGGACTTGGGCAATGTGCCTGACAGCAGAGCCGCCACCGTGGCGGCCTTGCGCGAAGCGGCGAAACACCACGACCTGATCCTCAGCAGTGGCGGTGTGTCGGTGGGTGAAGAAGACCACGTCAAACCGGCGGTGCTGGCGCTGGGTTCGCTGGACCTGTGGCAAGTGGCCATGAAACCGGGCAAACCGTTTGCGCTCGGTCGTGTACACGCCAGTGAAGGTGCACCGGCCTGCCATTTCATGGGACTACCGGGCAACCCGGTCTCGAGTTGGGCCACCTTGCTTTTGTTGGTAAGGCCCTTCGTGCGCCGCTTGCAGGGCGCGAGCACGGGCCTGGGTTTGCCCACGCCGCTGGCCTTACCCGCTCATTTTGATTGGCCCCGCAAAGACAAACGGCGAGAGTTTTTGCGTGTCCGTCGCAACGCCCAGGGTGGGCTGGATCTCTTTCCCAACCAAAGCTCGGGCGTTTTGACCTCGGCGTTTTGGGCCGATGGGCTGGTGGACAACCCCGCGGGCACGACCATCGCGCACGGACAAATCGTGCACTACCTGCCCTTGGCCGACTGGGGCGTTTGAAGGCCACACCATGAACATCACCTTGCGCTACTTCGCCTCCATTCGAGAAGCCTTGGGCACGGGCAGTCAAACCTGGCAAACCCAAGCCAGCACCGTGGCGGCTTTGCGCGACGAACTCATGGCCCAAGGCGGCGCTTACCCCGAGGCCTTGGCGCGGGGCAAAGCCATTCGTGTGGCGGTCAATCAGGTCATGGCCGAGGAATCGGCGGCCCTGACCGATGGTGCTGAGGTGGCCTTTTTCCCACCGGTCACGGGCGGCTGAGCCATGGGCACACCCGCTCGCGTGGCCATCCAAACCGCCGACTTTGACGTCGCGCAAGAGACGGCGTTGCTGCACGCCGCCGATGGCCGGGTGGGTGCGGTGTGCACATTTTTGGGCACCGTGCGCCAGCGCAGTGGCGCTGACACCATCTCGAGCATGGAGTTGGAGCACTACCCCGGCATGACCGAGCAGGCCATCGAGGCCATGATCGACCAAGCCATGGCCCGCTTTGACATTTTCGCTGCGCGTGTGGTGCACCGTGTGGGCCTCCTGCAGCCCACCGACCAGATCGTCTGGGTGGGGGTCAGTTCGGCTCACCGCGGTCAGAGTTTTCAGGCCTGTGAGTTTTTGATGGACTACCTCAAAACCCAAGCGCCGTTTTGGAAAAAAGAGCAAACCCCGTCGGGCGCGCACTGGGTGGACGCCCGTGAGAGCGACGACGCAGCGCTGGCGCGCTGGGGCATCCAAGCCCGCAACGCTTGAGCCTCCGGGCCACAGGCCCTTGAAATCGGCCCCAACGGCCGCATGTACACCCCATCAATGATTGAGGAGCGAACGGCATGCGAATGGACAAACTCACCACCAAATTCCAAGAAGCGCTGAGCGATGCGCAAACCTTGGCCTTGGGCGCGGACCACGCTTACATCGAACCGGCCCACCTCTTGCTCGCCATGCTGCGACAAGCCGACGGCCCCAGCGCCTTGCTCGCCCGCGCGGGCGTGAACGTCGGCGGCCTGACCGCGGCCACCGAAGCCTTGGTCAAGCGTTTGCCCGAGGTGCAGGGCCAAGATCAGGTGCAGCCCAGCGCCGAGCTGGGCAAGCTCTTGCAAGCCACCGAAAAAGAAGCGATCAAACGCGGCGACGCGTTCATCGCCAGCGAACTGTTCTTGCTGGCGATCACCGAGAGCAAAGGCGAGCTCGCTCGCGTGGGCAACGAACAAGGCCTGTCGCGCAAGAGCTTGGAACGCGCGATTGAGGCGGTGCGCGGGGGCCAAAAAATGGACAGCCCCGAGGCCGAAGGCCAGCGCGAGGCCTTGAAGAAATACACGCTGGACCTGACCGAACGCGCCCGCCTGGGCAAACTCGACCCGGTCATTGGCCGCGACGACGAAATCCGCCGTGCCATCCAGGTGTTGCAGCGGCGCAGCAAAAACAACCCCGTGCTGATCGGCGAGCCCGGTGTGGGCAAGACCGCCATCGTCGAGGGCTTAGCCCAGCGCATCGTCAATGGTGAAGTGCCCGAGAGCTTGCGCGACAAACGCGTGTTGGTGCTGGATATGGCGGGCCTGCTCGCCGGCGCCAAGTTTCGGGGCGAGTTTGAAGAGCGGCTGAAGTCGGTGCTCAAAGAAGTCTCGCAAGACGAGGGCCGCATCATCCTTTTCATTGATGAGATCCACACCATGGTGGGCGCTGGCAAGGCCGAAGGGGCGATGGACGCCGGCAACATGCTCAAGCCCGCGCTCTCGCGCGGTGAGCTGCACTGCATTGGCGCGACCACACTCGACGAATACCGCAAGTACATCGAAAAAGACGCGGCCTTGGAGCGACGGTTTCAAAAGGTCTTGGTGGGCGAGCCCACCGTGGAGCAGACGATCGCCATCCTGCGGGGCCTGCAAGAAAAGTACGAGCTGCACCACGGTGTGGACATCACCGACCCGGCGATTGTGGCCGCGGCCGAGCTCAGCCACCGCTACATCACCGACCGCTTCTTGCCCGACAAAGCGATCGACTTGATCGATGAGGCCGCGGCCAAGATCAAAATCGAGATCGATTCCAAGCCCGAGGTCATGGACAAGCTCGACCGCCGCCTGATCCAGCTCAAGATCGAGCGCGAGGCGGTGCGCAAAGAAACCGACGAAGCCTCAAAGAAGCGCTTTGAGTTGATCGAGGAAGACATCGAACGCGTGCAAAAAGAAGTCGCCGACTTGGACGAGATTTGGAAGAGCGAAAAAGCCCAAGCCCAAGGAAGCCAGCATGTGCGCGAGGACATCGACAAACTCAAACTGAAAATCGAAGAGCTCACGCGCAAAGGCGATTTCAACAAGGTCGCCGAGCTGCAGTACGGCAAGCTGCCCGAGTTGGAGAAACGCCTGAAGGTCGCGCAAGACCAAGAGGCCAATAAGGCCCCGGGCAGCGCCCACCGCCTGCTGCGCACCCAAGTGGGTGCCGAAGAAATTGCCGAGGTGGTGAGCCGCGCCACCGGCATCCCAGTGGCCAAAATGATGCAGGGCGAAAAAGACAAGCTGCTGCAAATGGAAGACAAGTTGCACCA
>JBEDCE010000069.1:0-8837 GCA_041176905.1 Pseudomonadota bacterium
AACAGCGCCAGCCTCATGCGACTGCACCACGCCGCGGACTTGGCGCGCGAGACCGGCTTGCCGCTGGCCTTTGCCGGCGGTGTGGGTTGGGCCAATGTGGGCACGGCCGCACCCACCGAAGCACAGGCCGCACAAGCTGCCTTGGCGGTGTGGGGCTTGCGTTTGAAGTGGAGCGACGACCGATCACGCGACACAGAAGAAAACGCCCGCGCCACCGCGGCTTTGCTGCAGGCCGATGGGATTCGCCGCATCGCTTTGGTCACACACAGCACCCACATGCCGCGCAGCGTCTTGCAGTTTGAAGCGGCGGGTTTTGAGGTGCTGCCAGCGTCCATGGGCGCGGTGCTGCCGCGCAGCCGCGCCGTGTTGGAGTGGCTGCCCAGCGCGCGTGGCCTGTGGGCCAGCCAAGACGTCTTGCGCGAATGGCTGGGTTTGCAAGTGGCGCGGCTGCGCCTGCTCTGGTCGGCGCTTTAAGGCAGCAAGACCGTGCAGCCGGTGGTCCGGCGCGCTTCCAAACTGTCGTGAGCGGCCTTGACATCGGTCAAGGCAAAGCGCTGATCGATGTGGATCTTCACCGCGCCGCTTTGCACCACCGCAAACAAATCGTCGGCCATGGCTTGGGTGCGCTCACGGCTGGTGATGTGGCTGAACACGGTTTGGCGTGTGACGTAAAGCGAACCCTTGGGGCCCAAGATGCCGGGCGAGAACGGGGCCACCGGCCCAGAGGCGTTGCCAAAACTCACCATCAAACCGAAGGGCTGCAAGCAGTCCAAGGATTGGTCGAAGGTGTCTTTGCCCACCGAGTCGTAGACCACCTTTACGCCTTTGCCACCGGTGATCGCTTTGACGCGTTCAACAAAATTTTCGCTGCGGTAGTTGATCGTGAACTCGGCGCCGTTGGCCTTTGCCAGCGCGCATTTCTCATCCGAGCCGGCCGTGCCGATCAAGCGCAAACCCAGCGCCTTGGCCCATTGGCAGGCGATCAAGCCCACGCCACCGGCCGCGGCGTGGAACAAGACAAAGTCTCCGGCTTGCAGGCCTTCCACCGGGCGGCATTTCTTCAGCAGGTACTGCGCCGTCAGGCCTTTGAGCATCATGGCTGCGCCGGTCTCGAAGTCGATGCCGTCGGGCAAGTGGCACACGTTCATCGCGGGCATCACACGCACATCGCTGTAACTGCCGGGCGGGTTGGCCGCATAGGCAGCGCGGTCACCGACCTTGAGGTGCGTCACACCCGCGCCCACCGCCTCGATCACACCCGCGCCTTCCATGCCCAGAGACAGCGGCATGGCCAAGGGGTAAAGGCCGCTGCGTTGGTACACGTCGATGTAGTTCAGGCCGATGGCGTGGTGGCGGATGCGCACCTCGCCGGGGCCGGGTTCGCCCACGGGCACGGTGTCGATCTTGAGTTGTTCGCTGCCACCGGGGGCATCGATGCGCACGGCGCGACTGGTCAAAGCGGTCATGAAGGTCTCCAAAATGGTCAGCGCCCAAAGCGCCCAAACGCTTATCTTGCCACGCCAGCGCTTGCCCACTTGGGCGCACCCAGCAATACCCGAGCGTGAACCTGCCTGCAGCCCAACGGTTACAGTGCACCCCCATGCCCACTCACACCCGCCTGACCCCCGCCACCGCCGCCCTGTTGATCTTGCCGCCCTTGATGTGGGCGGGCAACGCCGTGCTCGGTCGCCTGATGCAAGGCGTGGTGCCGCCGCTGACGCTGAATTTTTTGCGCTGGGCATTGGCCTTGATCATCCTCTTGCCCTGGGCCGCCCACGTACTCAAACCCAGCAGCCCACTGTGGCAGCACACCCGGCGCTTTGCCCTGCTCGGCCTCCTGGGCATGGGTTTGTACAACGCCTTGCAATATTGGGCCTTGAAGACCTCCTCACCCGTCAACGTGACCTTGGTGGCCGCCAGCACGCCGGTGTGGATGCTCATGTTGGGCCACTGGTTTTACGGCGTGAGCATCACCCGCCGCGCCACATTGGGGGCCGTGTTGTCCTTGTTGGGCGTGGCGGTGGTCTTGGGCCGTGGCGATTGGGGCGTGCTCATGGGCTTGCAATTGGTGCCGGGTGACGCGCTCATGTTGCTCGCGGCTTGGGTCTGGGCGTGGTACAGCTGGCTTTTGGTCAAGCCCCCTGTTGATGCCGAGTACACCGAGCTGCGCGCGTCGTGGTCTTCGTTTTTGATGGCCCAAATGGCGCTGGGGGTGTTGTGGTCGGGGGCCTTGTCGGGCATCGAGTGGCTGACCTTGCCATCCTTGCCCGAGGGTCAATCGCACCTGATCTGGGGATGGCCGCTGGTGCTGGGGCTGGTCTTTGTGGCCGTGGGCCCGTCGCTCCTGGCTTACCGCGCTTGGGGCGCGGGCGTGGCCCGCGTGGGCCCCTCGGTGGCCGGTTTCTTTGCCAACCTCACGCCGCTGTTCGCCGCCCTGCTCTCCACCCTCTTGCTGGGCGAGCCCCCGCAGCTCTACCACGCTGCGGGCTTTGTGCTCATCGTGGGTGGGATTTGGGTCAGTGCGCGTCGCTGAAGCTCGAAGACATCAATACGTACCGGGGTACAAACCGCCGTCGGGCAAGATGTTTTGGCCATTAAGGTATCCGCCTTGCACGCTGCACAAAAACGCGCAGATGGCACCAAACTCTTGGGGTGTGCCAAAACGCTGGGCGGGGATTTGCGCTTGATGCGCCGCACGGATGTCCTCTAAGGCCTTACCGGCTTTGGCCGCGGCGCTGGCCTGCGTGCTCTTCAGGCGATCGGTGTCGAACTTGCCGGGCAAGAGGTTGTTGAAGGTCACGCCCTTAGCAGCCAAGGGACTGCGCGCTAAGCCCGCCACAAAACCGGTCAGGCCGCTACGAGCGCCGTTGGACAAGCCCAAGATGTCGATCGGCGCTTTGACGGCGCTGCTGGTGATGTTGACCACGCGGCCAAAGCCGCGCTCGGCCATGCCGTCGACCGTGGCTTTGATCAGCTCGATCGGGGTGAGCATGTTGGCGTCGATGGCCGCAAGCCACGCGGCGCGGTCCCAATTGCGGAAGTCGCCGGACGGCGGGCCACCGGCGTTGGTGACCACGATGTCAAACGCTTGGCCCGGGCCGCCCGCGGCCGACCAAATAGCGGAGCGCCCCGCTTCGGTGGTGATATCGGCGGCCACCGGCACGATGCGCACGCGGGGGTGTTGCTCCGACAAGGCCTGCGCCGCCGCTTGCAAGGCCTCGGCCCCACGCGCCACCATCACCACGTTCACGCCCTCGGCGGCCAGTGCTGCCGCGCAGCCCCAACCCAAGCCTTTGCTTGCGCCACCAACCAGCGCCCATTTGCCTGCAATACCCAAATCCATGTTCGTCTCCGTTTGTTTATGCGCCGTTGGTGCGGGCGCGGGTCACCATAAAGACACCGGCCACCACCAAGGCGGTGCCGGCCACGATCCAGCCGTTGAAGGGCTCGTCGAGCAGCCACACGCCCATGGCGATGGTCGACATCGGTCCAATCATGCCGGTTTGTGACGCCAGCCCGGCGCCGATGCGCTCAATGGCCATCATCACCATCACCACCGGCGCGAAAGTGCACAGCGTGGCGTTGAGCACCGACAGCCAGATGACTTCAGGCGCCACGATGGCCGCCGACAGCGGGCGCAGGACCACAAACTGCAAGATGCACAAGACACAGGCCACGGTGGTGGCCAAGCCCACCAAACGCATGGCGCCCAAGCGTTTGACCATCTCGCCACTGGTCACCAAATAGATCGCGTAGCTGATGGCACTGCCGAACACCAAGACCGCACCTAGGGCTGCGTTGGGGCCGCTGAGGTCGGCCTCATGGCCGAACACCAGCAAGACCCCGGCGTAGCTCACCGCCATGGCCAGCGCTTGCCGCGCGGTGATGCGCCGCTGGTACCAGACCCAGCCCAACACCAAAACGATCGTGGGGTTGAGGTAGAGGATCAGGCGCTCCAAGCTCGCGCTGATGTAGAGCAAGCCCCAGAAATCCAAAAAACTCGCCAAGTAATAACCGGTGAAACCCAAACCCAGAATGCCCAGCCAGTCGCGGCGCGTCAGCGGCGCGGGCGCCCCGCCTTTTTGGCGGTAGGTGGCCCACCAGGCCAAGGCCAGGAAAAGCGGCAAGGCAAACAGCATGCGGTACATGATGAGCGTGACCGCGTCCACGCCGTGGCGGTACGCGAGCTTGACGATGATGGCCTTGCCCGAAAACGCGATCGACCCTGCCGCAGCCAACAACAGTCCAGAGAGCAGGTGCGGTGTGGGGGCGACGCTCATTGGTCGCGCACGCAGCGAAAGCCGATGTAGACCACGGCAGTGTTGGCGGGTTTGCTTTGGGTGTGATCGTCGCGCATGGGGCCACTGCCGTACCACCACGAGCCGCCGCGTGTGCGCGGCTCACGCGCCGAGCCGCTGTCCACCCACTCCCACACATTGCCTCCCATGTCGAACAAACCGTTGACGCCCGCAGCGGCGGTGCCCACGCGGGCATGGCCTTGACCACGGCTGGTTTGGGCGTGGGGCACGGCTGTGACCGGGCCACAATCGCCCAAACAATTCGCACCGCGTGGGCTGGTGCCGGTGGGGTAGGTGTAGCGCTGCCCGCGCACAAAAGGGGTGGGTGGGTTGGCGCGCTGCTCCACGTAAGCGGCTTGACCCCACTCGGCGTCGGTGGGCAAGCGTTTGCCCGACCAGCGGCAGTAGGCCTGTGCTTCGGGCTGGGTGATGTGCACCGCGGGCTCGTCGTCGGCGCCGGGCGTGCCGAAGGGCGCGTTCCACGTCCAGCCACGGCGTTGCTCCCAACCGGCCTCATAGGTTTGCCCACCCCCGGCGCGCTCGGCTTGCGTGAGCGTGCCGGTGGCGCGCACAAAGGCGCGGAACTGGCCAATGGTGACTTCGGTGCGGTCGATGTCAAAACGCTCGAGCGATTGCATGCCCATGTCCGCTTGGGCTTGCAAGCCCCAGCACGTCAACACACACAGCAAGGCGCGCTTCATCACCACCTCACTCGCTGGGCGCCATCAGGCGCGCTACATCCCGCACGCGGTACTGGCGCCCGTGTTTGTCCATGGACTCGATCAAGCCTTCGCGCACAAAGGTGCTGAGCGTGCGACTGACGGTCTCGAGTTTGAGGTCCAGCATGGCGCCCATGTCTTCACGTGAAAACAAGGTCACCACCGTGGGGTCCGCGGCCGACCGCATTTTTAAAATCAACCCCGCCACGCGCTGGCGGGCGTTGCCAAAGTTGAGATCGGCCAACCAATCGTCGGCGTCTTTGAGACTTTGGTGCCACTTGCCCAGCAAGCGCTGGTGCAAGCGCGGGGTTTCGCGGTTCAAGCGCTGAATGACTTGCAGCGGCAAACGGCAGACTTGAACCGGTGTGAGCGCCACCGCATCGGCGTCGTACGTCGGCGTCATCAGGGCTTCCAAACCAATGACATCGCCCGCGCGCAGCACGCGCACGATGCGCTGTCGACCATCGGCGGTGTTGCGCACCAGCTTGACCACGCCAGCACGCAGTGTGAAGAGCGCAGTGGCCTCTGCGCCGGTGCTGACCAAGCTGTGGCCCACGTCGAATTCAAAGTCGTCGATGGGAGCATGGATCAATTCGAAGTCTTCTTCCTTCAAATCGGCAAACAAGACCATGTCACGGATGCCGCAGCTGCGACAGTCGGATGTGCCGCGCCAAGCGGATTCGGTTTTGATGGAGATCTTCATGGGCTCACAGGTTTGAAGATGCGCAACCACTTCACGGCCGGCAAACCCCACCGCTCTTGGATAACCTCGGCGCGGGCCAACAGTTCCATGCGGGTGGGTCGGCTGGCGGTGCGTTGGGCCAACACGATGGCGTTGCCCTCGCGGGTGGGTTTGAAGGCCCAGACCGCATCGGCGCCAAACGCCGCTACGATGCTTTCAACCGAGCGCTCGTAGCTCGCGTCGCGCCCAAACAGGTTGACCGTCATGCACCCCTCATCGCTCAAAGCCGAGCGGCAGTCGGCATAAAACGAGGGGCTGTCGAGCACGGGCGCGGCGGCTTCGTGGTCGTAGAGGTCCACTTGCAGGGCGTCGATGGTCCCGGTGTACTCGGCGCGGCGAATCGCCTCGGCCGCATCGGCGAGGACGACTTTCAAACGCGCGGTGTCAGCGGGCAATTTGAACCAGGTGCGGCACACCGCCAAGACCTGGGGGTTGATTTCGATGGCGGTGGTGGCCATGCGCAATTTTTTGAAACAAAACTTGGTGGCCGCCGCCGAGCCCAAACCCAGCTGCATGGCGCGGCGTTGGGGCACGGTGTCCGGGGCCACGAAAAGCAGCCAGCCCATCATGCGCTGAACGTAGTCCAGTTCGATGTCAAACGGTGCGTCGAGCAACATCGAGCCTTGGATCCACTCGGTGCCCAAGTGCAGAAAACGCACCTCCGAATCTTCTGAGATCGTTACCTCGGGCAAGGCGTTGGCAACAGGGGTTTTGCGTTGGGATCGCGACAAGGCCATGGGAGTTGTGCTCAAAAGACCGATTATCCACCCCAGCAAGCCGCCAGCTTGGGCAGGGCTTGAAGGGCATTGGCGCTGGTCTGGCGCATCAGCGCCTCTGGCGTGGTGGCGCGCAACTCGACCATGACCGCTGCGATGCGGGGCAACTGGCTGGGACCGTTGATGCCTTGTGGATGACCGGCGGCGCGCTCGGCCGCGGTGACATAAAGCCAGTGCGGCGGGATGTCGGGCGCGTCGGTCTCCAGCACCACCGCCGAGTCGGGCAGTTGTTGGGCCAAGTGGCGCAAGCGCCGCGCGGTGTCAAAGGTCATCGCGCCGCCAAAGCCGAGCTTAAAACCGCGATCCACAAAAGCTTGCGCCTGCACGTCGCTGCCGTTGAACGCGTGGGCTATGCCCCCGACCACAGGGCATTGGCGCAGGCCTCTGAGCAGCCAGTCGGCGCTGCGGCGCACATGAAGAATCACCGGCAAACCGTGGCGTTGCGCCAATCCGAGTTGGGCTCGGTAGAAGCGCCATTGGCGCTCGCGCATGGCGGGGGTGCACAGTTCGGGCACAAAAAAATCCAAACCAATTTCCCCCACCGCCACCAAACGCGGGTCGTCGCGGTGGGCCTGCAAAGCGGCGTCCAAAGCGTCCAGATCAGCTTCATCGGCTTGGGGCACGAACAAGGGGTGGATGCCCAAGGCGTAGGCGTCGCCCAAGGTGTGGGCCAAGTCGCGCACCGCGGCAAAGCCCGCGCGGTTGACCGCGGGCAAGACACACAGGCCCACGCCCACGGCGCGCGCAGCGGCGCGCTCGGCCTGCACACCGCCGGCCAAGCCGTCCCATTCGGACGCATCCAAGTGGCAATGGGTGTCGATCCAGCCTGTCAACATCAACTTGAGAGCGCGGCCTCGCTGAGCACACCCGCGGTCAATCGCAGCATGCGGTCGCAGCGCTGCGCCAAGGCCTCGTCGTGGGTGACCACCACAAAGGCCGTGCCTTGGTCGCGGGCCAACTCCATCATCAAGGCAAAGACTTGGGCGGCCGTGTTTCGGTCGAGGTTGCCGGTGGGTTCGTCGGCCAAGACACACGCCGGTTGGGTCACCAAGGCGCGGGCGATCGCCACACGCTGGCGCTCGCCGCCCGAGAGCTCGGCCGGTCGGTGGTGCAAACGCTCGCCCAAACCGACGCGGCGCAACATGGCCTCAGCGCGTTCGGCGGCCTCGGCTCGCGCTTGGCGGCGGATCCACAGCGGCATGGCCACGTTGTCGCGGGCGCTGAACTCGGGCAGCAGGTGGTGAAACTGGTAGACAAAACCCAAGTAGCGGTTGCGCATGTCGCCCTGAGCCGCGGCGCTCAAGCCCGCCAAGTTTTGCCCCTTGAGTTGAACCTGGCCGCTGCTGGGCGCGTCCAAGCCGCCCAAAAGGTGCAACAAGGTGCTTTTGCCCGAGCCTGAGGCGCCCACGATGGCCAAGGTCTGCCCCGCTTCGATGCGCAGGTCCACGCCTTGCAAGACGCTCACGTCCAAGCGGCCTTCGGTGAACCGTTTGGTCAAGCCGTGCGCTTGCAACACAGCGCTGTTGGGGGTGTTACTCATAGCGCAAAGCCTCCGCGGGGTTGACGCGGCTGGCGCGCCAGCTCGGATAGATCGTGGCCACAAAGGACAAAAGCAAAGCAATCACGGTGATGGGCACGATGTCGGCCTGCTGAGGGTCGCTGGGCATGCGGGTGATGAGGTAGACCTCTTGCGGCAAGAAGCTCGCGCCCAACAAAGACTCCAGCGCGGGCACCAAGGTGTCGATGTTGAAGGCCACGCCCAAGCCAAGCAAGAGCCCCAAGCCGGTGCCGATCACGCCCACCATGGCGCCTTGCACGACAAAGATGGCCATGATGCTGCCCGGGCTGGCGCCCAAGGTGCGCAGGATGGCGATGTCGGCGCTCTTGTCGGTCACCGTCATCACCAAGGTCGAGACCAGGTTGAACGCGGCCACCGCCACGATCAAGGTCAGGATGATGAACATCATGCGTTTTTCCAACTGCACCGCGGCGAACCAGGTGCGGTTTTGTCGCGTCCAGTCGCGCATGAAGAGGCCCGCGGGCATGGTGGGCGCCATCTCGAGGGCGACCTCGCGGGCGCGGTGCAGGTCTTTGATTTTGATGCGCACGCCGGTCGGGCCTTCCAAACGGAAGATCTTCATGGCGTCGTCTTGGTGCAGCATGGCCAGCGTCGAGTCGTATTCGAAGTGGCCCGAATCGAAGGTGCCCACCACCGTCATTTGGCGGATGCGCGGCAACACACCGGCCGGGGTGACTTGGCCGCTGGGCGCGATCAAGGTCACCGGGTCGCCAGGAATCACGC
>JBEDCE010000070.1:0-8818 GCA_041176905.1 Pseudomonadota bacterium
CCGCCGATCGGTGATGGTGTAGAGCGCATTGCGTGCCGACATCCAGGCGCTGCCCAGCAGCAGACCCAAGCCCATCACGGCCAGCGAAGCGCTGATGGACAAGGACTGCACCATGACCGAGGCGTCGCCGCCTTGCTCCCACAAGTAGGCGGCTTGCCACAACCACATGGCGGCAAAGTACAGCGCCACTTTACGCACATGAAACACGTGCCAGGCCATGGCACGCCACTGCGGTGCGCCTTGCCACAGGATTTTTTCCCGCGCCGGCAGCGGCTCGGGCAAGCCCGGGCTGGCCTCGAAGTCGTATTCGTGCTCGTGACCGTGCGAATGGTTCACAGCGGTGGCTCCAAGCGGCTGGGCTCGGCATACAGCAAACCAGCACCAAAGTAGCCCATGATTTTTTCTTCTTCCAGCAAGGTGATTTCTTGCGCCGATTTCGTTGCGGGCACATTGGCAAATTGGTGCGCCATCAAGGCATACACAAACAGGCCATGGGCCTTGATGCGGGCGAAGTTGATCGGCATGAGCACGCGGCGCCCGCCGTTGGGCAGATCGATTTCGACATAGCGAAACATCATCTCGGCGGTGTCGATCCACAGGTCGCTCACGGTGCCAGCCACCTCGCCATCGGCACCATACACGGGCAGGCCGCGTGGGTCGGTGTCTTGGTGCGCCACGCCGTGGTCTGAGACGGTGCGCAGCGGCACGATCAAGGGGTTGCCGTGCAGGTCGCGGTCCGGGTGGTCGGCACGCTGCGCCCATGCCCCGGGGCCCACACCTGCGAGCAAGGGATCGCCCACGGGTTCAATTGGGGAGCCACCCCAGAGTTGGGTGTTTTGGCTCTTGTATTGGCCGTCAGGGCGGTTGAAGTCGGGGGCTTGCACCTCATGGCCGTTGGACAGCTTGTAGGTTTTGGGGTCGGGAATCGGCCAGCCGGTGACCACCGGGCCTTCTTCGCGGCCGGTGTCCATGGGGTAGCCCTCGCGGTGGTTCTCGCGCACGAGGTAATAAATCAGGCCTGCAAAAAATGCCCAAAAGGCATACAGCACGAGTTGGGCCACATCGATGTACTGGGTAATAGCGCCTGTTTCCATGGTCTTCTCCTCAAAAAATAGGTTGTGATCAGCCGGGCAGCTCAACCAGGCCGAAGTGGGATGGGGGTGTGCTGCGGCGGGCCACTTGGTTGCGCACCAAGGGTCCCAGTGCCACCAGCACCACAAATAGCAAGTAAATTTCGACGTGGTACACAAAGCTGTACCCCGTGGCGGGCATGTTCAGGCTGTGGCCCAGCCAATCGTGGATGGCCAATTGGTTGACCAGGTCGCGCAGCACGCCACCGGCGGCCATGGCCAAGCCCGCGGCGGTGGCTTGCACCGCGCCCCAGGCACCGAGCACCAAGCCGGCTTGATCCCCTTGGGCCATGTTCATGGCGCACACCAGCATGCCCACCGAAAAAAATCCGCCGCCCAAGCCGACCAACAGGGCGCCGGTTTGGAACAACAGGGGCGCTTGCAGCGGTGCTGAAAAAATCACACAGGCAAAAGCGGGCAGCCCGATCAAGGCACCCATGCCAGCCAAGCGGCAGGGGTCGATGCCTCGCGCCAGCCCGCGGGCCGACAGGGCAAAGGCCAGCAATGAGCCGCCGGCACTCAAGGCGGTCAGGCTGCTGGTCATGCCCACGTTGAGGCCCAAAATTTCGCCGCCATAGGGCTCGAGGATGATGTCTTGCATGCCAAATGCGGCGGTGCCCAGGCCCAGCGCCCACAGGTAGCGGTTCATGTGCGGCATGGCCATCAGGCGCTGCCACGACATGGAAAAACCGTTTTGAGCGCGCTGACCGCGCTTGGCCCCGCGCGCCTCTTGCTTCCACAGCGACAACAGGTTCAAAACCGCCACCGCCACGGCCGAGCCTTGCACCACTTGGATCAGGCGCACGCTGCCAAAGTCAGCCAACAAGGCACCAAAGGCCGCACTGCTGACCACCATGCCCAGCAGCAGCATGCTGTAGAGCAAGGCCACCACGCGGGGGCGCTTTTCGGGGCTGGACAAATCGGTGGCCAAGGCCATGCCCGCGGTTTGCGTGACTTGCATGCCAGCGCCCACCAACACAAATGACAAAGCCGCGCCCATGCGGCCCAGCCATAGGTTGTCGGGCGTGGCCTCAGACAGCAGCAACAAAGCAAACGGCATGATGGCCAAGCCACCAAACAGCAGCAAGGTGCCAATCCATAAATAAGGGATGCGGCGCAGGCCCAGCGCTGATGGGTGGGTGTCGCTGCGGTAGCCGATCAGGGCGCGCAGGGGCGCAAACACCAGGGGCATGGCCACGGCCACCGCCACCCACCAAGCGGGCACTTGCAGCTCAACAATCATCACCCGGTTCAAGGTGCCGACCAACAACGCGGTGGTCAGGCCAATGGCGAACTGAAACAAAGACAGACGCAGCAAACGCCCCAGGGGCAACTCGGGCGAGGCCGCATCGGCAAACGGCATGAAGCGCGTGCCAAAGGCCGACACCCAAGCCGGTGGCCGAAACAGTTGGCGCCAAGAGCCGATCATGTGCGCTTCCACTCCCACGCTTGTGAGGTGTAGAACCCGCTGGAAACACGCTGCATGTGGCCAGGCCGCCAGCCGTGCTCACGCACTGCGCGCTCGATGTACACATGCAAAGTGGTTTTGCGAATTGGGGCCAATTGTGGCGAGCGGTCGCTGCGCGGGAACAAGCGGCCCATGGCATGGGCGACTGCCAACAGCGGCGAGTGCGGTGCAAAGGTGAACAGCACCGACTGGCGGGTGCGCTTGGTCAAGGACTCCACTGCGTTGGCAATGGTTTGGGTGTCGTAGTGGATGAGTGAATCCATGCACACCACATGGTCAAAGTCGCCGTGCTCGGCGCCCAGCATGTCACCGGCCAAAAACGTGATGCTGCCGCCTTTGGCGCTGAGCGTGGGGTCGGTGAGCAGGTCTTGGGCATGGCGATCGCGGGCCAAGTTGACCAAGGTGGGCGAGAGGTCAATCGCCAGCACCTCGGCGCCGCGGCGCATGGCCTCTTGCGCCAAGGCACCGGTGCCGCAACCGGCATCGAGCAAGCGCAGACCGCGCATGTCCTCGGGCAGCCACGACAGCAAGGTGTGGCGCATCTGGTCGCGGCCCTTGCGCACGGTGGCGCGGATGCGCCCCACGGGTGCGTTGGAGGTCAACACCTCCCAAGCTTTGGCAGCGGTGCGATCGAAATAGTGTTCGATCTCACCGCGCCGTGCGACATAGCTGGCTTGGTTCATGTCAGTCAAATCCCAACAAATCAAAAATATCGCGGTCTTTCATGGGAATGGAAGGCAGCGGGTCGGAGCCAGCCCACAAGGCCGCAGCCAAGCGCATGTACTCGTCTTGCACGGCCTTGATGGCCGGCGTGGCTTCCAACTCAAACATGGTGCATTTCTGCAAGCGGCTTTTGCGGATTTCGTCGAGCATGGGGAAATGCGCCATGTTTTTCAAACCGGTGACGGCGTTGTACTTGTCGACTTGGTCGGTGTCGTCGCTGCGGTTGACGATCACGCCACCCAAGCGCACGTTGTAGTTTTTCGACTTGGCACCGATGGCTTGCACGATGCGGTTCATCGCAAAGATGGAGTCAAAGTCGTTGGCGGTGACGATCAAGGCACGGTCGGCGTGTTGCAGGGGTGCAGCAAAACCACCGCACACCACATCGCCCAGCACATCGAAGATGACCACGTCGGTGTCTTCCAGCAAATGGTGCTCTTTCAGGAGCTTGACGGTTTGCCCCACCACATAGCCGCCGCAGCCGGTGCCAGCGGGTGGGCCACCGGCCTCGACGCACATCACGCCGTTGTAGCCTTGAAACACAAAGTCTTCTACGCGCAGCTCTTCGGCATGAAAGTCCACGGTTTCCAGCACATCGATCACCGTGGGCAGCATTTTTTTGGTGAGCGTGAACGTGCTGTCGTGCTTGGGGTCACAACCAATTTGCAGCACCCGCTTGCCCAGCCTGGAAAAGGCGGCCGACAGGTTCGAAGAAGTGGTGCTCTTGCCAATGCCGCCTTTGCCATAAATGGCAAACACCTTGGCGTTGCCGATCTTCACACTGGGGTCGAGCTGCACTTGCACACTGCCCTCGCCGTCGGGGCGTCCGCCGCGTTTGATTTGGCTGACGGGGATGGTGGCGGTTTCGGTCATGCGGGGGCTCCTTCTTGTATGCCTTCCAGGCGGTCTTCCAGCTCTTCGCCAGCACGGCGCAGGGCTTGGAGTGTTTCGGCATCGGGTTGCCAGTAATTGCGTTCAAAGGCTTCAATCAGGCGGTTGGCCACCCGCGCCGAAGCCGTGGGGTTGAGCTTGGCCAAACGCTCGCGCATTTGCGGATCGAGCATGAAGGTTTCGGTCAGTTGTTTGTAGACCCAGGGCTGGACTTGCCCGGTGGTGGCCGACCAGCCCATGGCATTGGTGACATGGACTTCAATTTGGCGCACGCCTTCGTAGCCCGACTCCAACATGCCCTCATACCACTTGGGGTTGAGCATGCGGGTGCGGGTTTCCAGCGCCACTTGTTCGCGCAAGGAACGCACGGTGCCGTCGCCCTTGGTTTGGTCACCGATGTAGACCGGAGGAATTTTGCCGCCCTTGGCCACTTTGACCGCTTGGGTGATGCCGCCCAGGGTGTCGAAGTAGTTGTCCACGGTGGTCACGCCCAGCTCCAGCGACTCCAGGTTTTGGTAGGTCAGTTCCACATGGCTGAGCACGCTTTGCATCAAGGCGGTGCGCGCTTCGGCGCGGCCATCGCGGCCATAGGCAAAGCCCTTGCGGCGGGTGTAGGTGTCGGCCAGTTCGCCCTCGTCGGTCCACTGGCTGCTTTCGATCAGGTTGTTGACGTTGGAGCCGTAAGCCCCTTCGGCATTGCCGTACACGCGCAAGGCAGCGATCTCCAAAGTGCAGCCGTGCTCTTGCTGGTAGGCCAGGGCATGGCGGCGGATGGGGTTCATCTCCAGCGGCTCGTCTTCGGCGGCTGCGGCCAAATAGGCGGCTTCGGCGAGCAGGCGAATTTGCAGGGGCATCAGGTCGCGGAAGATGCCCGACAAGGTGATCACCACATCGACGCGCGGACGGCCCAGTTCGTTCAAGGGGATCAGGGTGGCACCGGCGATGCGGCCGTAGCTGTCAAAGCGCGGCAAAGCGCCCATCAGCGCCAGGGCTTGGCCAATCGGTGCGCCTTCGCTTTTGAGGTTGTCGCTGCCCCACAGCACCATGGCGATGGAGGCGGGCAGGGCGTTGCCGTCTTCGATGTAACGATCCAACAAGCGCTGCGCTTGCTTGGCCCCGTCTTTGACGGCAAAGGCGCTGGGGATGCGAAACGGGTCAAAGCCATGCAGGTTGCGCCCAGTGGGCAAGACCTCCGGGGTGCGCAGCACATCGCCACCCGGAGCGGGGCGCACAAAGCGGCCATCCAAGGCATGCAAGATGGCGCTGACTTCGGTTTCGCTGGCCATCAGGTGGTTGGCTTCGATCAGCTTTTTCACCATGGCCAGGTGGCCTTCTTCGCGCGGCAGTTGTGACAGTTGCAACACCTTTTCCGCGCTCTGGCCTTGGACCAAGGCTTGAGCGGATTCGCGGCTCAGGGTTTGGCCGTGACCGGCGTCGGCCATCGACACCAGCAAGTCCATGCGCTCGGCCTCAGAGGGCGCGCGCCCGGTCACATGCAGGCCGTGGGGAATGAGGGTGTATTCCAACTCCAGCAATTGCTCGGCCAGCACCGCCACGCGGGCGTCGATGGCTGTGGGCGTGTCGTGGTTCCACAGGGGTTCGGTGTCGGCCAAATCCAGCTCAGCGGCTTGCGACTGCAGCATCAGTGCCAATTCGGGGCGCTCAGAAGCACCGGGCTCCAGACCGCGCCAGCGGTCGATGGAAGATTTGAGTTCGGTCAAGCCTTTGTACAAGCCCGCTTGCGACACGGGAGGGGTGAGGTAGGAGATCAAGGTGGCGCCACTGCGGCGCTTGGCAATCGCCCCTTCGGAGGGGTTGTTCGATGCATACAGGTAGATGTTGGGCAGGTCGTGGATCAAGCGGTCGGGCCAGCAGCTGCCCGACATGCCGGTCTGTTTGCCGGGCATGAACTCGAGCGCGCCGTGGGTGCCAAAGTGCAGCACGGCGTGGGCTTGGAAGTCTTCGCGCAGATAACGGTAAAAGGCCGAGAAAGCGTGCGTGGGGGCCAAGCCCTTTTGGAACAACAAGCGCATCGGGTCGCCTTCGTAGCCAAACGAGGGCTGCACACACACCAGCACATGGCCCCATTGCTTGCCCAGCACAAAAATCGATTGACCGTTGCTGAGTTGTCGGCCTGGTGCGGGGCCCCATTGGGCTTCGATCTCTGACAGCCAAGGCTCGCGCCGCACATGGTCTTCGGCGGCGATCAGGTGGTGCACATTCGCGTCGGCACCGTATTGGGCGGCATTGCCGTGCAGCAAGCTGTTGCGCAAGTCATCGACGTTGGCGGGCATGTCCACGGTGTAGCCTTGCGCTTGCATGGCGGCCAAGGTGTGGAAGATGGACTCGAACACGCTCAAGTAAGCGGCGCTGCCGATGTTGCCCGCATTGGGCGGGAAGTTGAACACCACCAGCGCCAGCTTGCGCTGGGCGCGCTCGCTGCGGCGCAAGGCCACCATTTTGCTCACCCGCGCGGCCAGCATGGTGGCGCGTTCGGGGCAGGAGGCCATGTCTTGGCTGCGGTCTTGGTCGGTGAAGGTGCAGGCATGGTGGCAGCCTGAACAGGTCACGCCGGCGCTGCCTGGGCGGCCGCCAAACACCATGGGGGCGACCGAGCCGTCGAGCTCGGGGATGGCCACCATGATGGTGCTCTCCACCGGCAGCAGGCCGCGCTCGGAGCTGCCCCATTCGGTGAGGGTTTGGAATTCGACGGGCTGCGCCGCGATGTAGGGCACGTCGAGTTTGGCCAGCACTTCTTCTGCGGCTTTGGAATCGTTGTAGGCGGGACCGCCCACCAGAGAAAAACCAGTGAGCGAAATCAGCGCGTCGATCGTGGGGCGGTCATTTTTAAAAAAGTATTCGTCGATGGCGGGTCGGCTGTCCAGGCCCGATGCAAAGCAGGGGATGACGCGCAATCCGCGCGCTTCGAGGGCTGCGATCACGCCGTCGTAGTGACCGGCGTTGTTGGACAACAGGTACGAGCGCAACACCAACAAACCCACCGTGCCATGGACGGGTCCTTGGACGGGCGCGGGCAGTGCGCTGGCGTCTTCGCTGAAGCGGCCTTTCATGCGCGGGTGGTAGACGCCCATTTCGGGGTATTCAATCGGCGCCTGGGGTTTGAGCATGCCGCGCAGGTGTTTGCGTTCGCCGCTGGCGCCGCGATCGACCACGTGGCGGATCAGGTTGAGCACGTTGGCATCGGAGCCGCCCAGCCAGTATTGCAGGGTCATGAAATAGGCACGCACATCTTGCGCTGTGCCGGGGATGAAGCGCAGCATTTGCGGAATGCGGCGCAGCATCTTGAGTTGGGCAGCGCCACCGGTGCTGTTCTTTTCTTTTTTGCCACGCAGTTTTTTCAGCAAGGCCATTGGGCCGCTGGCGGGCTTGCCCATGTCAAAGTTGCCCAGGCGCGTGAGCTGCACCACCTCGGTGGCCGAGGCCATGCAAATCATCGCGTCGCAGCCATCGCGGCGCTCACGCAGGGCGGGCAAGATGGGTAAAAAGTGGTCTTCCAAAAACAGCATGCCCGCCACGATGATGTGCGCTTGGGCAATGTCGGCCTTGCAGCGCTCGATGGCGGCTTCGTTGTTGGCAAATTCGGATGCGGCGTGCAAGGACAGGTGCAGGCCGGGCATTTCGCGCGCCAGGCTGTGGCGCGCACGCTCGGTGGCACTGGCCAAATGCGTGTCCATGGTGACGATGGTCACCCGCACCGGTGTGTGGCTACCCGAGGTCACGGCATCAGCGGCTGAAGTGGGCTTTGGCATCGTAGAGGGTCTCCACTGTGATCGTCGCCAGGCCTTGCTCGCGGGCAAAGCGTTCGGTGTTGCGGCGGGCTTTGCCGCGCACAAAAAAGGGAATCTTGTTGAGCTCTTTTTCTGCGTCCAAGGTCCAGCCGCCTGGGTTGCTGGCGGGACTGGTCGTGGCCGTGGCGGGTGCGCTGGGCGTCTCGATGGTGATGGGCTCGGCGCTGGCTTGCAGCGTGGGGCTGGGGCGGGTCGAGCCCAGGTGCGAAGGCGCAGCGCCTTCTTTGAATTCGAAGTCTTCCCGGAACATGCCCAAAAGGTGTTCTTCCAGGCCCATCATCAGCGGGTGCACCCAGGTGTCAAACAACACATTGGCACCTTCAAAGCCCATTTGCGGCGCATAGCGGGCGGGAAAGTCTTGCACATGGATGGGCGCGGAGATGACGGCGCAGGGGATGCCATGGCGCTTGGCAATGTGGCGCTCCATTTGCGTGCCCAAAATCAACTCTGGCTGAAGCTCGGTGATTTGCGTCTCCACTGCCAGGTAGTCGTCGCTGATCAGCGCTTCCACCCCGTAGAGCTTGGCCGCATCGCGCACTTCGCGGGCAAATTCGCGGCTGTAGGTGCCCAGGCCCACCACTTCAAAGCCCATTTCTTGGCTGGCCACACGCGCAGCTGCGATGGCGTGGGATGCGTCGCCAAACACATACACGCGCTTGCCGGTGAGGTAGGTGGAGTCGACCGAGCGGGCGTACCACGGGGCATGGGCGCGCTCGGGTGTGGACACATCGACGGTCAAACCCGCCAAGCCCTGCACTTCGGCAATGAAATCACGCGTGGCCCCCATGCCAATCGGC
>JBEDCE010000071.1:0-8685 GCA_041176905.1 Pseudomonadota bacterium
CGCCAATGGCATGCGCCATCTCGACCACGGTGCGGGTGACGTCGACGTTGTAGTCAAAGCTCGACGGCGTTTTGCCATCCTCCATGAGCGAGCCATCCATCATGACCGAACCAAAGCCCAAGTTGAGCGCGCCATGGCACACCTTGGGGCTGGTGCCGTGGTCTTGGTGCATGACCAGCGGGATGTGAGGCCACTGCTCAGTGGCCGCTTGGATCAGGTGTTTGATGAAGGGCTCACCGGCGTACTTGCGTGCGCCCGCGCTGGCTTGCAGGATAACCGGCGCACCGACTTCGTCGGCGGCTTGCATGACGGCCTGGACCTGTTCGAGGTTGTTGACGTTAAAAGCGGGGATGCCGTAACCGTTGACCGCGGCGTGGTCGAGCAGTTCGCGCATGGAAACGAGCGCCATGGATTCACCTTTTGTAAAGTTGGTAACCGGTTGGTAACTCGTCGAATTTTACCGTCCGCTGGCTTGCGCGGGCATGACGCGCTCGCCCCATCGGATTTTTAAGTGGCTTTGCAGAGCTTGAGCGTGTTGCTGCCACCCGGCGTGCCCATGGGCTCGCCCACGGTGATGGCGTAGACGTCGCCCGCGCTGACGATGCCGCGCTTTTTGAGGTGGTTTTCGGCGTCGGCCAGTGCGGTGTCGCGGTCGGTACTGGTGTCCATCAAAATCGGGCGCACGTTGCGAAACAAGGCCATTTTTCGCTGGGTCGAGAGTTTGGGGGTGAGCGCGTAAATGGGCATGCGCACGTTGTGTCGACTCATCCACAGCGCGGTGGAACCCGAATCGGTCAGGGCCACGATGGCTTTGGCCTTAAGGTGATGGGCCGTGAACAAAGCGCCCATGGCAATGGCGTGGTCGATGCGGGTGAAGGTCTTGCCTTGGAAGTCGTCTTCCAAGGGGTCGTAATCGGCTTTTTCGGCTTCCAAGCAAATGGCGGCCATTTGCTCGACCGTCTCCAGCGGGTACTTGCCCGCGGCGGTTTCGGCGCTGAGCATGACCGCGTCGGTGCCGTCGAGCACGGCGTTGGCCACGTCGCTGACCTCAGCACGGGTGGGCACCGGGTTGACGATCATGCTCTCCATCATCTGGGTGGCCGTGATGACCAGCTTGTCCATCTGGCGTGCCAGCTTGATCATGTGTTTTTGCATACCCGGCACGGCGGCGTTGCCCACTTCAACGGCCAAGTCGCCGCGCGCGACCATGATGCCGTCGGACACCTTCAAGATGTTGGCCAACTCAGGGATCGCCTCGGCGCGTTCGATCTTGGCGATCAGGCCAGGCTTGTGGCCCGTGCCTTCACAGGCCACGGTGCAGAGCTGGCGCGCGAGCTCCATGTCGGTGGCGTTTTTGGGAAAGCTCACGGCCACGTAATCGGCACGCATGGCCATGGCGGTTTTGAGGTCTTCCATGTCTTTGGCTGTGAGGGCCGGGGCCGTCAGACCGCCGCCTTGTTTGTTGATGCCTTTGTTGTTGGACAGCTCACCGCCGAGCTTGACGGTGGCGTGTACGGCCGCGCCCACCACCTTGGACACCACCATGACGATCAGGCCGTCGTTGAGCAGCAGCACATCACCAGCCTTGACGTCGCGCGGCAGCTCTTTGTAGTCCAAGCCCACGCCATGGGTGTCACCCAGTTCGGTGCGCGAGGCGTCGAGCACAAAGGCTTGACCGGGCTCCAACATGACCTTGCCATCGGCGAATTTGCCGACGCGAATCTTGGGGCCTTGCAGGTCGGCCATGATGGCCACTTCCCGGCCCGCGCGGAGCGAGGCGGCGCGCACCAGTTCGGCGCGATCGATGTGGTCTTGGGCCTTGCCGTGGCTGAAGTTCAAGCGCACCACGTTGACCCCCGCTCGGATCATGGCCTCGAGCATGGCCGGGTCGCTGGAAGCGGGGCCCAAGGTGGCGACGATTTTGGTGGCGCGAGAAGGCATATCGGATCTCCGTGAGGCCACAGCGAGCCTCGTTTTGTAATTGAGTTTCCAATTATGGTGGAAACTTGTTACCGTGCGGTTACCAATTGAAAACGCCGCGCAGCAACCACAGAGCCAAGACCCACATGGTCATACCGATGAGGGCGTCGAGCACCTGCCAAGCGCGCGGCCGGGCAAACCAAGGCGCGAGCCAGCGGGCGCCAAAACCCAAGGAAGAAAACCACAGCCCACTGGCCGTGCTCGCCCCGGCCACGAACCACCACTGAGCCGCTGCTGGGTGTTGCGCCCCGATGCTGCCCACCAGCACCACGGTGTCGAGGTACACATGCGGGTTGAGCAAGGTGAACGCCACGGCATGTGCCAACACAGCCGTGCGCGACAAGGGTGCCTGCTCAGCTGCGGCCTGCAAGCGATTGGCCTGAAACACGCGAGCAAAGGCGCGCCAGCCGTACCACGTCAAAAACGCCGCGCCACCCAAAGACAGGGCCAAAGCCAAAGCAGGTCGGTCGCCTAGGGCCTGCGACATGCCCCACACGCCCAGCGCGATCAGCACCGCATCGGCCACCGCGCACAGCAACACCACGCTGCCCACGTGCTCACGCCGCAAACCTTGGCGCAACACAAACGCGTTTTGTGCGCCAATGGCCACGATCAGGCCCAAGCCCAGGGCCAGGCCTTGCCAGAATGCGTTCAAGCCGCGCGCTCGGCCAGGATCGCAAACGCAGGCAAGGTCTTGCCTTCGAGCACTTCAAGAAATGCGCCGCCGCCGGTGGAGATGTAGCCCACCTGCTTTTCGATGCCGTACTTGGCGATCGCCGCCAAGGTGTCGCCGCCGCCGGCGATCGAGAACGCGCTGCTGCTGGCGATCGCTTGTGCAATCGCCTTCGTGCCACCTTCGAAGGCCGCGAACTCGAACACACCCACAGGGCCGTTCCACACGATGGTGCCAGCCTTCATCAGCTGCGCGGCCAACAGCGCAGCCGTCTCTGGGCCGATGTCCAAGATCAGGTCGTCGTCGGCCACGTCCGTGGCGCGCTTGACCGTGGCCACCGCGTCGGGGCTGAAAGTCTTGGCAGTCACCACATCGGTGGGGATGGGCACGGCCGCGCCGCGCGCCTTCATCGCAGCGATCACCGCCGTGGCCTCGCCCACCAAGTCGGGCTCGGCCAAGCTCTTGCCGATCTTCAGGCCCGCGGCCAGCATGAAGGTGTTGGCGATACCACCACCCACGATCAAACCGTCCACGTTCTTGGCCAAGCTCTGCAAGATGGTGAGCTTGGTGCTGACCTTGGAGCCCGCCACGATGGCGATCAACGGGCGCTTCGGACTTGCCAACGCCTTGGAGATCGCGTCCATCTCCGCGGCCAGCAAAGGACCTGCGCTGGCGATGGACGCAAAGCG
This sequence comes from Pseudomonadota bacterium, assembly GCA_041176905.1. Taxonomy (GTDB): domain Bacteria; phylum Pseudomonadota; class Gammaproteobacteria; order Burkholderiales; family Burkholderiaceae_C; genus Hydrogenophaga. The sequence continues at coordinate 3,343 of JBEDCE010000071.1, forward strand.
TGCGATGCCGTGGGTCGTGCCTTCGGCGCGGTGGGCCGTACCAAAAGCGTCGTTGACGTAAATGTCGCACAGCGCGGCCATTTGGCGCGAGAGCGCTTCATCGTTTTTCTTCTCGCCCTTGTTGACGCGGCAGTTCTCCAGCAAGACCACTTGGCCGGGCTGCACGTTCACACCGCCGACCCAGTTGGCCAACAGCGGGACTTCGCGGCCGAGCAACTCGCCCAAGCGCTTGGCCACGGGGGCCAGCGAATCTTCGGGTTTGAACTCGCCCTCGGTGGGGCGGCCCAAATGGCTCGTGACCATCACGGCCGCACCGGCGTCCAAAGCCATCTGAATGCAGGGAACGCTGGCGCGGATGCGCGTGTCTTCGGTGATCTCACCCGCGTCGTTCTGCGGCACGTTCAGATCGGCGCGGATGAACACGCGTTTGCCCGCGGCGCTGCGGTTGCTACAAAGGTCGGAAAAACGGATGAAGGACATGGTGTTCGCTGCGTGAAAGAAAAATCCGATTGTAAAAACCCGTCACCAACCCAAGCCAATGTGCAGCGGGAGGTAAACGGCCATGCCGGCCACGATGGTGCCGAGCACGCTGCGCTGCCAAGCGAACCAAGCCAAGCCGGCCAGGGTGGCGAAGATGCGCGCATCCCACAGCGTGCCGATGAGCGCACCCTGGCTCATAACCACCTCGGGCACCACCACCGCGGCCAAGGCCGCTATGGGCGCGTACTGCAAGCCGCGCTGCGCCCATTTCGGTAACGTCCAAGGGCGGTTGGAAATGAAGAAAAACCCGCGCGTGACCACCGTGATCACGCCCAAAGCAACGATGGTCAGCAAGGTGTGGAGATCGATGTCAAACACGGTTGTCACCTTTCTGGGTCAAGGCGTGGACCTTCTCGATGACCAAACAAGCTGCCACCGCACAGACGATCGCGGCCAAGATGTTGAGCTTCAACGGCAAAGCCCAAGCCGCCACTGCTGCGGCACCCGCGATACCAGCCGATACCATGCGCAGGGTCGAGGAGGCCATGGAAGCCATCACACCCACCAAAGCCAAGATGCCCGCAAAACCCAAACCCCATTCGGTGGGAATCCACTGGGCCAAGACCACCCCGATCACGCTGGCCGTCATCCAAGAGAGGTAGTTCACCGCGCTGTTGCCCATCAGATAGGCCTGCTGGGCGCTCAGGCCCTCGGGTGTGGTGGCGGGTTCGTGGTAGCGGCGCGCAAAAAAAACATAACTCAGGTCGGCGGTGACGTAGCCACTGACCATGCGCTTCCAGCGCGGCAGGTGCATCATGAAGGGGCGCAGGTGGGCCGAGAACACCACAAAGCGCAGGTTCACACAAAACGCCGCCGCCAAGATCACCCACAGCGGTGCGCCCGCGAGCATGAGCGGCAAGGCGGTGAGTTGGGCACTACCGGCGTAAACGATCAGCGTCAGAAGCAAGGCTTCAATGACCGACATGCCCGACTTGACCATGGCCACGCCGGTCATCATGCCCCAGGCTGCGATGCCCATGGCCACGGTGAATTGATCGCGGATGCCGTCCCAGAATTCGGCTTGTTGTCGGTATTCGCGCAGGTAAAACATCAGGCCTCCGGGCTGTGCAAGCGATCACCCGCCCCCAAGGGGAAGCCGCGCAAGAACTCAGCCACGGGCAAGCGTTTGCCCCCGGCGCGCTGCAAGGTGGTGAGGACCAACACGCCGTCACCGGTTTGCACTTGCACCCCTTGATCGTTCACCGCCAGCACCTCCCCCACGGCGCCCGCACCACCAGCTTGGACGTGTGCGGCCCAGACCTTGAAGCTGTCGGCACCGCGCGCACTTGACGTGCCGGGGGAGGGGTCAAATGCGCGTACGCGGCGTGCCAAAACCTCGGCGCTCAAAGACCAATCCAACAGGGCTTCGCGTTTTTCAATCTTGTGCGCGTAGGTGATGCCCTCGCTGGGTTGCAACACCGGGCGCAAGCCCCCACCAGCGGCCAATGCCAAGGCATCCACCATCAAACGCCCACCCAGCGCAGCCAAGCGGTCGTGCAGGCTCGCGGTGGTGTCGATCGGGGCGATCGGCAAGGCCTCGCGCAAGAGCATGTCACCCGTGTCCAAACCGGCGTCCATTTGCATGATGGTCACGCCAGTCTCGGTGTCACCGGCCTCAATCGCGCGGTGGATCGGCGCGGCCCCGCGCCAGCGCGGCAACAGAGAAGCATGGATATTGAAGCAACCCAAGCGCGGGGCGTCGAGTACCCACTGCGGTAGGATCAAGCCATAGGCGGCCACGACCATGGCATCGGCGCGGGTACCCGCGATGGCTTGCTGAGCGACTTGAGCGGCCTCGGCGTGTGGTCCATTCAAACGCAAGCCCACGGGTTGCGCGACGGGCAAACCGTGTTGCTCGGCGCATTGTTTCACCGCCGAGGCTTGCAACTTCATGCCACGGCCGGCGGGTCGGTCGGGTTGGGTCAACACCAAGGGAATGTCGAAACCCGCGGTGATCAAAGCTTGCAAGGCCACCCGGGCAAAGTCCGGCGTGCCGGCAAAGATCACGCGCATGCGGTCAATCCCGCTCGGCTTCGCGCTGGGCTTTGAGCAATTTGGTTTTGATGCGGTCGCGCTTGAGGGGCGAGAGGTACTCCACGAACACCTTGCCCATGAGATGGTCCATCTCGTGTTGAATGCACACGGCCAAGATGCCTTCGGCGTCGACGGTGCGGCTCTGGCCTTTTTCGTCCAAGGCTCGCACCTTGATGGACACCGAGCGCTCCACGCCGTCGTAAATGCCGGGCACCGACAGGCAACCTTCTTCGCCCTTGCGTTTTTCGTCGCTGGCCCACTCCACCTCGGGGTTGATGAGCACCAAAGGCTCATTGCGTTCTTCGCTCACGTCGATGACGATCAGGCGCTCGTGAAAGTCCACTTGCGTGGCGGCAAGGCCGATGCCGCTGGCGTCGTACATGGTGGCCAACATGCGGACAATCTGGTTTTGAATGCGCTCGTCCACTGCGGCCACAGGCTTGGCCACCGTGTGCAAACGGGGATCGGGGAAACACAGGATCGGCAGGAGTTCGGGCTTGCTCATGGGTAGGCCAAGAAAAATGGACAAACAGTGACCGCTCAGCGACAGCGGTGCGGCGAAGTCTGTATTTTCGCCCCTTTTTGCCGGGGCTTGCACACTCACCTCACACGGCCCTCCAGCCTAATGGTGTCATGAGGAGGAACCCACCCATGACACGTTGGACCCGCCGCGCCTGGTGCGCCCTGTTGTTCGGCGCGGCCAGCACCAGCCCCGCGCAGCCCCTGTTGCTCGACTCCGCCGCCTTGAGCGATGCGCCGCGGGTGGTGGGCAGCATCGATGACCGCCTGCTGATGGGGCCCGGCGACACGCTGGAAGTTCGTGGACCGAACACCGAACACTTGCAGCTTGGCCAGCGTTACCGCTTGGTGCGCTGGCAGCCCGCCAGCCGACCGAACACCACCGCCCCGGCTGGTCCCCGTTGGGTGCAGTGGGTGGCCCATGCGCGGGCAGAGCGTGTGCACACGCAGGACACCGCCGCCGCTTGGCTGCGCATCGAAGACGCCAGCGACGCGGTGCGCTTGGGCGACGGGGTGTGGTGGTGGCCTGAAGACGGGAGCACGCCATGAACACCGACACCTTGGCTGCTTGGTTGCGCTTATCGCTCACGCCCGGCGTGGGCTGCGAGGCGGCGCACCGTTTGCTGCAAGCGGCCGGCAGCGCCGAGGCCGTGTGGACACAAGACCCCGACGATTGGGTGCGCTGTGTGGGTCACCCACTGGCGGCGGCCCTGCGCGAGCCCCCGCCCGATTGGCCCGCCACGCTGGCACTGCACGGCGATTGGTTGGCCAGCGCCGAGCACCACCTGCTGACGTGGGGTGACCCCGATTACCCCGAGGACCTGCTCAACATCCCGGAACCGCCGCTGCTGCTGTGGGTACAAGGCTCGCGCAAGGCGCTGTCACATGCCCTGCGTTTGGCCATCGTGGGCAGCCGAAACCCCACGCCACAAGGCCAACGCCACGCCCTGGACTTTGCCCAAGCCCTGGGGCAAGCTGGTGTGTGCGTGGTCTCAGGCTTGGCGCTCGGGGTGGACGCGGCGGCGCACGAAGGCGCGTTGCTGGCCCAAGCCCCCACCTTGGCGGTGGTGGGCACCGGCTTGGACCGCGTCTACCCTCGGCGTCACGCCGACTTGGCCAGGCGCATCTGCGGCAGCGGCGGGGCGCTCATCAGCGAATACCCCTTGGGCACGCCGCCCTTGCCGCACCACTTCCCGCGGCGCAACCGCATCATTTCGGGCTTGTCTGAGGCCGTGCTGGTGGTGCAGGCGGCGCTGCGCTCGGGGTCTTTGATCACGGCCCAACAAGCACTGGAGCAAGGGCGCGATGTGATGGCCATTCCAGGCTCCATCCACGAAGCCCAATCCAAAGGCTGCCACGCGCTCATCCGTCAAGGCGCCAAACTGGTGGAGTCGGTCCAAGACGTGCTGGAGGAGCTGCGCGGCACGCCCGTGCAAGGCGAGTTGCTAAGGGCTCCGTCGGATTTCATGGCAGCGCCCGACGACGCGGTGCTGACCGCGATGGGCTTTGAAGCTGTGGGTTTGGACGCACTGCAAGCCAAGTGCCCTTGGTCCACAGAAGCATTGCAAGCGCATTTGCTCAACCTAGAACTGGAGGGGCGGGTGGCCCGCGTTGAGGGCGGGCGTTACCAGCGCATCGAGCGGGCTTGAACCCGCCACAGCGCTGAAGGCCTCAAACGCTGGCGCCAGCGTTCGGATCGTTGGGGTCGATGTCTTCTTTTTTCGTGTCGTTGATCAGGTCTTCGCGCTTGATGCCCAACCACAAGCCGATACCGGCGGCCACAAAAATCGAGGAGTAGATACCGAACATGATGCCGATGGTCAGGGCCATGGCAAAGTAGTAGAGCGTGGGGCCGCCGAACAAAAGCATGGACAAGACCATGATCTGGGTCGATCCGTGGGTGATGACGGTGCGGCTGATGGTCGAGGTGATGGCGTGGTCAATCACCTCTTGCGTGGTCTTCTTGCGGTAGCGACGGAAGGTCTCGCGGATGCGGTCAAAAATCACCACCGATTCGTTCACCGAATAGCCCAGCACGGCCAAAACGGCTGCCAGCACCGCCAGCGAGAACTCCCACTGGAAGAAGGCAAAAAAGCCCAAGATGATGACGACGTCGTGCAAGTTGGCGATGATGGCTGAGACGGCGTATTTCCACTCAAAGCGCACCGCCAAGTAAATCATGATGCCCGCGATCACCATGCCCAAGGCCTTGAGACCGTCTTCCACCAGCTCCTGGCCCACTTGTGGGCC
>JBEDCE010000072.1:0-8608 GCA_041176905.1 Pseudomonadota bacterium
GACCGGCCGAGGTGTCACCGCGGGTTTTGATTTCTTTTTTCTTGCTGGCGTCGTCCTTCCAGGTCGACGACAGGTTCTCCGACTTGACTTCTTTTTTGCCGGCCACACCCGTGGTGGTGCTCACCGCGGGGCGTGGGCTGGGTGTACCAGCTGGCTTGTGCAAGGTGCCTTTGACCACAGCGGGTTTTTCGGGCACGGGGTCGGGCTTTTTGGCGACCAAGGTGCGCGAAGGCGTGGCCATCATGGCGCGGATGCTGGCAGCTTCGGTTTCGGCCTTGCGGCGGCGGTCCACCAAATCGGTGGCTTTGGCCTCCTCCACCTTTTTGGCTTCGGCTTTTTTCTCTTTGTCCGCTTTCACGGCCACCACACGAGCCTCTTCCTCGGCCGCTGCGGCTGCGGTGGGTTCAGCGCTCGCCGACACAGAGGCCGAAGCGGCTTTGGCGGCCACGCGTTCGGCTTCGGCCTGGGCTTCGCGAGCCTCTTGGGCTTCGCGATCCAAGCGCTTTTGCGTCAGTTCTTCCTCTTGGCGACGAAGCAACTCAGCTTGTCGGCGCGCGTCTTCTTCTCGGCGTGCCAACTCTTCGTGATCCACCGCCGGCAACACAAGCTCAGGTGCTGCAGGTGCCGGCGCCACTTCGTCATCGCGTTGGATGAAGGTGCGTTTTTTGCGTACCTCCACCTGGATCGTGCGGGCACGACCGGTGGCGTCGGCTTGCTTGATCTCGCTGGTGGACTTCTTCACCAAAGTGATCTTTTTGCGCTCGCCGGTGGCGGTGCCGTGGCTGGTTTTGAGGTGGTTGAGCAAGGCGTGTTTGTCCGCCTCCGAGACGGCATCGGTCTCGGATTTTTTGCTCACGCCGGCCGCGCTGAGTTGCTCCAACAAAAGGTTGGTGGGCTTGTTCAGCTCGGCGGCCAATTCGGCTACTGTGTTACTGGTCATTGGGTGTTATCTCCGCTTGGGCCTCCGCTGTTCACGATGTTTGCTGCGAGTCGTCACTGGTGAACCAGTGCTCGCGCGCCTTCATGATCAGCGCGGTGGCCTCCTCGGCGGTCTGACCCGTGATGTCGGTCAACTCGTCGGTGGCAAGGTCGGCCAAGTCGTCGCGGGTGTGAACACCGGCTTCGGCCAACTTGGCAATCAAATCCACGGTCAAGCCCGACAGATCGCGCAGGTCTTGAGAGACCGTCTCCACGCTTTCTTCTTTGGCAATTTCCATGGTCAACAGGGCGTCTTTGGCGCGAGTTCGCAATTCATTGACGGTGTCTTCGTCGAAGGATTCGATTTCCAACATTTCTTGGATCGGCACATACGCCACTTCTTCCAAGCTGGTGAAGCCTTCTTCGATGAGGATGTCGGCAATCTCTTGGTCCACGTCCAACTTGGCCATGAACAGCTTGCGAATGCCATCGGACTCTTCGGCCTGCTTCTGAGCGGACTCGTCGGCGGTCATGATGTTGATGCGCCAGCCGGTCAACTCAGACGCCAAGCGCACGTTTTGTCCACCACGGCCAATGGCAATCGCCAAGTTTTCCTCGTCCACCACCACATCCATGGCGTGGCGCTCTTCGTCCACCACGATGGACTGCACGTTGGCTGGGGCCAAAGCGCCAATGACGAACTGGGCGGGGTCTTCGCTCCACAACACAATGTCCACGCGCTCACCGGCGAGCTCATTCGTCACGCCGTTCACACGCGAGCCCCGAACACCCACGCAGGTACCGATGGGGTCTATGCGCTTGTCAAAGCTGTGTACGGCGATCTTGGCGCGCGAACCGGCGTCACGGGCACAACCCTTGATGTCGAGCAAGCCTTGTTCGATTTCGGGCACCTCTTGGCGGAACAACTCCACCATGAACTCGGGCGCCGAACGCGACAGGATGATGGGTGCGCCGCGCAGGGTCAGGTCCACTTCCATGATCATGGCGCGAACGCGGTCACCGGTGCGAAAGTTTTCTTTGGGGATCAAGTCGCCACGCTTGAGGCGGCCTTCCACGCGACCGGATTCGATGATCAAGTCACCCTTGTCCATGCGCTTGACGGTGCCGACGAAGATTTTGTCACCGCGCGACATGAAGTCGGTCAGCAACATCTCGCGCTCAGCGTCGCGGATTTTTTGCAATATCACCTGCTTGGCGGCCATGGCGCCGATGCGGCCAATCGGCACGCTCTCGATGGGCTTCTCCAAGTGATCGCCCTCTTCGATGTCGGCGAGTTCGTCGCGCGCATCGGTGAGCAGTTCTTCGGCATCGGGGTTTTGCAAACCGGCCGAATCGGGCACCACCAACCAACGGCGGAAAGTTTCATACGCACCGGTGTCGGGGTCCACGGAGACGCGGATGTCCACATCACCCTTGTAGAGTTTTTTGGTGGCCGAAGCCAGCGCCAATTCAACAGCTCCCAGCACAACGTCTCGCTCGACGTTTTTCTCGCGGGAAATGGCATCGATCAGCATCAACATTTCGCGGTTCATATCAGTGGCCACCTTTCCAATTCACGTGTTCGTTCAATTCAATAGACAAAACCATCACAGGCCTTCAGCGCCTTCAGCGCTGGGCTCTGCCGTGGGCGCTGCTTGCCGCCCCCGAAAATTCACCAAGGGCGCCAAGCGGGCTTGGGCGACCTCATCGAGCGTAAAGGCCATGGCCTGCATCGGCACTGGCGGGCGCTTCTTGCTCACGCGTTGACCGGGCTTGACCGGCGGTGCATCGCTCCACACGATCTGCCAACGCCCGTCTTCGGCGCGCTCCAGCGTGCCTCTAAATTTTTTGCGGTTTGCCGCGATGTCGGTGCCCGTCACACCAATCGCCTCTTTCAAGGTGATGTCGATCACCTGACCGGCAAAACGCTGGTAATCCAATTCGTGGCGCAGTGGCCGATCGATGCCGGGTGAGCCCACTTCCAAACGGCGGTACTCAACCGCCTCGACTTCCAACAAATACTGCAACTGGCGCGTGACGCGCTCGCAATCTTCGACCGTGACAAAACGCTCTTCGGCCACTTGACCCTCGGCGGGAAACTCAAACGGCCAATCGATGGTGATGCGCAACAAGCCCCCGGCGGAACGTTCAATTTCCACCAAGTCAAAACCCAGTCCTGTGACGGTTTGTTCTACGCTTGTCTGCCAGCTCATCGGATGAAAAAAGCCCTTTGCTCACCACAGCATCTCGGAGATGCAAAAACGTTCGGCCAAAAAAAATGGGCCGGTATTAACCCGCCCATTTGGTCGTGAAGTCAGCATTGTAACCGCAAACCAACCTCAGTTTTCAAGTACCCATTGAATGACGTTTTTGGCCAAGAAACCCAACATACCAAAGGACAACACCAAAAACAAAACAAAAGTACCAAACTTACCCGCCTTGGAGGCCACCGCCAAATTCAAAACGATGAAGAGCATGTACAGAATGAACGCACCCACGCCAAAGGTCAGCCCAAACTGGGCAATTTGCAACTCGGTGTAACCGAACAGGGTATTTTCCATCGTCAAACGGCTTTCAATGGTGCCGCTCCGCTGCTGGGCACTCCCTGCAATTCACAATAGGCGTGCCAACTGGCGTGGGCCAACCATGGCACCACCACGACCAGACCCACCAGGCCGCCGAGCATGGCCGCGCCCGTCAGGACGGCCACCAACACCGCCCACAAGCCCAAGGGCACAGGGTGATTGGCCACCGCCATCCAGCTCGCGCGCACCGCGCCACCCACGCTCACGCGCTGGTCCACCAACATGGGCAAGGCCACCACGGTGGAAGCGAACATGGGGGCTGCCAGTGCGGCTCCCATCACCAGCCACAGCTCAAACAAGCCCACTTCGCGGGCCAAAACGACGTGACGCAAAAAATCCAGGGGCTGCCGGATGGGCTGATCGGCCATGACGGTGATCAAGGCCGCCGAGGTCAGCACCCAGCCTGTGCCGGCCAAACCCAGCAACAAACCAAAGCGCACCAAACGGCCATCGCCCGAGCGCCACAAGGCCATCACTTCGCCCATGCCGGCGCAGCGCCCCGAACTGCAAGCGCGGCTGACGTGGTACAGGCCGGTGGCCAAGATGGGCGCCACGATCAGAAAGCCGGAAAACGCACCGGCCAACAACCAAAAACGGTCCCACGCCATCAGCACCATCAGGCCGCCGGCGGCCGTCAGGGCAAAGCCGTGCACCAAGCCGGGCAACGGGTTGCGACGCAAGTCCGCCCAACCGAGCGCCAGCCAGCGCAAGGGGGCCAAGAGATCGACGGCGGGGCTGCCCAATGGAGGCGCGGGTGTGGCGTTCATGACAACAGGTCCAAAGAGAGAGATTAGTCGCCCGCGCTTTCAACCAGCTTGCGGGTGTAGGGATGGGCAGGCGCTGTCAGCACGAGATCGACCGGGCCTTGCTCGACCACTTGCGCGTCTTTCATCACCAAGACCTCGTGCGCCATGGCGCGGATCACCGCCACGTCGTGGGTGATGAGCACATAGGCCAAACCGCGCTCCAGTTGCAATCGCTGCAACAAGCTCAACACCTGTTTTTGCACCGTCACATCCAAGGCACTGGTGGGCTCGTCGAGCACCAAGAGCTGCGGGCGCACAACCAGAGCGCGCGCGATGGCCAAGCGCTGGCGCTGGCCACCCGAGAAGGCGTGTGGGTAACGCGCCAGCAAAAGCTCGGCCGCCGTGGCACTGTCGGCCAAGCCCACGTCACACAGGGCTTGCAACACCTCGGCGCGGCGTTGCGCTGCACTCAGCTCGGGCCGGTGCACGCGCAGGCCCTCGCCCACGATTTGTTCCACCGTCATGCGCGGTGAGAGCGAAGAAAACGGGTCTTGAAACACCACCTGCACGCGCTGGCGCAAGGCGCGCTCACCGCCGCTGCGCTGGGCCGTGGCCCAGTCGGTATCGCCCACACCCAAACGCCCGGTGTGCTTGATCAAACCCAACAAAGCCAAAGCCAAGGTGGTTTTGCCCGAACCGGACTCGCCCATCACGCCCAGCGTGCGGCCAGGCCCCAAGGTCAGCGAAACGTCGCGCACGGCGTCGACCGAACCGCGGCCAAACCAGCCACGCCAACCCGGGCGCGCCACGGGGTAAGACACCCCCAAACCCTCGGCCGACAAGACCGGTGCGCCCGCTGGGTCTGGCCCATCCAGATCAGCGTCACGCTCAGGACGGCTGGCCAACAGTTGTTGGGTGTAGGGGTGCTGCGGCGCGCCGAACACATCGGCCACCCGCCCCTGCTCCACCACATGGCCGCGCTCCATGACCAAGACGTGGTCGGCGAAACGCCGCACCAAAGGCAGGTCGTGGGTGATGAGCACCAAGGCCATGCCGTGCTGGCGCTGCACATCGGCCAAGAGCTCGAGCATCTGTTGGCGCAGGCTGACATCCAACGCAGTGGTGGGCTCATCGGCCAGCAACAAGCGCGGCGCACTGGCCAAAGCCATGGCGATCATGGCGCGTTGGCGTTGGCCGCCGCTGAGTTGGTGCGGAAAAGAACCCGCACGGCGCGCAGCATCCGCAATGCCCGTGCTGGCCAACAGCGCCACCGCCGCGGCCCGTGCCTGCGCCGCGTCCATGCCTTTTTTCAGGCGCAGCACCTCGGCGATTTGTTCGCCCACGGCGTACAACGGGTTGAGCGCGGTCATGGGCTCTTGAAAAATCATGGCGATGTCGTCGCCCCGCACGCCGCGCATCTCGCGCTCGCTCAACTGGCTGAGCTCACGGCCATCGAACAGCGCCGAGCCCGTCACCTGCGCATCGGGTAACAAACGCAAAATGGACAAAGCCGAGACGGTTTTGCCCGACCCCGACTCGCCCACGATGGCCCACTTCTCACCGGCGCGGATGTCCACGTTCAAGCCGTGCACCACTGGCACGCCACCGAAGGACACGCGCCAATCGCGCAGTTGCAACAGGGCTGAATCGGTGCTCATCGGTCTTGCTTTCGGGGGTCGAGCGCGTCGCGCAAGGCGTCGCCCATGAAGGTCAGCAGCAGCAGCGTGATCACCAACACCGCGAAGGTGCTCAGCGAAATCCACCACGCGTCGATGTTGTTTTTGCCTTGGCTGAGCAACTCACCCAAGGACGGCGTGCCCGGTGGCACACCCAAGCCCAAAAAGTCCAGCGAGGTCAGCGCCAAAATGGCCGCACTCATGCGAAACGGCAAAAACGTCACCACGGGGGTGAGGCTGTTGGGCAGCACATGGCGCCACATGATTTGCCAAGAGGTCAGGCCCATGGCGCGCGCGGCGCGCACGTAGTCCATTTGGCGGTTGCGCAAGAACTCGGCGCGCACATAGTCCGATAAGCCCATCCAACCAAACAGGCTCAGCAAGATCAAGAGCAGCGCCACACTGGGCGCGAACACGGCAGAAAAAATGATGAGCAAATACAGCTCGGGCATCGAGCCCCACACCTCGATGAAGCGCTGGAACACCAAGTCCACACGCCCGCCAAAAAAGCCTTGAATGGCTCCGGTCAACACACCGAGCACCACCCCGGTGACGGTCAGGGCCAAGGCAAACAACACGCTCACCCGGAAGCCGTAAATCAGCTGCGCGAGCACGTCGCGCCCACGGTCGTCGGTGCCGAGCCAATTGGCCGCGGAGGGTGGCGCGGGGTTGGGCTCGGTGGCGAAGTAGTTCAGGGTCTTGGGGCCATAGGGGTTGGGCGCGAAGACCGCCCAATTGCCCGGCGCGGCCAAACGCTCGCGGATAAACGGGTCCAAGAAATCGGTGGGGGTTTCAAAGTCGCCGCCAAACGTGGTTTCGGGGTAGTCCTGCCACATCGGTGTGTACCACTGGCCTTCGTAGCGCACCACCAGCGGTTTGTCGCTGGAGACCAGCTCGGCGGCCAAGCTCAGCACCACCAAAACCACAAACACCACCAAGCTGTTGAAACCCAAGCGGTTGCGCCGAAAGCGCGCCCAAGCGCGGCGCGCGGGGCTGGCGCTGTGGGTCGGATCAATCGAATTTGACACGTGGGTCCACCCAGACATAACAAAGATCGGACACCAGCTTGGTGAGCAAACCGATCAAGGTGAAGAAATACAAAGTGCCCAACACCACCGGGTAGTCGCGCCGTATGACACTCTCAAACCCCAGCAAACCCAGGCCATCCAAAGAGAACAGGGTCTCGATGAGCAAAGAGCCCGTGAAAAACGCTCCCACAAACGCCGCCGGGAAACCCGTCACGATGGGGATGAGCGCGTTGCGAAATACGTGTTTGTAGAGCACTTGGCGCTCCGACAAACCTTTGGCGCGGGCGGTCAGCACGTACTGCTTGCGGATCTCTTCCAAAAACGCGTTTTTGGTCAGCATGGACGTGACGGCAAAGCTGCCCATGACCATTGCCGTGACCGGCAGCGCGATGTGCCACAGGTAGTCCACGGTGCGCGCCGCCCACGACAGCTCTTCCCAATTCGCCGAGGTCAGGCCACGCAGTGGGAACCACTGCAACTGCCCGCCAAAAATCACCAACAAAGCCACGCCCAGCACAAAGCCGGGGATCGCGTAGCCCAACAACACCAACAAAGTGGTGACGAAGTCAAAGCGGCTGCCCGCGCGCACCGCCTTGGCCACGCCCAGTGGCACAGCCACGAGATAGCTGATGAGGAAGGTCCACAACCCCAAGCTGATGGAGACCGGCAGCTTTTCCCAAATCAAGTCGCCCACGGCCTTGTTCTGGAAAAAGCTGGTGCCCAAATCGAATTGCGCAAACTGCACCAGCATGTGCCAAAAGCGCTCGTGCGCGGGTTTGTCAAAACCGTACAAGGCCTGTATTTCAGCCAAGCGCTTGGGGTCCACACCTTGCGAGCCGCGGTAGGCCAAGCCACCCTCAGCGCCTGTGCCCATCCCCGCTTTGGCCTCGGCCATGTACTGCTCCACCGGCCCGCCGGGCACGAACTGGATGACCACAAAGGTCAGCAGCAAGACGCCGAACAAGGTCGGGATCATCAACAACAGGCGCTTGGCCACATACCACCACAGGTTCATGGTCGACTCCACCAAACGTCCATGGCCCAACCCTCACCGTCCACATACGGTGGCACCGCATCGGGGCGGGCCAAACGCCGGTTGTTGAAAGCCATGCGGTGCGTGGTGGCCGACCACTGCGGAATCAGCACATGGCTGTGGGTGATGGCGCGGTCCAAGGACCGGCAAGCCGCGATCAACTCGGGGCGGCTGCGGGCGTTGACCATGCGGTTGATCAGCGCGTCCACCGCGGGCGAGCTCACGCCGGCCAAATTGCCCGAGTCTTCGGTGCGTGCGGCCTGGCTGCCGAACAGGTCGGCGTATTCCGCGCCGGGGTTGTGGGTGCCTTGGAAGGCGATGGAAATCACATCGAAGTCAAAGGTGCGCAGGCGCTGTTGGTAGAGCGCAAAGTCCACGGGCCGAAAGCGCAGCGTGACGCCGAGCTTTTCCAAATTGCGCGCCCAAGGGGTGACCACACGGGCACCGGCTTCGTTGCTGTCCAGGTATTCGAGCACCATGGGCTCGCCCTTGGCGTTGCGCAACTCACCGCCCTGCACCGTCCAGCCCGCTTCGCGCAACAGCGCTTGGGCGCGGCGCAGGTTGCCGCGCAGGCCCAATTCGCCGTCGGTGCGGGGCGGCGTGGCCATGGGCCCCCAAACGG
>JBEDCE010000073.1:0-8549 GCA_041176905.1 Pseudomonadota bacterium
CGCTCATGCCGGCCCCACCGATGCCCACAAAGTGGATGTGACGAATGGCGTGTTTCATGGGATTTTCTTTTCAGCCAAAACGGTGCAAGCGTCCACGATGGCGGACACCGCTTGGGTTTGTGATTTGAGTTGCGCCTGCTGCGCAATGGCTTGAAGGACCGGGCGACGCGTGTTGCGCAGCACCTCAAGCACTTTGTCGGGTGTGAATTCGGCTTGCTTGGTCATCCAAGCACCGCCCGACTTGGACAAAAATTCGGCGTTGTGCCGCTGATGATCGTCAACGGCGTGTGGAAACGGCACAAACCAAGCAGCAGCACCGATGGCCGCTATTTCGGTCACCGTGCTGGCACCTGCGCGAGCAATCACCAAATCGGCATCGGCAAATGCCTGCGCCATGTCGATGATGAAGGGCACCAGTTCGGCTTGCACACCCGCTTTTTCGTAATTCGCTTTGAGCGTGGCAATTTGCGCCTCTCCACTCTGGTGGGTCACCAGAGGTCGCTCTTCGATGGGCAGCATGGCCAAGGCCTTGGGTACGATTTGGTTGAGTGCTTGCGCACCCAAACTGCCACCCACCACCAACAAGCGCAAAGGCCCTTGTCGACCAGCCCATCGCTGCGCAGGTGCAGGTTGACTCAAAAAGTCGGCTCGCAAGGGATTGCCGATCCACTCGCCTTTGGGCAGTGCATGGGGGAAGGCGGTGAACACGCGGTCGGCGATACCCGCCAGCCAGCGATTGGCCATACCGGCCACCGCATTTTGCTCGTGCAAGATCAGTGGCTTGTTGAGCCATACCGACATCAAGCCCCCCGGGAAAGTCACGTAACCCCCAAAACCCACCACCACATCGGGATTGAGTTTGATCACGGCCGCGCGGGCCTGCCAAAACGCCCACAACAAGCGCAAGGGCAAGAAGGGCAAGGTCCACCAACCTTTGCCACGCACGCCACCGAATTCAATCGGCTCCACCACAAATCCCTTGGGTCGAACCAATCGGTTTTCCATACCGGTGGGCGTACCCAACCAATGCACCGCCCAACCTTGCGAACGCAACGCCTCAGCCACCGCCAAACCCGGGAAAATGTGTCCGCCGGTGCCTGCGGCCATGATCAATGCCACGCGCTGTCTCATGCTCGTACCCCCCGCATTTTTTGGCGATTTTCGAAGTCCACGCGCAGCACGATGGCCAAGGCCACCAAGTTGATCAAAATGGCCGAACCACCGTAACTCATGAGCGGCAAGGTCAGCCCCTTGGTGGGCAAAGCACCCAAGTTCACACCAATGTTGATGAAGGCCTGAAAGCCCATCCACAGGGCCACGCCCTGGGCCAGTAAGCCTGCGAACACCTGATCCAAGGCCACCGCTTGACGGCCGATGTGCATGATGCGTCGGGTGAGCCACACGAACAGGCCGATGAGCGTGAGCACACCCACCAAACCAAATTCTTCGCCGATCACCGCGAGCAAGAAATCGGTGTGCGCTTCGGGTAACCAGTGCAGTTTCTCCACACTGCCACCCAAGCCAACGCCAAAAATCTCCCCGCGGCCAAACGCGATAAGCGAGTGCGAGAGTTGGTAGCCTTTACCCACGGCGTGCAGCTGACTCCAAGGATCTAGGTAAGCAAAAATGCGCTCGCGGCGCCATTCGCTGAAGACGATCATGAGCAAAAACGCACTCATCAACACCACGCTGATGAGCAAGAACATTCGGATGTTGACACCACCCAAGAACAAAATGCCCATGGCAATGACGGCGATCACCATGAAAGCTCCCATGTCTGGCTCGGCCAATAGCAAGATCCCCGTCAAGCCCACGGCCACCAACATGGGCGCCACCGCACGACTGAAACTTTCTTTGACCTCGATCTTGCGCACCATGAAATTGGCCGCATAAAGCACCACCGCCAACTTGGCCAGTTCTGAGGGTTGGAAATTCATCACCCCAAAAGAAATCCAGCGGCGTGCGCCGTTGACCCCCTTGCCGATGAACGGCACCAGTACCAAGATCAACAAGACCAAGGCCAGTAAAAACAGCAATGGAGCGAATTTTTCCCAAGTCTGGATCGGCACTTGAAAAGCCAGCACCGCCGCCAGCAGGCCCACGAACAAGGCAAAACCATGTCGGAATACAAAGTGCGTGTGGCTGTAATTGGAAAACTTGGGACTGTCGGGCAAAGCAATGGAAGCTGAATAGACCATCACCAAACCCCAGATCAGCAGCACCGAGACCACCGATAGCAAGGCTTGATCAAACCCCACCCAACCAGCTGGCGCGCGGCTTCGTTCCGCATAGCCCCAACTGGCCGAACCCAGCGGCAATCCTTCGCCCGCAGGCGCAGCGGATCCAAACCGGTTGGACCAGTGCTGCCAGGTTTGCTGCATCCATGCCCTCATCGCAGCACCTCCAAGTCCACGCCCGCGTCCAAGGCCCATTCGCCCACCGCTTGCTTGAACACCTCGGCGCGGTGCGCGTAATCGCGAAACATGTCGAAACTGGCACACGCCGGTGACAACAGAACCGCATCGCCATGGCGCGCTTGCTCGGCGGCCCAACGCACCGCCTCGGGCAAAGCGCTGGTTGTTTGCATGGGAACTTCGGCGGATACCAAAGCGTCCCCCACCGCATCGCGCAAACGCTGCGCATCGCGACCAATGAAAACGACGGCGCGGGCGAATTGCTTTAAAGGCTCGGCCAAAGGCGAGAAATCCTGTCCTTTTCCGTCGCCACCCAAAATCACCACCAAACGTTGATCTGGGCCCAAGCCATTGATGGCCGCCAAGGTGGCACCCACGTTGGTGCCCTTGCTGTCGTCGAAATAGGTCACACCATGGATCACACCCACCGGCTCCACCCGGTGGGGCTCGCCACGGTACTCGCGCAAACCATGCAACATGCGCCCCATCGGGTGGCCCGTCGACGTGGCCAAAGCCAAGGCGGCCAAAGCGTTGGCGGCGTTGTGGCGGCCGCGGATTCGCAGGGCATCAGCGGGCATGAGCCGCTGCATCCAACACGCCACATCGGGGCCGGTCAAACGGGTTTCGTCCAAGGCTTGTGCGCGCACCAACCAGTCCATGCCGTTGACGGTCTCAATGCCCCAGTCGCCGGGCTGGTGTGGCAAATCCAAACCAAAGGTGTTCCATGGGCGAGCGGGTTGTTGGCGGTAGCGTCCCGCCACTTTGACGGAGACCATGGCGGGCGCCATGCGCATGACTGCTGGGTCGTCTCGGTTGAGCACCATCATCGCCTGATCGCCAAACACCTGGGCTTTGGCGTTGGCATACGCGGCCATGCTGCCGTGCCAATCCAAATGGTCTTCGCTCAAATTGAGCACGGTGGCAGCGGTCGGCACACCACGCCAAACGGGATCCACACCATCGAGCTGGAAACTGGACAATTCCAACACCCACACCGAGGGCAGGTGGGGTGGGGCTGGCGGCAAAGCTGCGGGTGGCTTGATCGGCAAGGCATCGGCGTCCAAACCAGCCAGCACATCGGTGATCGGTTCGTCTTCGGCGCTCTCCGCTTCATCGGTGGGTAAATCCGGCGGGTTGGTTTGTACGCCATCTAAGACCGTTTTGGTATTGGCCTTGGCCGGCGCCTCAGCCTGTAAGGCTGAGGCCTCATGCTCCAAAGCTTGGCTGAGCACGTCCAACAAATTCGGGCCGATGTTGCCGGCCACGGCCACGTGAGCTCCGGTTTGCGCCAACAAGTGGGCGGTCAGGGAAGTGACCGTGGTTTTGCCGTTGGTGCCGGTGATTGACAAGACATGGGGGTGATACGGCCAAGGGTCGCGTTGCGACAAATCGGCCAAGGCTTGGGCGAACACATCGAGTTCACCCCAGACCGGCACTTGGTGAACCTGAGCCCATTCGCGCACCACCGCCCAATCTTGGGGTGCCAAACCGGGGCTGCGCAACACATGGGTCCAAGCCACGCCATCGGTCAGGCGCGCACCAAACACACCGCCCACGAAGGCAACGCCCGGGCATTGGGCTTGCAAGGCGGCGAGTTGTGGTGGTTGCTCGCGCGTGTCGGCCACGGTCACTTGCGCCCCATGACGCACGCACCAGCGGGCCATGGCCAAGCCTGAGGCTCCCAGCCCCAGCACCAACACGGATTTGTCGCGCCAATCGTTCATCGCAGTTTTAAGGTGGACAAGCCGACCAAACACAAGAGCATGGTGATGATCCAGAAGCGAACCACCACCTGCGTTTCTTTCCAACCCTTTTTCTCAAAGTGGTGGTGCAAAGGGGCCATGTGGAACAAGCGACGGCCTTGGCCGAAGCGGCGTTTGGTGTACTTGAACCAGCTCACCTGCAACATCACCGAGAGCGCCTCGACGACAAAAATGCCGCCCATGATGGCCAGCACAATTTCTTGACGAACGATGACCGCCACCGTGCCCAGTGCGCCGCCCAAAGCCAAAGCGCCCACGTCACCCATGAACACCTGAGCGGGGTGAGCGTTGAACCACAGGAACGCCAAACCCGCGCCAGCCATGGCGGCGCAAAAAATCAAGACCTCGCCGGTGCCAGGGATGTGCGGCAACAGCAGGTAACGTGAAAACACGGCACTGCCAGTCACGTAGGCGAAGATGCCCAGCGCAGAACCCACCATGACCACCGGCATGATGGCCAACCCATCCAAGCCGTCGGTCAGGTTGACCGCATTGCTTGAGCCCACGATGACCAAATAGGTCAAGATCACAAAGCCCAAAACGCCCAGCGGGTAGGAAATTTCCTTGAAAAAAGGCACCATCAGTCCAGCCTGCGGTGGCAAATCGAGCGTGAAACCCGAAGCCACCCAAGCCTTGAACAAATCCCACACAGCTTGGTTGCTGGTGCCAGAGATGCTGAACAAAAGGTAGAAGGCTGCCGCCACACCGATGAGCGATTGCCAGAAGAATTTTTCGCGCGAGCGCATGCCCTCTGGATCTTTGTTGACCACCTTGCGCCAATCGTCGGCCCAGCCAATGGCACCAAAACCCAGCGTCACCCCCAACACGATCCACACAAAACGGTTGGTCAGGTCAAACCACAACAAAGTCGAAACCGCGATCGAGAACAAGATCAACACGCCGCCCATGGTGGGGGTACCGCCCTTGCTCAGGTGGGTTTGCATGGCGTACTCGCGGATCGGCTGGCCGATCTTGAGTGCGGCCAAACGGCGAATGAAATAAGGCCCTGCCACCAATCCCAAAATGAGCGCGGTCATGGCGGCCATGACGGCGCGAAAGGTGAGGTACTGGAAGACGCGCAAAAAGCCCCAGTCGGGCGACAGGGTTTGTAGCCAAATGGCCAAACTAAGCAACATGGGTCGCCTCCGGGTGGGTGTTCTGTGTGGTCTGGGCCATGACGGCGTGGACCACGCGCTCCATGCGCATGAATCGAGAGCCCTTGACCAGCAAGCTTTGAGGGCCGCCGACTTCAGCCACGGTGTTGGCGATGTGGGCCGCGAGTTCATCGACGTCGCGCCACAGTTGTGGTTCAGCTTCGGCGTTGAGCTTGAGCATGGCCACCGCTTGGGCCATCCAACTGCCGCTGACGTGCACGTTGGTCAAACCCGCTGCGTGGGCTTGGCGCAGGACTTCCAAGTGGAATTCCAAACCTTGCTCGCCAACTTCACCCATATCGCCCAAGACCAAACAGCGTGGTGCAGGCAACTCGGCGAGGACCCGAATGGCAGCAACCACCGAATCGGGGTTGGCGTTGTAGGTATCGTCCACCACCGTCACGGTGCCGCGCGGCATGGGCAAGCTCAGTGCGCGAGAACGGCCCCCCACAGGCTCAAACGCGTTCAAGCCTGCTTGCACGTGGGCCAAAGACACGCCCGCGGCCAGCGCACAGGCAGCCGCCGCCAAGGCGTTGCGCACGTTGTGGCGTCCAGCGATGCGCAAACGCACCGGCACTTGGCCAATCGGCGTGACCACGTTCAATGCCCATTCGCCACCTTGCCAGGTCACGCCCGTGGTGTGTACATCGGCATCGCTGCGTTGGTCATCGAACACCCAAACACGGCGCGAGCCGCTCAGCTGTCGCCACAGCGTGGTGTACGCATCGTGGGCGGGGAACACGGCCACACCATCGGCGGGCAGAGCGCTCAAGACCGAACCGTTTTCGCGGGCCACGGCCTCGACCGTTCCCATGAACTCTTGGTGTTCTCGCTGAGCGTTATTCACCAAGGCGACCGTGGGTTGGGCGATGGCGCTGAGGTAGGCAATTTCACCAGGGTGGTTCATGCCCAACTCGACCACCGACAAGCGGTGCTCGGCGCGCAAGCGCAACACCGTCAAGGGCACACCGATGTCGTTGTTCAGGTTGCCTTGCGTGGCATGGGCTTGCTCACCCACGGCGGTGCGCAAGATGGACGCGATCATCTGCGTCACGGTGGTTTTGCCGTTGCTGCCCGTGACCGCGATCAACGGTCCCTGCCATTGGGCGCGCCAAGCCGTGGCGAGTTCGCCCAAGGCCAAACGGCTGTCGGGCACTTGAACGCCAGGCACGCCGGCTGTGATCACATCACGCTCGCCGATCACCATCACCGCACCCTGTGCGGCGGCTTGAGGCAAGAAATCGTTGGCATCAAAACGCTCGCCCTTCAATGCCACGAACAAATCGCCGGTTTGCAAGGTGCGGGTGTCGGTGTGCACCCGGCTCACGGGCACGGCCAGATCGCCCACACAATGGGCACCGCTCAAACCGGTTAACAGCGTGGACAGGTTCATGCTCATGCGCGCACCCCCTGCTGGGCGCGCTGTTGCAAGGCGGCCAAGGCCACGCGTGCATCGCTGAAGGGGTGGCGCACACCGGCCACCTCTTGGTAGTCTTCATGGCCTTTGCCAGCAATGACCACCACGTCGCTGGGGCTGGCGGCCTGCAGCGCCAAATCAATCGCTTGGGCACGGTCGATCTCCAACACCGCCTGCCCTTTGGACACCAAGCCTGCGGCCATGGCGTCCAAGATACTGACGGGGGATTCGCTGCGCGGGTTGTCGCTGGTGAGCACCACCCGATCGGCACCACGCTCGGCGGCTGCGGCCATCAAGGGGCGCTTGGAGGCATCGCGGTCGCCGCCGCAACCCAACACGGCCCAGACCGCACCGCCGCGGCGATCGGCTACCAAGCGCGCCACGCGCAAGACCTGCTCAACCGCATCGGGTGTGTGCGCGTAATCCACCAAAACCAATGGCTCTGCGGCTTGACCACTGCAGATCGGCTGCAAGCGACCAGGAACGGCCGTCAGGCTCGGGCACATCGCCACGGCGCGCCCCATGTCCACGCCCAAGGCGCGAACCGAAGCCAAAACACACAAGAGGTTCACACGGTTGTAATCACCCAGCAGCGGGCAATCCACGCGCCAACGAGCCAGCTCCAGCCCATGAGCATCGTGCTCGATCAGATCAAAGCTTTGGCCTGCTGCGTTTGCGCTGAGCGCACGGACCTGCAAACGCGCAGCCTCAGCACGTTGTTCGTCAGCGCTCACGGTCCACACATCCTGTGGGCGGTGCGCCCAAGCGGCTTGCAAGAGCGGCCCCTTGGGATCGTCCAGATGGATCACCGCAGCTTCCAAGGTGGGCCAGTCGAACAAAGACGACTTGGCGGCCCAGTAGCTCGCCATGTCACCATGGAAATCCAAATGGTCTTGGGTGAAATTGGTGAACACCGCTACGCGCAAATGGGCGCCATTGAGACGCTTTTCCACCAAACCAATCGACGAAGCTTCCATGGCACAAGCCCGAACACCGGCATCCGCCCAACGGCGCGACTGGCTGTGCAAGACCACAGGGTCGGGTGTGGTCAAACCGGTCGGCTCCCACGTCCAGTCGCCCGCACTGGAAGTCGGCGTGCCCAAGCCCAAGGTGCCCACGATGGCACAGGGCTGCGCCAAGCGGCACAAGAGCTGGGCCAGCCACCATGCGGTGGAAGTTTTGCCGTTGGTGCCGGTGATGGCCACCGCCGACAAATCGCGCATGGGCTGAGCGTAAAACGCTGCAGCCACTTCTCCTGCGTGAGTCTTGAGTTCGCGCAAGGACGCCACGCGGTGGTCCCACGGTCCCCAGGCCGCCAGGTCGTGGGCTTCCACCACCGCAGCTGACGCTCCACCATCCAATGCCGCCGACACAAACTGCCGTGCGTCGTGAACACCGCCGGGCCAAGCCACAAAGCCATCATCCGCTTTCAAGCGTCGGCTGTCGCAGCGCAACTCACCGGCCACACGTTGGCGCAGCCAGTCGGCCAAGTCTTGTGGGTGGTCGAAATGCTGGGTCACAGCGTTTCCTCCACTGCTGCCGCCACGATTTGGGGTTTGACGTTCAAATCGGGTTGTACGCCCATGATGCGCAAGGTCTGCTGCACGGTTTCGCTGAACACCGGTCCAGCCACCACGCCCGCGTAATACGAGCCGTTGTTGGGTTCATCCACCATCACAGCCACCACGATGCGCGGATCTTCAATCGGTGCCAAACCTACAAAAAAGGTTCGGTATTTTTTGGCCACGTAATACTTGCCCTCTTGCTTGCGTGCGGTGCCGGTTTTGCCGCCCACCGAATA
>JBEDCE010000074.1:0-8470 GCA_041176905.1 Pseudomonadota bacterium
TTGATGAACCGTGCCACGACACTGTCAAGGGGTTGCAGTTTACCGCAAAGACAGGCTTTGTTGGCCCACTTTACGGGGATCGCGAGGATCTTGAAAATGAAAATTTATTAATTTAAAGAAAAATGACAGCAAATTAAGCGAAATTAGGAGGCAATTAAAGGAACAGCTGCCCCAAGCGATCCAGATCGGCTTCCGAGAGCTTCCCAATTTGGCGGTGCACCACCTGACCCTGGGGCGAAAACACCACGGTGAACGGCAACCCCCCGGTTTCGTTGCCCAGTGAGCGGCTCAAAGCCACACCCGACAAACCCGCCATGCCAATCGGGAAATCCATGGGTAAACGCGTCAAAAAGCTGCGAACGGGGTCGATCTGGTCCACAGCCAAGCCCAACACCTGCCATCCTGCATCGCGTCTGGATTGGTAAAACCGGTTGAGCATGGGCATTTCCTCCACACAAGGCGGGCACCAAGTCGCCCAAAAATTCACCAGCAAAGGCTTGCCACGAAAGTTGGCCATGACCCAGTCAGGGCCACCCGCCGGCGACTCAAAACCAGCGGCCCAAAAGTTGGTGGTGGCATCGTCCTGCATGGGACTGGGCGACCAACGGCGCCACGATACGGCCGCACCAGCCGCCGCCGCCAAACCCGCCCCCAACCAAAGCCAACGTCGTCGATGCTGATCGGTCATGTGTTCATCTCCATCAATTCACGCAAAGCAGCCGCTCCTCCTCGGGGTGCCCGTCCCATGGCGTCGGGCTTGAGGGCCCCCCGCACATCGTCGCTGGGGTGCAGCATCAGGTGCACCAGCACCGGTTCATTCAAAGCCTCGTTCACATCGGGCACCGTGAGCACCGGCACCATCTCCCCGCGCCAACCTTTGGCCGAACCGGGGTGGTAGTTCACGCGTTTGTCCAACAACACCCACTCGACGGATTTTTCGTCGTCCACGAACAATTGGATGAAGACATCGCTGTGGCGCGTGGCCGTGCCATGCCAGACCGAGCCACTGACATAAGGGGAACAATCGGCCAAGCGCTCCAACCAACGCAAAGCCACTTGGCGCAAGCCCGCCAAGGCCAGCGCTTGTTCCTCAGGGCAAAAAATCGCGATGTGCTCGCGCACGGCAGCATCCAAAGACGCCTCATCCGGCCAGGGGATGCGCCCGCGCAAACCCAGCTGATCAGCGGCGCGTTGTTTGGCTGCGGCCATGGTCAAACCGTCGTCCACCACCCACTGCGCGGCCAAAGCCGCGATGGCGTGTGAGGCGTCCTCGCGGCTGATGATTCGGGTGTTCATGCCCCGTATTGTGCATGGCCGCCACAGCCCAAGCGCCCGTCAAGGGCATGTGGCAGCAGGCCTCTAGAATCGGGGGATGCATATACACATCTTGGGCATTTGTGGGACCTTCATGGGCGGCTTGGCTGCGTTGGCGCGAGAAGCCGGTCACCGGGTCACAGGTTGTGACAGCGGGGTCTACCCCCCCATGAGCGATCAGTTGCGCGCTCTGGGGATCGAGCTCATCGAGGGCTACAGCGCCGACCAATTGAAGCTCAAGCCCGACATGTACGTGGTCGGCAACGTGGTCAGCCGCGCCCGCCTGCCCGACGGCACACCGCGCTACCCGCTGATGGAAGCCATTCTGGAGTCTGGCGCCAACTACACCAGCGGCCCGCAGTGGCTGAGCGAGCACGTGCTGCAAGGCCGTCATGTGATGGCGGTGGCGGGCACGCACGGCAAAACGACCACCACCTCGATGCTGGCGTGGATCTTGGAGCACGCAGGTTTACAACCCGGTTTCTTGGTGGGGGGTGTGCCTTTGAATTTTGGCGTGTCGGCACGTCTGGGCGGCCCAGCGAGCGTTGAACTGGGTGCGCCCTCTGCTCCGTGTCCCCCGCCCGCTTTGCGGGCTCCTCCTTTACCTGCGCAGAGCGCACACCCAGCCCAACGCCCGTTGTTTGTCATCGAAGCCGACGAATACGACACCGCCTTCTTCGACAAACGCAGCAAGTTCGTGCACTACCGTCCACGCACCGCGGTCATCAACAACCTCGAGTTCGATCACGCCGATATTTTTGACAACCTCGCGGCCATCGAGCGGCAGTTCCACCACCTCTTGCGCACCGTGCCCGGCAGCGGCCGTGTGGTGGCCAATGGTCTAGAGGAAAGCATCGACCGGGTGATCCACCAAGGCCTGTGGAGCACGCTGCGCACATTTGGCTCAGCGGTCAGCGATTTCCGCGCTGAAGGCGAGCCACACGACTTTGCCGTGTTGCAGTCCAACCAAACCGTCGCGCACGTGCGCTGGTCGCTCACGGGCGTGCACAACCAACTCAACGCCTTGGCAGCGATCGCCGCAGCCGAACACGTGGGCGTGTCGCCGGCCGTGGCGGCCGAGGCCTTGGCTTCGTTCCAAAACGTGCGCCGACGCATGGAGGTCAGTGGCACGGTCGCTCGAACGGGTGGCAACATCACGGTGTACGACGACTTCGCCCACCACCCCACGGCACTGCGCACCACACTCGACGGCTTGCGTCGCCGCTTGGGCACAGAAGGTCGCATCTTGGCGGTGTTCGAGCCGCGCAGCAACACCATGAAGCTCGGCACCATGAAGTCGCAACTGCCGTGGAGTTTGGAATCGGCAGATTTGTCGTTTTGCCACAGCGGCGGCTTGGATTGGGACGCCACCCAAGCGCTCGCACCCATGGGCAGCAAAGCCGTGGTGGCCGGCACCATCGATGAATTGGTTCAGCGGGTGGTCGCGCAAGCGCAAGCCGGCGACCATATTGTTTGCATGAGCAACGGCGGCTTCGGCGGTATTCACGCCAAACTCCTCAAAGCCTTGGCGCTTTAAGCCGGGGGGCAAGCCCCCGAGGTTCATGCGCGAGCGGCGATCACTGCTTGGGACAACACGTCCAGAGCGGCCAAGGAGTCGTCCCATCCCAAGCACGCATCGGTGATGCTCTGGCCATAGGTCAACGCATCCACGCGGTCTTTGCCGGGGGTGAACTTTTGCGCACCTGCTTGGATGTGGCTCTCGATCATGACGCCGAAAATGCTGCGCGAACCGCCGCGGATTTGACCGGCGATGTCGCGCGCCACGTCGAGCTGTTTCTCGTGCTGTTTGCTGCTGTTGGCGTGGCTGCAGTCGACCATCAAACGCGGTGCCAGTTTAGATACCGACAAGTCGGCCACGGCTGTGGCCACGCTGGCCGCATCGTAATTGGGGGCTTTGCCGCCGCGCAAAATCACGTGGCAATCCTTGTTGCCCTTGGTTTGCACAATGGCGACTTGACCGTTTTTGTGAACAGACAAGAAGTAGTGGCCACGTGCGGCAGCTTGAATGGCATCGGTGGCGATTTTGATGTTGCCATCGGTGCCGTTTTTGAAACCAATGGGCGCCGACAGGCCCGAGGCCAATTCGCGGTGCACCTGGCTTTCGGTGGTGCGCGCGCCAATCGCACCCCAGCTGATGAGGTCGCCGATGTACTGCGGGCTGATGACGTCCAAGAATTCGCTACCGGCAGGCAAGCCCAAACGGTTGATTTCGATCAGCAACTGGCGCGCCATGCGCAGGCCTTCATCGATGCGGAAGCTCTCATCCAAATAGGGGTCGTTGATCAAGCCCTTCCAGCCCACGGTGGTGCGGGGCTTTTCGAAATACACCCGCATGACGATTTCCAAGCTGTCGGCGTATTGGTCGCGCAAGGGCTTCAAGCGGCGCGCGTACTCGATGGCGGCGGCTGGGTCGTGGATCGAGCAGGGGCCGATGATGACCAAGAGGCGGTCGTCTTGTCCATGCAAGATGCGCGAGATGCGCTGGCGGGTTTGACCGATGAGTTGCTCCACTGGCGTGCCCGCGATAGGGAAAAAGCGAATGAGGTGCTCGGGGGGTGGTAACACGGTGATGTCCTGGATGCGTTCGTCGTCGGTGCGGCTGGTCTTGTCGGCAGGACGCGAATACGCGTTATCGCGGGTGGGGGTGGCGCTCATCGGGGTCTCCAAAAAAAATCAAACGGTTGAAGGGTCAAAAAAAAAACCGCCAGGCTGTGAGGGCCGGCGGTTTGATCGAGATCGGGGTTTGCTTACAGCATCGCCTCTCGTCCGCCGGGGACTGAGAACCAAAAATAAAAAGCAAAAAAAGCGATGCGCTGCATGGGAATCACTTTAGCACAAGCTGGCGCATGGACGTTCAGGCCGTGCCGCCCACGGTCAATCCGTCCACGCGCAGGGTGGGCTGGCCCACGCCCACGGGCACGCTCTGGCCCTCTTTGCCACAGGTGCCCACGCCCGAATCCAGTTTCATGTCGTTGCCGATCAGGCTGACTTTTTTGAGCGATTCTGGACCGCTGCCGACCAAGGTCGCGCCCTTGACGGGGTATTGAATTTGACCGTTCTCAACCCAATACGCTTGGCTGGCCGAGAACACGAACTTGCCCGAAGTGATGTCGACTTGGCCACCGCCGAAGTTGGCCGCGTACAAGCCTTTCTTGATGCTGCCGATGATTTCTTCGGGGCTCTTGTCGCCACCAAGCATATAGGTGTTGGTCATGCGCGGCATGGGCACATGGGCGTAACTCTCACGGCGGCCGTTGCCCGTGGGCTTGACGCCCATCAAGCGCGCGTTCATCGAGTCTTGAATGTAGCCGCGCAAAATGCCGTCTTCGATCAGCACGTTGCGCTGCGTGGTGTTGCCTTCATCGTCGATGTTGAGCGAGCCGCGCCGCTCGGCGATGGTCCCGTCGTCGAGCACCGTCACGCCCTTGGCCGCCACACGCTGACCGATACGACCGGCAAACGCGCTGGAGCCTTTGCGGTTGAAGTCGCCCTCCAAACCATGGCCCACCGCCTCGTGCAACAAAATGCCGGGCCAACCCGCACCCAAGACCACCGTCATTTCACCTGCGGGCGCGGGACGCGCGTCTAGGTTGGTCAGTGCCGATGCCACGGCCTCGTCAACGTAAGACTGCACCATGGCGTCGTCGAAATAAGCCAAGCCGTAACGGCCGCCGCCGCCGGCGGAGCCAACCTCACGACGACCGGCCTGCTCGGCGATCACCGTGACCGACAAGCGAACCAAGGGGCGAACATCGGCCGCTGTGGTGCCGTCGGCGCGGACCACCAACACCACGTCGTGCTCGGCCGCCAAACCGGCCATGACCTGCACCACGCGCGGATCTTTGGCCTTGGCCAAACGCTCCACGCGTTCCAGCAGGGCGACTTTTTGGGTGCTATCCAAGGTAGCGATGGGGTCCACCGCGGGGTACAAAGAGCGTGAGGCAGCGACCCGAGTACGGGCGATTTTCACGCGGGCCTGTTGGCCTTGATTGGCGATGGTGCGCACCGTGTGAGCCGCATCAAGCAAAGCGCTCCAAGACAAATCGTCGGAATAGGCGAATGCGGTTTTCTCGCCGCTGACCGCGCGCACGCCCACACCTTGGTCGATGCTGAAGCTGCCGGTTTTGACGATGCCCTCTTCCAAACTCCAGCCTTCGCTGCGCGTGGTTTGAAAGTAGAGATCGGCGTCGTCCACACCCCGGGACATGATTTCACCCAAGGCCCGCTGCAACAAAGCGGGCGTGAGGCCATAGGGCTCGAGCAAGCTGGCTTGGGCGGTGGAGAGACGGGACTGGGTGGACGCTTGATTGATCATGTTGCCATTGTAGATAAGCCCCATGGGCACAGGGGGTTTAGGGCTTTGCCGGCGGGGCATCGCCGCGCAAGTACGCCAAGACCGAGCCGTCATCGTGATCGGCCCAACCAGCTTGGCGGGTCTGCGCAAACACCGCCGTGGCACTCGCGGCCAACGGCCCCTCAAACCCCACGCGCTGGGCCTCGGCCATGGCCAAGCCCGTGTCTTTTTCCAACAAGGTCACGTGCGCCAGGGGCGCCAAGTCACCCCTCAATGCACGGCGCATGCGGTCCGAACCGATCCAGCTTTGACCACTGGAACGCTCGATCACGTCCATCGTGGTGTGTAAGTTCAGGCCCATGCGTTCAGCCAACACCAAGACCTCGGCCGTACCGACCAAGTTGATGCCCGCCAGAAGGTTGTTGACCAGTTTGGTGCGAGAGCCGTCCCCGCAGCGCTCGCTGACGTGGAACACCGGGTTGGCCAACACATCCCACAAAGCCTTGTGTCGGGCAAAGACGGTCGCCGGGGCGGCCAACATCCAACTCATGGTGCCCGCGCGAGCACGCAGTGGACCGCCAGACATGGGCGCATCCACACAGGCCACACCCATCGTCGCCAATCGCTCGGCGATGTCCTCCACCACCTCCGGCGCCATGGTCGGGCACAACACCACGGTGTGGCCAACTTGCAGGACCGCGGCCGCACCGTGCTCGCCCCACAACACGTCTTCGCATTGCGTGTCGTTGACCACCACGATCAAGACCACACCATCGATCCCCAAGTTTTGCACCGCTGCCCTCGGGGTGTTCAGCACCTGCGCGCCCACAGCCAAAGCCTCGGCTTGGCGCTGCCGATCGGGGTCGCACACCGACACCGATATGGCGTGTTCGCGCAAACGGGCCACCAAAGCGCCACCCATGTTGCCAGCGCCCAGAACCGCCACGTCGGGCCAAGCCATCATGACTGCATCAACCGTTTGGCCTTGGCCACGGACAACAAAATACCCAAGCCAAAACCCATGGTGACCATGGCCGTGCCGCCGTAGCTCACGAACGGCAAGGGCACGCCGACCACGGGCAGGATGCCGCTGACCATGCCCATGTTCACAAAGACGTAGACGAAAATGTTCAGGGCCATGGCACCGGCCAACAATCGGGCGAACAGGGTGGGTCCTTCCAAAGCGATCGTCAAGGCGCGGCCAATCAGAAACACAAAGGCCAAAGCCAAAGCCAAGAAGCCGATCAGCCCGAATTCCTCGGAGAATGCCGCAAAGATGAAGTCGGTGGTTCGCTCGGGAATGAATTCCAGGTGCGTTTGGGTGCCTTGCATATAACCCTTGCCCCAAGCACCGCCCGAACCAATGGCGATCATCCCTTGGATGATGTGAAAGCCCTTGCCCAAGGGGTCTTGAAAGGGATCCAGCAAAGTGCAAACCCGGAGGCGTTGGTAATCGTGCATCACCACCCAATCCACTCCCGGCGCACACCAACTGTCCTCCATGAGGATGAGCACAACCACCCCCACCAGCCCCATGAACACAGGCGGGATGATGAGCTTCCAACTCAAGCCCGCAAAAAACAAAACAAACAAACCTGAGGCCAACACCAGCAATGACGTGCCCAAATCGGGCTGCAAGAAAATCAGCGCCCAAGGCACCATCAACAAGCCGGCGGCCACCACGTAATCCAAAGCCCGGATTTGTCCTTCGCGGCGCTGAAACCACCAAGCCATCATCAGCGGCAACGCCACTTTCATGATCTCACTGGGCTGGATCACCACACCGATGTTGAGCCAGCGCTGCGAACCTTTTCGCTCAATACCAAAAAACTCCACCGCAAACAAGAGCGCCACGCCCACGGTGTACATGGGGATGGCCAAAGCCATCATGCGCTGGGGCGGGATCTGGGCGACGGCGAACATCACCACGGCCGCTATCAAGAGGTTGCGCGCATGACCCACAAATCGAGCACCGTGATCAGCGCCCACGGAGTACATGGTGATGAGACCGATGAGAGACAAAATGAGCGCGGCCAACAGCAAAGGCCCGTCGTAGGTTTGCAGCAACGCCACAACGCGCTGTTGAAATGAGGGTTTGTCAAAGGTGGTCGCCATGGTCTGCCATTATCCTTGCTCTGGACCTCATTTGCTGCGTTTTGACCATGCTCCCCACCACCCACCTGCTTTACCTGCACGGGTTTCGCTCGTCTCCGCTATCGACCAAGGCCCAACAACTCGGTCAGCGGGTGCGCACCCAACACCCGGGTGTCCATTGGTGGTGCCCGGCTTTGCCGGTGTCGCCCCGAGCCACCATGGCGCTGCTACTCGACGGAACAGCGGACTGGCCACGAGAGCAGATGGTGGTCGTGGGCTCCTCATTGGGTGGCTTTTACGCCAGGGCCTTGTCGCACCGCTTGGGCTGTCGCAGCGCCTTGATCAACCCCGCCGCCCACCCCGCCAGAGACTTGCAACGCCACATCGGTGAACACCCCGCTTGGCACGATCCCCAGGAGCGGGAGCATTTTGAGCCAGCGTTTATCGATGAGCTGCGTGAATGGGAAGACACCTTGCCCCAGGCTGGCGTGGTCAGTGACGGGGAGCGGCTGCGCCACTGGGCCATCGTGGCCCAAGGAGACGAGGTGCTGGACTGGCGTGAAATGCAAGCGTTTTGCGTCCATGCCCAGATGCGTCTGCTGTCAGGCAGCGACCACGCCCTGAGCGACTTTGAAGATCACATGGACGCATTGATGGATTTTTTGAACTTAGCCCCTGGACAGGCACCCTGTCCATAGGGGCCTGCATGGGACAATAAGCCCCATGCACTTATTGTTTGACGATGCC
>JBEDCE010000075.1:0-8411 GCA_041176905.1 Pseudomonadota bacterium
CTGCACCACGGTCTCGCCCAAGCCGTAGCTCGAGGTGATGAAGACCACGTCTTCAAAGCCGGACTCGGTGTCGATGGTGAACATCACACCGGCGGCGCCCAAGTCCGAGCGCACCATGCGCTGCACACCGGCGCTCAAGGCCACGTCGGCGTGTGCAAAGCCCTTGTGCACGCGGTAGCTGATGGCGCGGTCGTTGTAAAGCGAGGCAAAGACCTCTTTCATTTTGTGCAAGACGTCGTCGATGCCGACCACGTTCAGGAAGGTCTCTTGCTGACCAGCGAAGGACGCATCGGGCAAGTCTTCGGCGGTGGCCGACGAGCGCACCGCAAACGAAGCTTTGTCGTTGCCGCCGCACAGGGTGATGAAGGCCTCACGGATGGCTTTTTCCAAGTCTGCCGGAAAAGGCTGTGCCTCCACCATGGCGCGGATGCGCGCACCGACCACGGCCAAGGCGCGCACGTCTTCGGTGTCCAAGGCGTCGAGCTCGGCGTTGATGCGAGCGGTCAGGCCATCGTGTTGCAAAAACTGGCGAAACGCGTGCGCCGTGGTGGCAAAGCCCGTGGGCACTTTGACACCGCTGGGCAGTTGAGAAATCATCTCGCCCAAGCTGGCGTTTTTACCGCCAACGGACTCGACATCGCTCATCCTGAGCTGTTCGAAGGGTACGACCAAGGCGGTCGGGCTGAAGAGTTGAGACATGGAGAAGCTCCGCTGAAGTTAAACAACCGTGTGAGCGCCTGTTTGACGTCCGTCCCATGGGTGTTTTTGGTCTGGGGGATCGGCTCGAACAGGGGCTTCGAAATCAACCCGGTATTGTAAAGTGGATACTCCGACCACTATTCGAGGCTTTGTCATGCCCAACCGCACCGTTTTCTTCATCTCTGACGGCACCGGCATCACCGCTGAGACCTTTGGCAACGCCATCTTGGCCCAGTTTGAAACCCAATTTCGTCACGTGCGCATGCCCTTTGTGGACACCGCCGACAAGGCCCACCAAGCGGTGCGCCAGATCAAGCACACCGCCGAGCTGGAAGGCAAGCGACCACTGGTGTTCTCGACCATCGTGAACATGGAGGTGTTGAGCGTGCTGCGCAACCATTGCGACGATAGCATGCTGATGGACATGTTCGGCACCTTCGTGGAGCCCTTGGAGGCCGAACTGGGCATCAAGTCCAACCACCGGGTAGGCCGCTTCTCGGACGCTTCCAAAAGCAAGGCCTACAACGACCGCATCGAGGCCATCAACTTTTCATTGGCACACGACGATGGACAAAGCCACCGCGACTTGGCCAGCTCGGATGTGATTTTGGTCGGCGTCAGCCGCAGCGGCAAAACCCCCACCTCGCTGTATTTGGCGATGCAGTACGGTCTCAAAGCTTCGAACTACCCGCTGATTCCCGAAGACTTCGAACGCCACCAACTGCCGCCTGCCTTGGCACCACACCGCAAGAAGATTTTTGGTTTGACCATCGCGCCCGAACGCCTGAGCGAAATCCGTCACGAACGCCGCCCCAACTCCAAATACGCCAGCTTGGCCAATTGCCGTGAAGAGGTGGCGCTGGCCGAGGCCATGATGCGCCGCGAAGGCATTCGCTGGCTGTCCACCACCACCAAGTCGATCGAAGAGATCGCCACCACCATCTTGCAGGACATCCGCCCCGATCAGCTGGTGTATTGATTCAAGGCTTTGTGTCTTCTCGCCAGTTTTTTTCATATCCTTGGGCAAGATGGGCAATCACATCTCAAAGGCAGAACTTCAATAAAGACAGGTGGCCTGAGGTGCAATGAAACGTCCTAACCAGATTTTTACGCTTTCTTTTACTAAGTGTTTTCCCTTGGGTTCTCTTGATGAGGGCGAGCTGAAAAAAATCCATAAATGTCAGACGGATGTCAGGAAGAAACCAGCCCCCCCTCTAGGGCCTGCGAATTAATTGTAAAAATGGTAAGTAATTCGGTCTTCAAATGGTTTTCTGTGAGGTATCGCGACGATTTGTGTTTTAAATTCTTCTTTATAGAATGCGGCAAGTTGATAAAGCCACCCCTCACTGGAGACTTATGCTGTTAGCTGTTGTCATTGCCAAGAGCCTGATTGAACTTTCGTTCATGTTCATCCTCGGGCGTTTCCTGCTGGGTTTGCTGGCAGGGGCCAAACGTGACAACAATGTTTTTTGGCAGTTGCTCGATGTGGCCTCCAAACCTGCGCTCTGGATCACCCGAAAAATCAGCCCCAAGCTGATCCTTGACCAACACATTCCGCTGGCCACCAGCAGCTGGCTGCTCATCGCGTGGGTTTTGACTTTGCAACTCAAAATCGAGATTTGCCTCGAGATGGGGTCCGCAGCGTGTCGATAAACAACCCCACGGCACACGCCAAAATCGGCACCGCTAGCCGCACCCAATGCCTTTGGCTGCAGTTCAAGGCCAAGGTTTTGTTGGTGTTTGGCTTGCGAGCGCAAGCCCATGCTGTCTTTGAGGAAATTCTCTCCAGCCATCCGCACAATGTTCTGGCACTCAACAGCCTGGGCTTCAACGAACTGAACAACCGCCGCTTGGTACAGGCTTTGGGATACTTTGAGCGCGCTCTGGCGCTGACACCGACCAATGCCAACGCTCACTTCAATGTGGGCTTTGTGTCCGAAGAATTGGGGCGCAGTCAAGAAGCAGAACTTGAATTCAGAAAAGCCCTTGAGATGGACGAAAAAATGGACCGTGCTTGGTACGGCCTGGGCTTGGTGCTGGTGCGTCAACGTCGTTTCGACGAATCTTTGGTGGCCTTCAAGCGCAACACCGAGTTGCAATCCATGAGTCCTTACGCTTGGTACCAAATGGCGCGTGTTCACATGGAATTGCACCAACCCGATAAAACCTTGGAGATCATGCGGCACCTCAAGGGTTTCGAGCCCAAGGTGGCCGCGCAACTGGAGAGGGAAACCGGTTTGAGGTTGGACAAATTGGCTTGACCCCCCTTACCTGCTCAAGGGCCTAAAAATTGATTTTTTGTCAGTCGGTAGTTTTTTTTAACCAGAAGGAGATAACCATGCAGCTCACTGCAAGGCACCAGGAATACTGGGCCAAAAACTTAAGAATCACGGGGCTTTTGCTGGCCTTGTGGTTCTTTGTCACGTTTGTGCTTTTGTTCTTTGCACGTGACTTAACGTTCAGCTTTTTTGGCTGGCCTTTTTCCTTCTGGATTGCTGCGCAAGGCGCACTGATCGTCTATTGCCTGATCATTTGGTACTACGCACGCCACATGAACAACCTTGACAAGGAATATGGCGTCTCTGAAGGAGAACAATCATGAGCGTTTTTGACGGAACGGGTCAAACCCAAAGCCAGTTTCAGCAATCGCTGAACAAAGTTTTCCTTTTCTACGGCGGTGGCTTTGCGGCCTTCGTCATCACGCTAGCCATCCTTGAACAGATGGGCATGCCCAAAGAGTACATCGGTTACGCCTTCTTGGCGGCCACCGTGCTCTTGTACGGCGGCATTGGTGTGATCAGTCGCACCAACGACGCAGCCGAATACTACGTGGCGGGCCGACGCGTGCCTGCCATTTACAACGGCATGGCCACCGGTTCTGACTGGATGTCGGCGGCTTCCTTCATCGGTATGGCCGGTACGCTTTACCTGACAGGTTACGGCGGTTTGGCCTTCATTTTGGGCTGGACCGGTGGTTACTGTTTGGTGGCCTTGTTCTTGGCACCTTACCTGCGTAAGTTTGGCCAGTTCACCATCCCCGACTTCTTGGGTGCACGCTACGGCGGCAACATGGCCCGCTTGATTGGCGTGTTTGCGGCCATCTTGGTGTCCTTCGTGTACGTGGTCGCGCAGATCTTTGGCGTGGGCCTGATCACTGCTCGTCTGACCGGTCTGTCGTTCGACGTGGGCGTGTATGTCGGTTTGGCTGGCATTTTGGTCTGTTCGTTCCTGGGCGGTATGCGCGCAGTGACCTGGACCCAGGTGGCACAGTACCTGATCCTGATCGTCGCCTACATGATCCCCGTGGTGTGGTTGTCGGTGAAACACACCAGCAATCCAGTGCCTCAGGTGGCTTATGGCTACTTGCTTGAAAAAGTGACCGCCAAAGAAGAGCTGCTGCTCAAAGACCCCAAAGAACTCGAAGTTCGCGGTATCTTCAAAGCTCGCTCCGATGCAGCCGCTGAAAAGCTGAAAGATGTGCCTGCTTCCATGGCTGCAGACAAAGCAGCTGCTACCAAAAAGCTGGAAGAACTGAAAGCCGCCAACGCACCGGCAGCAGACATCACGGCCGCTGAAACGGCTTTGGCTAAGCTGCCCAAAGATGAAGCGGCTGCCAAAGCGGCTTACACCGCTGAGCGCACGTCCAATGCTGCCCGTGCAGCGCCACCCCTGCGCCATGCTGAGCCTTTCCCAGGCAAAGACGAAGCCGCCCAGAATATTGCACGCAAGAACTTCTTGGCACTGGTTTTCTGCTTGATGATCGGTACGGCTGCTTTGCCGCACATCCTGATGCGCTTCTACACCGTGCCCTCGGTGCGCGAAGCACGTGAGTCGGTGGCCTGGTCGCTGTTCTTCATCTCTTTGCTGTACTTCACAGCGCCTGCTTTGGCGGTGTTGGTCAAGTTCGACATCTACACCCTGTTGGTCGGCACGCCGATGGACCAGTTGCCGGGATGGATTGCCCGCTGGAACGTGGTTGACCCCACGCTGATGGCGGTGTCTGACATCAACAAAGACGGCATCTTGCAGTTGGCAGAGATCCGCTTGGGTGGTGACATCGTGGTCTTGGCCACACCTGAAATCGGCGGCTTGCCGTTCGTGATTTCTGGTTTGGTGGCGGCCGGTGGTTTGGCTGCGGCCTTGTCCACAGCCGACGGCTTGTTGCTGACCATTGCCAACGCCTTGTCGCACGACGTGTACTACAAAGTGATTGACCCCAACGCTTCGGCCAGCAGCCGTGTCACGGTCTCCAAAGCCATTTTGGTGTTTGTGGCCTTGGCGGCGGCTTATGTCGCATCGCTGCGCATGGCGGACATTTTGTTCCTCGTGTCTGCGGCCTTCTCGTTCGCAGCAGCCGCCTTCTTCCCTGCGTTGACCCTGGGCATCTTCTGGAAGCGTGCCAACAAATGGGGCGCCTCGCTGGGCATGGTGGCTGGTTTGGGCATCTCGTTCTACTACATGGTCAAAACCCATCCCTGGATGTACGGCTTGTTCCATGAGGGTTCGTTGACGCCTGAAATCCTGAAGGCCAACACCTGGTGGGACATTGCCCCCATCTCGGCCGGTATCTTCGGTGTGCCAATGGGCTTTGCGGTGATCATCATCGTGTCGCTGCTGACCAAAGCACCCGACCAGGAAGTTCAGGACATGGTCGAGAACGTCCGCTTCCCGAGCTTTGACGGCACCACCTCACAGGGTTCTGCTGCTCACTGATAGGAAGACGTTTGCAAGCACTGCCTTGCAAACTTGAATCCTCCCAACGAAAAACCCGATCGCGTCATGCGATCGGGTTTTTTCATTGGCAGTGACTGAAAACAGGTCTCAAGAACGCGAGGGCTGGTGCCCGGATGGGCTTGAGATGCCCCACGTTAGGCGGCGACCGCCTCTTGGATTTGCTCCGCCGGCTGGCGGATCAGGTGGTCAAACGCGCTGAGCGCGGCCTTGGCGCCCTCGCCTGCGGCAATGATGATTTGCTTGTAGGGCACCGTGGTGCAGTCGCCCGCGGCAAACACGCCGTCCACGCTGGTGTGGCCCTTGGCATCCACCACGATCTCGCCAAAACGGCTGAGCTCAATATCGCCCTTGAGCCACTCGGTGTTGGGGATCAAGCCGATCTGCACAAACACGCCCTCGAGCGCGATCAGGTGCTCTTGGCCGCTGACGCGGTCTTTGTAGCGCAGGCCATTGACCTGACCCGAGGCGCCGGTGATTTCGGTGGTCTGGGCGTTGGTGTGGATGGTCACGTTGGGCAGGCTCTTGAGCTTGCTGACCAAGACGGCATCGGCCTTGAGGGTGTCGGCGAACTCGATCAAGGTCACGTGCGAGACGATGCCAGCCAAGTCGATGGCCGCTTCCACGCCCGAGTTGCCACCACCGATGACCGAGACGCGTTTGCCCTTGAACAAAGGACCATCGCAGTGCGGGCAGTAAGCCACGCCTTTGTTTTTGTAGGCTTGCTCGCCGGGCACGTTGACGTTGCGCCAGCGCGCCCCGGTCGAGAGGATCACGCTGCGAGATTGCAAGACCGCGCCGTTGGCCATCTTCACGCCCACCAAACCGCCGGGTTGGGTCGCGGGGATGAGCTGGTCGGCGCGCTGCAGGTTCATGATGTCCACCTCGTAGTGGCGCACTTGGGCTTCCATCTCGGCGGCCAATTTGGGGCCGTTGGTTTCCAGCACGGAGATGTAGTTTTCGATGCCCATGGTGTCGTTGACTTGACCACCAAAACGCTCAGCGGCCACGCCCACGCGAATGCCTTTGCGAGCGGCGTAAACGGCCGCCGCTGCGCCGGCAGGACCACCACCGATGATCAGCACATCAAACGGGTCTTTGGCGTTGAGCTTGTCGGCTTCGCGGCTGGCTGCGCCGGTGTCGAGCTTGGCCAAAATTTCTTCCAAGCTCATGCGGCCCGAGCCGAACATCTCGCCATTGGAGAAGACCATGGGCACGGCCATGACTTGGCGCTGCTCGACTTCGGCTTGGAACAAGCCGCCGTCGACGATGGTGGCGTTGATCTTGGGGTTGAAGATGGTCATCAAGGTCGCGGCCTGCACCACGTCGGGGCAGTTGTGGCACGACAAGGACATGTAAACCTCAAGGTTGAGCTCGGCGTCCAAGGCCTTGATTTGGTCGAGCACATCGGCTTCGACCTTGGGTGGGTGACCGCCGGTCCAGAGCAAGGCCAAGACCAAAGAGGTGAACTCATGGCCCAAAGGAATGGCGGCAAAACGCACGCCGCGTTGCTCGCCTTCACGGGTGATCACAAACGACGGACGGCGGCTGTCCTGCCCCCCCGCCTCAAAGCTGACCTTGTCCGACAAGGCGGCAATTTCTTCCAGCAGCATGCGCATTTCTTGGGCTTTGGCGCTGTCGTCGAGCGAAGCGATCAAGCGAATGGGAGCCTTGAGCATGCCAAGGTAGGTTTGCAACTGGGTTTGCAGGGTCGTGTCGAGCATGAAAATTCCTTGAATTCAACAATGGGGGCGATCAATGCCGCTGGTGCATGGGCCCCGAGGAGCCCATGAGGCAGCGGTACTGCCTGTGATCAAAGGACGATCAGATCTTGCCGACCAGGTCCAAAGAAGGCGTCAGGGTCTGTGCGCCCTCGTTCCACTTGGCTGGGCAAACTTGACCGGGGTTCTTGGCCACGAATTGAGCGGCTTTGAGCTTGCGCAAGGTTTCCTTGACGTCACGGGCGATGCTGTTGTCGTGCACTTCCATGGTCTTGATCTTGCCTTCGGGGTTGATGATGAAGGTGCCGCGCAAAGCCAGGCCTTCTTCTTCGATGTGCACGCCAAACGCGCGGCTCAGGGTGTGCGTTGGGTCGCCGACCAAGGGGAACTTGGCTTTGCCCACGGCAGGCGATGTCTCGTGCCAGACTTTGTGCGAGAAGTGGGTGTCGGTGGTCACGATGTAGACCTCGGCACCGGCTTTCTGGAACTCGGCGTAGTTTTCAGCGGCGTCTTCCACTTCGGTGGGGCAGTTGAAGGTGAAAGCGGCTGGCATGAAGATCACGACGGACCACTCGCCTTTGAAGCTGGCTTCGGTGACGGGCACAAATTTGCCTTGGTGGTACGCGGTGGTGCTGAATGCGGGGATTTGGGAGTTGATCAAAGACATGGTTATTCCTATTGACAGAGTTAAGAAATCGGAGTTTTTTACAAACAACAACGTCAGTCTATCCTAGGGTTAGCCCTTATCTCTTTGTCAGTTTCTATACCTCCCATAGTTTTTTTGTTGCGATGCAGCATGGGCTTGCCCTGCACCCAAGCAAAGAGTCCACGCCGACATCGCGTCGGCGTGGACTCTTACAGAAAAAAATACAAGGCCCGAAGGCCCAGGCTCAAAGACCCAAAGCGGCAATGCCAGCGCGGGCAATTTGCGCGTCTTCATTGGACTTCACGCCGCTCACGCCCACGGCCCCGATGCACTGACCGTCTTTGAGGATAGGTAAACCCCCTTCGAGCAGGCCTTCGATGGTCGGGGCGCTCAAAAAGGATGTTCTGCCTTGGTTGATGACGTCCTCGTAGACCTTGCTTTCACGACGACCCAAAGCCGAGGTGTGCGCCTTGGCCGGGGCAATATGGGCAGAGACAGGGGGTGCTCCGTCCAAGCGCTGGAGCCACAATAAGTGGCCGCCATCGTCAACGATGGCAATCGTCACCGCCCACTGGTTCTTCAAGGCCTCGGCCTCGGCGGCAGCGGCGATCAAT
>JBEDCE010000076.1:0-8385 GCA_041176905.1 Pseudomonadota bacterium
TTGATCCCCATCACCAAGGCTTTGATCAACGGCCCAGTTTCAGCCAAGCGGTTGAGCGCCAACAGTATTTGCAGCTCAAAGCGCTGGGCTTCATCGGATGTGGGGAAATCGGTGCGCCAAGCACGCGCGGCCGCCAGTGCCGAGCCGCCAGCCCCAGTTTGCAAGGCCAGGTTGACCGCGCGCCGGTAGAGATCGGGGTCGCGCTGTTGGCGCGCAGCCTCTTGCATGAGTTGGAATGCTTTGGCGGAGTCGCCCGATTGGGCGAGCATCTCAGCGGCCACGATCTGCAAAAACAAGCGGCTGTCGAGTGTGGAGTTGGCTGGAGCGGCCACTGCGCTGTGCAGCAGAACCCCGGCACCCAAGGCCACCAAACTCTGTCGGAGCCAAGACGAGTGCGTGTTCGAGGGGTTTTGGTGGTGCGGGCGGGGCGTGTGGGTCATCGGGTCATGATAATGGATGCCACCCTGTCCGATGGCCTTGAGCCCACTTTGTCCATGCCCGAATTGCCCGAAGTAGAAATCACCCGCTTGGGCTTTGCCGATCGCATCGCTGGGGCGGTCGTTGAGCGTGTGTTCATGGGCAAGCCCCTGCGTTGGCCTTTGGGTTGTGCACCCTCGGTCTTGCAGGGTCAGCGGGTCTTGTCGGTGGGGCGGCGCGGCAAGTATTTGCTCATCCATTTGGAGCGCGGCGTGCTGTTGGTGCACTTGGGCATGTCCGGCCATGTGCAGTTTGCCGACCGCTTGCCGGAGCGCGGCGTGCATGACCATGTGGAGTTGCACACCAGCCAAGGCATTTTTCGACTGCACGACCCGCGCCGCTTTGGTGCGGTGGTCTACGCCCCACAAGGGCTGGACGACCCGGTGGCGCACAAGCTCTTGGGTGGCTTGGGTTGCGAGCCGCTGGAGAGTGGTTTTGAGCCGCGCACCTTCCACCAAGCTTTGCAACAACGCCGCAGCCCCATCAAAACCGTCTTGCTCGGCGGTGATGTGGTGGTGGGCGTGGGCAATATCTACGCGTCTGAGTCGCTGTTCATGGCTGGCATTCGCCCCACGACACCCGCCAACCGGCTGAGCAAGCCGCGCGTGGCGCGTTTGCACGCGGCGGTGGTGGCGGTGCTGCGCCAAGCCTTGGCCGCGGGCGGCAGCAGCTTGCGCGACTTCAAACACACCGACGGGCAAAACGGCTATTTCCAGCTCGATGCCGCGGTGTATGGCCGCGCGGGTGAGCCTTGCCGCGTGTGTGCCACGCCGATCAAAACCCTGCGCCAAGGCCAGCGCTCCACGTTTTTCTGCCCCCAATGCCAAAAACCCTGAGCTTTGCCCCTGCGCTGATCGACTGGCAGCGTCGCGAAGGCCGTCATGGTTTGCCGTGGCAAGGCACAAGCGACCCCTACCGCGTGTGGCTCTCCGAGGTGATGCTGCAACAGACCCAAGTCAGCACGGTGCTCGATTACTACCCGCGTTTCTTGGACCGATTCCCCAACGTCCAAGCCTTGGCCGCTGCCGAGCAAGGCGAGGTCTTGGCGCTGTGGAGCGGCTTGGGCTACTACAGCCGGGCGCGCAACCTGCACCGCTGCGCCCAAGCGGTGGTGGCCGATCACGGTGGCGCTTTTCCTCAGACCTGGACCTTGCTGCAGACCTTGCCCGGCATCGGCGCCTCCACGGCAGCGGCCATCGCGGCGTTTTGTTTTGGCGAGCGCGTCTCCATCGTCGACGGCAACGTGCGTCGGGTCTTGTCGCGCTTGCTGGCCTTTGAGGGCGATCTGGCCAAAACCCCCGCCCAACGTGCTTTGTGGGACTTGGCGCAAACCCTTGTGCCCGAGGCCAGCCCTTCGCAGGCCCAGGACATGCAGGCCTACACCCAAGGCCTGATGGACTTGGGCGCCATGCTGTGCACGCGCAGCCGCCCGGCCTGCGAGCGCTGCCCGGTTCAGGCCTTGTGCCAAGCGCACGCCAGCGATCGGGTGGCGCGTTTCCCCATCAAAACCAAAACCCTCAAACGGCGCAGCGAAAGCTGGTGGCTCTTGTTCCACTTCGACCCCAGCGAGGGCGGTTGGGTGTGGTTGGAGCAGCGACCGCAAACGGGTATTTGGGCGGGCTTGTATTGCCCCCCGGTGTTGGGCGACGAAGCTCACCTGCGTGAGCGTTTGAAAGGTGTGGCGTTATCGGCGATCGATCACCGCCCAGCGGTATCGCACGCTTTGACGCACCGCGAATTGAGTTTGCACCCGACGGTGGTTCGCGGCTCCCGTTTAGCCGCCATGGGTTTGGGCGAGACGGGACTGTGGGTGGCCTTGAGCCAGCTTGATGCGGTGGGTTTGCCCAAACCCATCCGCACCTGGTTGGATGGCTTGCAGCCCGACTGATCAGGCGCTGTGCGGCGCCCAGTGGTCGCTTTCGCGGTGACGCACCCGGGTGTTCCACTGCTCGCCAAACGCTTTGGCCAAGGCTTCGGCCAAATACACCGAACGGTGTTGCCCCCCAGTGCAGCCAATGGCCACGGTGACGTAGCTGCGGTGGTCTTGCAGCAAGCGCGGCAGCCAATGCTTCAGAAAATCCGCGATGTGGGCTTGCATCTGGTGGACATCCGTTTGCGCCGCCAAAAAATCCGCCACCGGTTGGTCCAAACCGGTGAGGGGTTTGAGTTCGGGCTCGTAATGCGGGTTGGGCAACATGCGCACGTCAAACACAAAGTCGGCGTCCATGGGGATACCGCGTTTGAAGGCGAAGGACTCGAACACCAAGGTCATGGGCGCGTGGTGCGTGCCC
The DNA here is from genome assembly GCA_041176905.1 of Pseudomonadota bacterium. Taxonomy (GTDB): domain Bacteria; phylum Pseudomonadota; class Gammaproteobacteria; order Burkholderiales; family Burkholderiaceae_C; genus Hydrogenophaga. The sequence continues at coordinate 2,769 of JBEDCE010000076.1, forward strand.
ACCATGTCTTTGACTTGGCTGCGCAAGCGGGCCGGGCGGATCAGGCTGGTGTCGATCACCAAGGCGCGTTCGCGCAGCTCGGCCAACAACTCGCGCTCGTACTCAATCGCGTCGACCAAGGCGCGTTTGGGGTCCACCGATTTGACCGACAAGGGGTGTGAGCGGCGCGTCTCAGAGAAGCGCCGCACCAAGGCGTCGGTGGTGGCGTCCAAAAACAGCGTGGTCAGGTGCACCGGGCGGTTGAGGTTGCCTTGCAAGGCCTTGAGCTGGCGCGGCACACCGGGCAGGGCGTCTGCGCTGCGCACGTCCATGGCGATGGCCACGCGGCTGGCGTGGTGGCTGTGTTCCAGGGCAATGAAGGCGTCAAAGAGTTCGGGCGGTAGGTTGTCCACGCAGTAAAAGCCCGCGTCTTCGAGCGCATTGAGCGCCACCGATTTGCCCGAGCCGGACATGCCGGTGATGAGCACCAGCTCCATGGGAGGTGTGCGCGTGGTCATGGCTGGAGCAACTCGCGGGCGTGCGCCAACGAGGCCTGTGATTGGCCAGAGCCACCGAGCATGCGAGCGATTTCCAGCACACGGTCTTCGCCTTCAATCGGTGCGACCTGGCTCAGGGTGTGGCCCTGAGCGGCTTGTTTGCTGACCAAACAGTGTTGGTCGGCGCTGGCCGCGACCTGTGCCAAGTGTGTCACCGCCAAGACTTGGCGGTCTTGGCCGAGCTGGCGCAGCAACTGGCCGACGGTGTGGGCCACGGCGCCGCCAATGCCCGAGTCGACCTCGTCAAAAATCAGGGTGGGGGCTTGGCCGAGTTGGCTGGTGATGACCGACAAGGCCAGTGCGATGCGCGAGAGTTCGCCGCCCGAGGCCACTTTGCCCACTGGGCGTGGTGTCACACCGGCGTGGCCCGCGACCAAAAACTCCACCTGCTCCCAGCCGGGGGCTTGGGGCGTGTCCAAACGGGTGAGCGACACCTCAAAACGCCCACCGGCCATGCCCAAGGTTTGCATGGTCTCGGTGACGGCCTTGGAGAGCCGAGGCGCGGCTTGTTGGCGCTGGGCGCTGAGTTGGTCGATGGCTTGGGTGAAGGTCTTCCAAGCGGCGCGTTCGGCGGCTTGCAGACCCTCGAGGTCGGCAAAGGATTCGAGCTTGGCCAATTGGGCCCGGCTCTCGGAGTGGAAAGCGACCAAGTCTTCGGGCGTGCGGCGGTAGCGTTTGGCCAGCGACATCCACAACGACAGCCGATCATCCAAGGCCTGCAGCGTGGCCGGGTCGGTGTCCATGTGGCGGCTGAGCTGGTTCAAGGTGTGGCGCGCGTCTTGGACCTGCGCCAAGGCGCTGTTCAACGCCTCGATGGGTTCGGCAAACCGGGGCTCGATGTGGGCTTGGCCTTCGAGTTGGTGCAAAGCGCGTTGGATCAAATCGGCCGCGCTCGGCGACTCGTCGTCCAAGGCCGCGGCGGCTTGTTCGGCCGCTTCGATCAGCCCTTGGGCGTTGGCCAAGCGGCCGTGTTGGGTGTTGAGCTCGGGCCATTCATCGGGCTGGGGCGAGAGTTTGTCTAGCTCGCCGATTTGCCAGCTCAAACGCTCCATCTCTTGTTGCGATTGCGCTTGGCTGGCGGTGGCTTCATCGAGCGCTTTGCGGTGTTGACGCCACGCGCTCCACAGGCCGCGTGCGGTTTGGGTGTCCACCCCGGCGTAGGCGTCGAGCAAGTCGCGCACCGCATCGGTGCGGGTGAGGCTTTGCCAAGCGTGTTGGCCGTGGATGTCCACCAAGGCGTCGGCCAAGGATTTTAGTTGGGTCACGGTGGCCACGCTGCCGTTGATCCAGGCTTTGCTGCGCCCTTCGGTGTCCAAGGTGCGCTTGACCAAGAGGCTGTCCTCGTGGGCAAAGCCTTCCTCGTCCAGCCAAGCCGTGGTGGCCGGGGTGTTGTCGAACTCGGCGGCGATTTCGCAGCGGCTGGCGCCTTCACGCACCACGCCGGTTTGGGCGCGTGCGCCCAAGGCCAGTTGCAAAGCGTCGATCAAGATGGACTTGCCCGCACCGGTCTCGCCGGTCAGCACGGTGAAGCCCGGGGCCAGTTCGAGGTCCAAGGTTTGGACGATCACAAAGTCGCGCAGCGCAATTCGTCGCAAGCTCATGGTGGTGTCAAACGCTTTCGTTCCAGTGGAGTTTTTCGCGCAGGGTGTCGTAGTAGCTCCAACCCATGGGATGGAGCAGCCGCAAGGTATGTTCGGACCGACTGACGACGATGCGGTCGCCGTGCAGCAAACTCGCCAGCGATTGCATGTCAAAGTTGGCGCTGGCGTCGCGACCGGACACAATTTCCACCGCCACTTCGCTGTGCGAGGGCAGCACGACTGGGCGGTTGGACAGGGTGTGGGGCGCAATGGGCACCATCAGCCAGCCGTCGATACCGGGGTGTATCAGCGGGCCGCCGGCCGACAAGGCGTAGGCGGTGGAGCCAGTGGGCGAGGCGATGATCAAACCGTCGGCGCGTTGTTTGGCCACGAAACGGCCATCGACCTCCACGCGCATTTCAATCATGCTGGCCACGCTGCCGCGGCTGACCACCACATCGTTCATGGCCGTGGCTTCAAACACGCAGCGGCCATCGCGCATGACCTTGGCGGCCATCAAGGCGCGGCGCTCTTCGGTGTACAAGCCGTGCAGGATGGGGCGCAGCACCTCGGCAAAGGTGTCGAAGCGGATGTCGGTGATGAAGCCCAAGCGACCTTGGTTGATGCCCACCAGCGGTACGTTGAACCTGGCCAATTGGCGTGCCACGCCCAACATGGTGCCGTCGCCACCGACCACCAAGGCCAAGTCGCAGCTTTGGCCGATGCTGGCCACGCTCAGCGCCGGGTGGTGCGACAAGCCGGTGTTCAATGCGGTTTCGGCCTCCAGACTGACATCACAGCCTTGGGCATGCAAAAACTGCGCAATCGCCTCGACCGCGTCGCGCGAGCCGGGGGCGTTGTACTTGCCCACGATGGCCACGTGCGAAAAACGGCGGGTAGCGCCGCGTACGGACGTGTCGGAGGGGTGGGCGGCTGGCGAATTCATAATCTCAAATTACAACATAGCTTCGTACAATGCGCAGATGCTAGACGACCGCGCCAAACTCTTACTCAAAGCCCTGGTGGAGCGTTACATCGCCGATGGGCAGCCCGTGGGTTCTCGCACCCTGTCCAAGGCCACCGGCCTGGACCTCTCGCCGGCCACGATTCGCAACGTCATGAGCGACCTTGAGGAGCTCGGCCTGATCGCCAGCCCGCACACCTCGGCCGGTCGCATCCCCACGGCCCGCGGCTACCGACTGTTTGTGGACACCATGCTCACCGTGCGCCGCGACGAGATGCCGGCGTTGGAGTCCCTGTCCAGCCTGGACACGGGCGGTCAACCCCAGAAGGTCTTGAGCAGCGCCGCGCACATGCTCTCGAGCCTGTCGCAATTCGTGGGTGTGGTCATGGCCCCGCGCCGCGCCACCGTGTTTCGTCACATCGAATTTTTGAGCCTGTCCGAGCACCGGGTGCTGGTGATCTTGGTTTCGCCCGATGGCGATGTGCAAAACCGCATCATCCAAACCTCGGTGGTCTACACCCAGTCGCAGCTCATCGAGGCCGCCAATTTCCTCAACAGCCACTACTCGGGCCTGACCATGGAAGAGGTGCGCTTGCGCCTGAAGTCCGAGGTCGAGGCCTTGCGCGGCGAGATCGCCAGCCTGATGCAAGCGGCGGTGCAAAGCCCCGAGGAAGACAGCGAACCCAACGAGGTGGTGGTGGCCGGTGAGCGCAACCTCTTGTCGGTGAGCGAGTTCTCCCACGACATGGGCAACCTGCGCCGCATGTTCGATATGTTCGAGCAAAAAACCCAAATCATCCGCCTGCTCGACGTGTCCAACCAAGCCGAGGGCGTGCGCATCTACATCGGTGGCGAAAGCCAGGTCGTGCCGTATCAAGACCTCTCGGTGGTCACCGCGCCCTACGAGGTCGACGGCCAGTTGGTCGGCACACTGGGGGTGATCGGCCCGCAGCGCATGCCTTACGAGCGCATGATCCAAATCGTGGATGTCACCGCCAAATTGGTCGGCAACGCCCTGCGACAAGGCAAGTAAGGCCCCGTCGGGCCTCTACAATGCACAGCTGGTTGGGGCGTTAGCTCAGTTGGTTAGAGCAGAGGACTCATAATCCTTTGGTCGACAGTTCAAGTCTGTCACGCCCTACCATTCATATCCGTAAAGTCACTTTGTAAAACGCTGCAAAGTGACTTTTTTATTGGTGTGTTCCAAGTTGGAGCACGCCCACAGCACGGTAGTGCCACGCTACGGGGCTGTGCTCAATGAAGAAATCACACGCTGATACAGCACAGGTGATAGAACCAGCCACCCTCAGCACAAGCCGTCAACGCAAAATTGACGCACTGATACAAGCGTCTCCCAGCGTCTTGCTATTGCGAGACGGAGAGTTGGTGCTGTATCGCCGCACACGCAGTTTGCTTTACCAATGCCGTTTCAAGTTGGCAGATGGCAAGTGGCACAGATTCTCAACACGCAAAGCAAGTATAGAAAACGCCATTGCTGCTGCCTGCGATATGTATGACCAAGCCAGATACCGTCAGCGGCTGGGCTTAGCACATAGAACACACACTTTCGCACAGATAGCAGCAATCACGCTGGCAGAAATGCGTAAGCAAATTGACATGAGCACAGGCAAAACTGCGGTTCATTCATACGCCACCTGTATTGAAAAGTATTTCTTACCCTACTTTGGAGACAAGGTGCTGGAGGAATTGACGCACACAGATGTGCGTGAGTTTGAGTTGTGGCGAGATAGACAAATGACTCGCAAGCCCAAAACATCAACGCTGAACAATTTCACAATGGCTTGGAATCGTTTGATTGCCACAGCAGTTGAGCGTGGCTACATCAGCGAGCGAGTGCCTGTGCCCAAACTCACAGCCAAAGGCGTCAAAGGACGAGCACGACCTGGCTTTAGCGAAGATGAAATCAAGCACTTGCTGGCATTTATGGAAACTTGGCAACACGAAGGTGTCAAGTCAGTTGAGCGAGAAATGCGTCCCTTGCTGCGTGACTATGTTGAGATGCTGCTGTTAACGGGTATCAGACACGGCACAGAAGCAATGGGCATCTGCTGGCGGCACTTGGAGTGGCACACAAAGGATGACGTTCGCTACCTGCGTATTTGGGTGGATGGCAAAACAGGTGGGCGGTGGCTGATTGCCAAACACAGGGCAGTTGAGGTGCTCAAACGCTTACACGCTCGTCAACAGGACATCAGTGTGTTGTCGTTTGAAACGACATTTGCAGAACGTGTTCCCCACAAGTTGTTCAGGTTCAGCGATGGCTATCAACCCACCAGCCTTAACGGCAGTTTTAAACGACTGATGCGGGACAGTGGACTGTTGAAGGACGGCGAGGGGCAGAACCGCACCTTGTATTCGCTGCGTCACCGCTACGCCACTATGGAGCTGCTGCGCTGGGGCACTGACATACACACGCTCAGCAAACAGATGGGCAACTCAGCGGCAATGATTGAGGGGAGCTGTTCAAATTTGACGATTACTATTGGTGCTGATAAGTTGGCTTGAAAGTTAATTTT
>JBEDCE010000077.1:0-8293 GCA_041176905.1 Pseudomonadota bacterium
TATGTTGGCGCCCGAAAAGCGCGAAGAGATCATCGGCATGGCCGAGATCCGCACCGTGTTCGTGGCCACCAAGATCGGCACCATTGCCGGTTGCATGGTCACCTCTGGCATGGTCACGCGCAGCGCTCACTTCCGACTCTTGCGCAACAACGTGGTCGTCTACACCGGCGAACTCGACTCGCTCAAACGCCTCAAAGACGACGTTCGCGAAGTCAAAGAAGGCTTTGAGTGTGGCGTCAAGCTCAAGAACTACAACGAGATCAAAGAGGGCGACCAGCTCGAGTTCTTCGAAATCAAGGAAGTGGCCCGCACCCTCTGATCGCCCGCACCATGCCAGCCAAAAAGTCCACCACGCCCAACCGCGGTTTTCGAGTCGCCGATCAGATCCAACGCGATCTGACGGAGCTGATCGCGCGCGAGCTCAAGGACCCAAGGGTGGGCATGGTCACGATTCAAGCGGTCGAGGTCACCCCCGATTACGCGCACGCCAAGGTGTTCTACAGCATTTTGATGGGCGACCCCGACGATACCCAGGCTGCCTTGACGCAAGCCGCGGGTTTTTTGCGCAGCGGCTTGTTCAAGCGCCTGCACATCCACACCGTGCCGACTTTGCACTTCCTGTTTGACCGCACCACCGAGCGTGCGGCCGATATGAACGCTTTGATCGCCAAGGCGGTGTCTTCTCGCGCCCAGGACGACTGAACCATGCACGCGCCACGCACCCGGGTGCAGCGGCGCCCTGTGCATGGGGTGCTGTTGCTCGATAAACCGCTGGGACTGTCCAGCAACCAGGCTTTGCAAAAAGCCAAGTGGTTGCTGCGCGCCGAAAAAGCCGGTCATACCGGCACACTCGACCCCTTGGCCACCGGCGTTTTGCCGCTGTGTTTTGGTGCGGCCACCAAATTCAGTCAGCTCCATTTGGATGCCGACAAGACCTACGAAACCACGGTGCGCTTGGGCGTTCAGACCAGCACCGCCGATGCCGAAGGTGAGGTCGTGCAAATCTGCGACGTGAGTTGCACGGTCGGGCAGGTGGTTGAAGTCTTGGACCGTTTCACCGGCCCGATCGAGCAAGTCCCGCCCATGCACAGTGCCCTGAAAAAAGACGGCAAAGCGCTGTACGAATACGCCCGCGAAGGCCAAACCGTGGAGCGCGCCGCGCGCTCGGTGGTGATCCATGAGCTCTTGCTCTTGGACATGGACTTGACGGGCGAGGCGCCTTACTTGCGCTTGCGCGTGAGCTGCAGCAAAGGCACCTACATACGCACCCTGGGCGAAGACATTGGCCAAGCCCTGGGCTGTGGCGGCCACCTCACGGCCTTGCGCCGCGTGGCCACGGGCCCGTTCCTAGAGGCCGACTGTGTGGGCCTGGAGGCACTCGAGGCCATGACCGAAGACGAACGCTTGGCGCGTCTGCTACCCGTGCAGCAGCTGTTGAGCGATCACACGCCGCTGAGCCTCGAGGCCGAGAGCGCAGGGCGTTTTTTGAGTGGCGTGCGTCGCCGTGGCGATTGGGCCAATCACCCCCATTGGGCGGTGTACGGTCCTTCCACGGCACCACAAGGTGCCGCCGTGTTGCTGGGTTCTGCCCACACACAAGGCGGCGAATTGATCCCGGGGCGGCTGCTGAGCCCCATCGAAATCCAGCAAATCCAGGAAACCGCAACATGACGAAACAAATCCGCAACATCGCCATCATCGCCCACGTTGACCACGGCAAAACCACCATGGTGGACCAGCTGCTGCGCCAGTCGGGCACCTTCGCCGAGCACGAAAAAGTCGTGGACACCGTGATGGACAACAACGCCATCGAACGCGAGCGTGGCATCACCATTCTGGCCAAGAACTGCGCCGTGAGCTGGGAAGGCACCCACATCAATATCGTCGACACCCCCGGCCACGCGGACTTCGGTGGCGAGGTTGAGCGCGCGTTGTCGATGGTCGACGGCGTGGTGCTGTTGATCGACGCGCAAGAAGGCCCCATGCCGCAAACGCGCTTCGTGACCAAGAAGGCCTTGGCCTTGGGCCTGAAACCCATCGTGGTGGTCAACAAGGTCGACAAGCCCGGCTCCAACCCCACCCAAGTGATCAATGAAGCCTTTGACCTGTTCGCCAACCTGGGCGCCACCGATGAGCAGTTGGAATTCCCAGTGGTGTACGCCTCGGGCATCAACGGCTGGACGTCGTTGGAAGAAGGCCCCGCCGGTGAGCAGTGGGGCCCCGACATGTCGGCCCTGTTCAGCACCGTGCTCAAGCACGTGCCGGCACAAAATGGCGACCCCGCCGCTCCCTTGCAATTGCAAATCTCTGCGCTGGACTTCTCGACCTTTGTTGGCCGTATCGGCGTGGGCCGCATCAGCCAAGGCACGATCAAGCCCAACATGGACGTCTTGGTCATGGAAGGCACCGACGGCAAATCGGTCAAAGGCCGCATCAACCAAGTCTTGACCTTCCAAGGCTTGGACCGTGTGCAAGCCACCGAAGCCGGTCCCGGCGACATCGTGCTGATCAACGGCATCACCGACATCGGCATTGGCGTGACCGTGACCGACCCGCTCAACCCGGCTCCTTTGCCCATGCTCAAGGTGGACGAGCCCACGCTGACCATGAACTTCTGCGTCAACACCAGCCCCTTGGCCGGTCGCGAAGGTAAGTTCGTCACCAGCCGCCAAATTTGGGACCGACTACAAAAAGAGTTGCAATCGAACGTCGCTTTGCGCGTGCGTGAAACCGACGAAGACGGCATTTTCGAAGTCATGGGCCGCGGCGAATTGCACCTGACCATCCTGTTGGAAAACATGCGCCGTGAAGGCTACGAACTGGCGGTCTCCAAGCCCCGCGTGGTGTTCCGCGAGATCAATGGCGAGAAGTGCGAACCCATCGAGTTGGTCACCGCCGACATCGAAGAGCAGCACCAAGGCGGCGTGATGCAAGCTTTGGGCGAGCGCAAGGGTGAACTGGCCAATATGGTGCCGGACGGTAAAGGCCGTGTGCGTTTGGAGTACCGCATCCCCGCGCGTGGCTTGATCGGTTTCACCAACGAGTTCTTGAACTTGACGCGTGGCTCTGGCTTGATTTCCAACATCTTCGACAGCTACGAGCCGCACAAAGGCGAGATCGCCAGCCGCAAAAACGGTGTGCTGATCTCCATGGACGACGGTGAAATCTTCACCTACGCCTTGGGTAAGCTCGACGACCGTGGCCGCATGTTCGTCAAACCCAACGACCCGGTGTACGAAGGCATGATCGTGGGCATCCACAACCGCGACAACGACTTGGTCGTCAATGCCACGCGCACCAAGCAGTTGACCAACTTCCGCGTCTCGGGCAAGGAAGACGCGATCAAGATCACGCCCCCGATCGAACTCACGCTGGAATACGGCGTGGAATTCATCGAGGACGACGAGTTGGTGGAAATCACGCCCAAGAGCGTGCGCCTGCGCAAGCGTTACCTGTCGGAACACGACCGCAAGCGCGCCAGCCGCAGCTGATGACCCCAGGTCGCCTCACCCACACCCAGGCCGTCTTCTTGATGGTCGGGGTCACGCTCTTGTGGTCTGTTGCGGGCGTGGTCTCGCGCGTGCTGGAATCGGCCGGTCGTTTTGAGGTGACCTTCTACCGCAGCGCTTTCACGGTGCTGTCCTTGATGTGGATGTTGCCGCTGTGGCGGGCCTGGTCGCGACGCCAAGCCCCCCAGATCCCACCACTTACGCACAGCACCCGATCGGCTTGGGGCGAGGTCTTGCATCGTCATTGGGGTTTTCTGCCCGAATCCCGCACGTTTTGGCTCTCGGGGGTGTGTTGGTCGGTGATGTTCACCGCCTTCATGCTGGCTTTGGGTTTCACCAGTGTGGCCAATGTGTTGATCCTCATGGCCGTGGGGCCTTTGTTGACCGCTTTGCTGGCGCGCGTGGTTCTGGGGCAGCGTTTGGCCAACCGCACGTGGCTGACGATCGTGGTGGCGGCCATGGGTATTGTGTACATGTACGGCAGCCAGTTTTGGTCGGCCATGGCCGACCCGCAAACGCCGATCGGTGACCTGCTCATCGGCTCGGGTTTGGCTTTGTGTGTGCCCTTGGCGGGCGCGATCAATTGGACCGCGGTTCAGCGCGTGCAGCACAAAGGCGAGCGCATCGACTTGGTGCCCGCGGTGTTGCTCGGCGCGATCTTGTCCACCTTGTACACCTTGCCCCTGGCCTTGCCCGGCACGGCCAGCGCCAGCGACGTGGCGTGGTTGGCGATGCTGGGTTGGTTGCAGTTGTCCGTGCCTTGCACCTTGTCGGTGGTGTGCGCCCGGGCGCTCAAGGCCGCTGAGGTCTCGCTGCTGGGCTTGTTGGAGGTGATATTTGGCATTGCTTTGACCTGGGCGTTTGTCAACGAGGTGCCTTCCAACGAGGTCTTGGTCGGTGGCGGTTTGGTGATTTTGGCTTTGGTGCTCAACGAGGCCTTGGGTTGGCGTGAACGCCAAACACCCGCCTGACGCTGCGCGCGACTGAGCCCCCAAACTGGGCGATGATGGGCCCAGGAGATTCAACATGACCGACACCGTTTTGCCTGAGCTGCGTGGGCGTGTGGCCTGCCTCACACTCAACCGCCCCCAATCCCTCAATGCCTTGTCTTTGGACATGGTGCGCGCGCTCACACAAGCCCTCTTGGCTTGGCGTGAGGACCCGGCGGTATTGGCTGTGGCCTTGCGCGGGCAGGGCAAAGCTGGCCCGTTCGGTGCCTTTTGCGCGGGCGGCGACATCCGGTTTTTCCACCAAGCGGCGTTGGCCGACGACCCCGATCTCGGGCACTTTTTCACCGAAGAGTACCGACTCAACCACCTGATCCACACCTACCCCAAACCGGTGATCGCCTTCATGGACGGCATCGTCATGGGTGGGGGCATGGGCTTGGCGCAAGGGGCGAGCCTGCGCTTGGCCACCGAGCGCAGCCGCTTGGCCATGCCCGAGACGATGATCGGTTTGTTTCCCGATGTGGGTGGGGGCTATTTCTTGAGCCGTTGCCCAGGCCATGTGGGTGAGTACCTGGGGCTGACCGGTCAATCTGTGGGGGCGGCCGACGCGCTGGCCGTGGGCTTGGCCGACGGCGTGGTGGAGTCGGTCCGTTTGCCTGGCTTGTGGGAGAGCTTGGCGCAGACCCCGTTTGAGAACGGGGCGGCGGTGGTGCACTGGTGCCGCTCGCACGAACAACGCCACGGTGCAGCGGCCACTTTGCCCATGGCGGACATCAACGCGGTGTTTGGTGCGGCCACTTGGGACGACGCCACGGCGGCTTTGCAGGCCCTCAACAACGCATGGTCACAGGCGACGCTGGCCGCTTTGCGTCAGCGCTCGCCCCTGATGTTGCGGGTCGTGTGGGCGCAGATCCGCCGAGCGCGCAGCATGGGTTTGGCCGATGCGCTGCGCATGGAACGCGACATGGTGGCGCACTGTTTTGACACGCGTCATTTGCAGCGCAAGGGCGCGAGCAGCGAAACCGTGGAGGGCATACGGGCCCTGGTGGTGGACAAAGACCACGCGCCGCGTTGGCAACCCCAGCGTTGGGAAGACGTGAGCGAGGCCATGTTGACGCCGTTTTTTGTCAGTCCGTGGTTGGCGCAGGACCACCCTCTGCGCGATCTGGGACAGGCCTGAGCCAGTTTCGCTCAGCGCAGGAAGCGTGAGTTGGGGTAGCTCGCACTCAACACGCGTCGCGCGTCGTTGCGCAGGTCGTTCATGCCCAAGGCGTCGTAAGACGACACCAACAGGTGCAGCGCCTCTTCCAAGGCTGGCGTGCCGGGGTAGTCGGTGAGGGCAGTTTGAGCGCGGTTGATGGCCGCTACGTGAGCGCCACGGCGGTGGTAGTAACGCGCCACGTGCACCTCGTACTGTGACAGCGAGTTGACGATGTGCGTCAACCGGGTGCGCGCGTCGGGCGAGTATTTGGATTGGGGGAAACGGCTGATGAGCTGTCGAAAGGACTCGAACGAGTCCTTGGCGGCTTTTTGGTCGCGCTCGGACAGGTCTTGCTGCGACAAAGCGCCCAAGAAGCCCAGGTTGTCATTGAAGGTGACCAGACCTTTGAGGTAGAGCGCGTAGTCCATGGCCGGGCTGGCGGGGTGTAAGCGCATGAACCGGTCGAGCGCGACTTGCGCTTGGGGCAACTCGCCGACTTTGTAATGCGTGTAAGCCTTGTCGAGCTGGGCCTGTTGCGCCAAGGGCGTGCCGGCGGCGCGGCCTTCGAGCTTTTCGAAATATTGGACGGCTTTGTCGGTGTTACCAGCGGCCCGTTCGTCCAAGGCCTCGGCGTAAATTCGTTCGGGTGTCCAACCCACCGTGGGATCGATGGTCGTGGTGCTGCAAGCGGTCAAAAACCCGGCGGTGAGGAGCAGCGTCAAACGCAGCGTCGATAATTGGGATAAACGCACAGTACGCACACCTTTAGAAACAGGACAACCCAAGTTGGCTGAGCAAATTATATCGACGCCCCCAGCAGACGACGAAACCGATGCGGCCTGGGACGGCGCGAGCGAGGCGATTGAAAACCGGCCGCTGCAAATTCCCGTGTCGATGCACGGCTGGCGCATCGACCGTGCCTTGGCTGAATTGGTGCCCGAGTTTTCGCGCTCCTACTTGCAGCAGTTGCTGGAGGAGGGTGCGGTGCAGTGGCGCGGCGCCACGGCGGGCAAAGCCTCGGCCAAGGTCACGGTGGGCGATGCGCTCACCGTGCAGTTGCGCCCGACCCAGCAAACCCAAGCCTTCAAAGCCGAGCCCATGGCGCTCGATGTCGTCTTTGAAGACGAACACCTGATGGTCATCGTCAAGCCCGCGGGCTTGGTGGTGCACCCTGCGGCGGGCCACTGGACCGGCACCTTGCTCAACGGGCTCTTGGCTTGGCACGCGGGCGCGAGCCACTTGCCGCGCGCGGGCATCGTGCACCGATTGGACAAAGACACCTCGGGCCTGATGATGGTGGCCAAAAGTCGCCCCGCCATGGATGCCTTGGTGCAGGCGATTGCGGCGCGTGATGTGCAGCGCGAGTACGTGGCTTTGGCCCACGGCCTGTGGCGCTCACCCCTGAATCTCACGGTGGATCAAGCCATTGGACGCGACAGCCGCAACCGTTTGCGCATGGCGGTGGTCTCGGGCGAGGGCAGTGGAGCCAAGCCAGCGCAGACCTCGGTCCACCGCTTGGACGGTAGCGCACAAGCCACCTTGGTCAAGTGCAAATTGCACACGGGGCGCACACACCAAATTCGGGTTCACTTGGCGTGGTTGGGCCACCCCTTGGTCGGCGACACGGTCTATGGCGGGCGTGTGATGTGGGGGCTGCAGCGCCAAGCCTTGCATGCACGCGAGTTGCGATTCTTGCACCCGGTTGGCGGTCAGCCCTTGGCTTTTTTGGCCGAGCCCCCCAGCGATTTCTTGGCTGCGGTGGCCGAGGCGGGGCTCCATTACAATGGGGGCACCAACGCGCCGCTCCCCTGAGCGCCGTTGACGGGCTTGGGCCATGTCCCTCGGCCCCCGCAGGTCCCCGCTGTTGGCGGGTGAACCCAATTTCTCTCGGCCCTGGGCCGAACCTCACACTTGCACGACGAACCACAGCGATGAACACCGCGGATGCCAAGCGTATCCTGGAGACGGCCTTGATCTGTGCCCCCCAAGCGCTTAGCGTGCGGGAGATGGGTGCCTTGTTCGAAGACCAGCTCTCAGCCGATACCCTCAAAACCTTGTTGGCCGAGTTGCAACTCGACTGGACGTCGCGTGGCGTGGAGTTGGTTTGCATCGCCTCCGGTTGGCGCTTCCAAAGCCGCCCCGACATGCGCCCCTTTTTGGACCGATTGCACCCCGAGAAGCCACCTCGTTATACCCGAGCCACCTTGGAAACCTTGGCCATCATCGCCTACCGCCAGCCCGTGACGCGCGGCGACATGGAAGACATCCGTGGCGTCACCATCAACTCGGTCTTGCTCAAGCAGCTCGAAGACCGCGGCTGGGTGGAGGTCATTGGCCACCGCGAGACCGTGGGACGACCCGCTTTGTACGCCACGACGCGCCAGTTTCTGGACGATCTGGGTTTGGCCTCTTTGGACCAACTTCCCGCCTTGGACGGCAACGATGTGCAAGAGTCGGCTTTGGAGCGCTTGGACTTTGAAGCTTTGTCCGCCAGGCTCGATGCGGCCGATTTGTTTGCGCCCGAGGCCGCTGCGCCCACCGACGGTACCCCCCCTCTTTCATCCGACAGCGAAGCGACCGACCCGGCGGCCACGGATTCCATCCCCCCAGGAGCCCCATGACCCCCACCGACA
>JBEDCE010000078.1:0-8289 GCA_041176905.1 Pseudomonadota bacterium
CAACAAGCGCGCCTTGAAGTCTTTGGCCGACATGATCAAAGGCAAGAGCGGTCGTTTCCGTCAGAACTTGCTGGGCAAGCGCGTGGACTACTCCGGTCGTTCCGTGATCACCGTGGGCCCAACCCTCAAACTGCACCAGTGCGGTTTGCCCAAGTTGATGGCCTTGGAATTGTTCAAGCCTTTCATCTTCTCGCGCCTGGAAGCCATGGGCATCGCCACCACCATCAAGGCGGCGAAGAAGGAAGTCGAAGCCGGCACGCCAGTGGTGTGGGACATCTTGGAAGAGGTCATCAAAGAGCACCCCGTGCTCTTGAACCGTGCGCCCACGCTGCACCGCTTGGGCATCCAAGCGTTCGAACCCATCTTGATTGAAGGCAAAGCCATTCAGTTGCACCCCCTCGTTTGCGCGGCCTTCAACGCCGACTTCGACGGTGACCAGATGGCCGTTCACGTGCCTTTGTCGGTGGAAGCCCAGATGGAAGCCCGCACCCTGATGCTGGCCTCCAACAACGTGCTCTTCCCCGCCAACGGCGAGCCTTCTATCGTTCCTTCGCAAGACGTGGTCTTGGGTCTGTACTACACGACCCGTGAAAAGACCAACGGCAAAGGCGAGGGCATGGTGTTTGCCGACATGCTCGAGGTGCAGCGCGCCTTGGACGCTGGCGTCGTGGAAGTCACGAGCCTGATCAGCGTGCGTTTGACCGAGCACACCTTGGACAAAGCCACGGGTGAATTCGTGGCTGAGACCAAGCTGTTCGACACCACCGTCGGCCGCGCTTTGTTGTCCGAAATCTTGCCCAAGGGCCTGCCTTTCTCGGTGCTCAACAAGCCCTTGAAAAAGAAAGAGATTTCACGCCTGATCAACACCTCGTTCCGCAAGTGTGGCCTGAAAGAAACCGTCGTGTTCGCCGACAAGCTGTTGCAAAACGGCTTCCGTTTGGCCACCCGCGCCGGTATCTCGATCGCGGTGGACGACATGTTGGTGCCCAAGGAAAAGCAAACCATCATCGAGCGTGCCGAAAAAGAGGTCAAGGAAATTGCCCAGCAATACGCTTCGGGTTTGGTGACTTCCGGCGAGCGCTACAACAAGGTGGTGGACATTTGGGGCAAGGCCGGTGACGAAGTCTCCAAGGTCATGATGGCCCAGTTGGCCAAAGAAAAGACCATCGACCGTCACGGCAAGGAAGTGGACCAAGAGTCGTTCAACTCCATCTACATGATGGCCGACTCCGGTGCTCGTGGTTCTGCCGCGCAGATCCGTCAGCTCGCCGGTATGCGCGGTCTGATGGCCAAGCCAGACGGCTCCATCATCGAGACCCCCATCACGGCGAACTTCCGTGAAGGCCTCAACGTGTTGCAGTACTTCATCTCGACCCACGGTGCGCGTAAAGGCTTGGCCGACACGGCGTTGAAGACCGCCAACTCGGGTTACCTGACACGTCGCTTGGTGGACGTGACGCAAGACTTGGTGGTCAACCAAGTCGATTGCGGCACCAGCAACGGCACGCTGATGCGCGCCATCGTTGAGGGTGGTGAGGTCATTGAATCCTTGCGCGATCGCGTCTTGGGTCGCACCACGGCCGATGAAGTCATCCACCCCGAAACCCGCGCGGTGCTTTTGCCTGCCGGTGTTTTGTTGGACGAAGACATGCTCGACGAGTTGGAAGTGGCGGCCGTGGACGAAATCAAAGTCCGCACCGCCCTGACTTGCGAAACCCGTTTCGGCATTTGCGCCAAGTGCTACGGCCGTGACCTGGGTCGCGGCGGTTTGGTCAACATCGGTGAAGCGGTCGGCGTCATTGCCGCCCAGTCCATCGGCGAGCCAGGCACGCAGCTGACCATGCGCACCTTCCACATCGGTGGTGCCGCTTCACGCGCCGCCATCGCCTCCAGCGTGGAAGCCAAGTCCAACGGCATCATCGGCTTCAACGCCACGATGCGCTACGTGACCAACTCCAAGGGTGACTTGGTGGTGATCTCCCGCTCTGGCGAGATCGTTATTCAAGACGAACACGGCCGCGAGCGCGAGCGCCACAAAGTCCCTTACGGTGCCATCCTCACCATCAAGGCCGACCAGACCATCAAGGCTGGCACGATCTTGGCCAACTGGGACCCATTGACCCGCCCCATCATCACGGAATTCGCCGGTCAGGTGCGTTTCGAGAACGTGGAAGAGGGCATGACCGTGGCCAAGCAGGTCGACGACGTCACCGGTTTGTCCACCCTGGTGGTGATCGACCCCAAGCGCCGCGGCGCGACCAAGGTCATTCGCCCTCAGGTCAAACTGATCGACGCCTCGGGTGCCGAAGTCAAGATCCCTGGCACCGACCACTCGGTGACGATCGGCTTCCCCATCGGTGCGCTGCTTCAGGTGCGCGACGGCCAAGAAGTGGGCCCTGGCGAGGTGCTGGCCCGTATCCCCATCGAAGGTCAAAAGACCCGAGACATCACCGGCGGTTTGCCGCGTGTGGCCGAACTGTTCGAAGCCCGCAGCCCCAAAGACAAGGGCATGTTGGCCGAGATCACCGGCACCGTGTCCTTCGGTAAAGAGACCAAAGGCAAAGTGCGCTTGCAGATCACCGATCCCGATGGCAAGGTGTGGGACGAACTTATCCCCAAAGAGAAGAACATCTTGGTGCACGAAGGCCAAGTGGTTAACAAGGGCGAGAGCATCGTGGACGGCCCCGCCGACCCACAAGACATCTTGCGCCTATTGGGCATCGAGGAACTCTCGCGCTACATCGTCGACGAAGTGCAGGACGTCTACCGCTTGCAAGGCGTGAAGATCAACGACAAACACATCGAAGTGATCGTGCGCCAGATGCTGCGCCGCGTGATCGTCGACAGCGTCGGTGACTCCACCTACATTGCCGGTGAACAGATCGAGCGCTCAGAGATCCTCAACACCAACGACGCGCTGCGTGCCGATGGCAAATTGCCTGCGGTCTACAGCAACATCTTGTTGGGTATCACCAAGGCTTCCCTGTCGACCGACTCGTTCATCTCCGCGGCTTCCTTCCAGGAAACCACCCGCGTGTTGACCGAAGCGGCCATCATGGGCAAGCGCGACGAGCTGCGCGGCTTGAAGGAAAACGTCATCGTGGGTCGTTTGATCCCCGCCGGTACCGGCATGGCGTACCACGAAGCCCGTAAGGTGCGCGAGAAGATGGACGACGAAGAGCGTCGCGCCATTGCAGAAGCCGACGCTTTGTCCTTGGCGGCTGATCAAGCCGCCAGCGAAAGCGAGGCCGATGCCGCCAACACCAGCGAGTCCGCTGAGTAAAGCCCGCTGGGCGCCACGCCGTTGGTGCTGAGCCCGCTCCATGCCCCTGGCCTCACGGCCCGGGGCATTTTTTCTGGTTATCAAGGAGTCGCATGACCGCAGCCCCCGTGCCTTTGTCCACCCAACTGCAAGCCACCGCGCGTTGCGTGTTGGCCGTGCAGCAAGGACAATCGCTCAGCGATGTTTTGCCCAAGGTGGATGGGCATTTGCGCCCTGGCGTGCAAGCCCTGACCTTTCACGTCTTGCGTCACTTGGGCATGGTCGCCGCCGTTGCTCGGCTCTTGGCCGACCGTGCCCCCGCACCTGCTGCCTTGGCCTTGATGCACAGCGCCTTGGCGTTGTTGTTGCCCAGCAGCACACCCGAGGGGGTGCCGCCCCCATGGGCCTCTGGTGTGGCGTATGCCGAGCACACCGTGGTCAACCAAGCCGTTCAAGCGGCCAAGGCCGATCCCAAGTTGATGCGAACCGCTTCGTTTTTGAATGCTTGCTTGCGGCGCTTTTTGCGAGAACGCGATGACCTGATGGACGAAGTGGCCCACGACCTGGTGGCCCAGCACAACCACCCGCTGTGGTGGATCGAGCGATTGCAGCAAGACCACCCCGAGCACTGGCGCGCAATCTTGGCAGCCAACAACCAGGCCGCGCCCATGGCCTTGCGCGTCAACCCTCGCCGCACGACCCCCGCCCAATTACAAGCGGCCTTGTCAGCGCAAGGCGTGGACAGCACACCGTTTGCCGATCACGGCCTGGTCTTGGCCAGCGCTCTACCAGTCCAGCGCATCCCGGGTTTTGAGCAAGGCGATTGCTCGGTGCAAGACGCTGCAGCCCAGTGGAGTGGGCGCTTGTTGCTCCAAGGCTTGGACGGCTCAGCGGGTGTGCGCGTGCTCGACGCCTGCGCCGCGCCCGGTGGCAAAACCGCTGACGTGTTGGAGCGAGCCGATGTGCAGATGTTGGCCTTGGATGTGGACCCCGAGCGGGCCGAGCGCGTGAGCGCCAACCTGTTGCGCTTGGGCCTGCATGCCGAGGTGCGGGCGGCCGATGCTGCCGATGTGGCGTCTTGGTGGGACGGGCAAGCCTTTGACGCCATTTTGTTGGACGCGCCGTGCACCGCCTCGGGCATCGTTCGGCGTCACCCCGACGTGCGCTGGCTGCGCCGCGACAGCGACGTTCAGCAGCTGGTGGCGACCCAGCGCCGATTGCTCAAAGCCCTTTGGCCTTTGGTCAAGCCCGGTGGTCGGCTCTTGTACGCCACCTGCTCGGTTTTCAAAGCCGAAGGCGAAGACCAAATGAAGCGCTTTGTGAAAGACCACCCCGACGCCGTGTTACAACCGAACTTGGGCCACTTGCTCCCCGGTGCAGCTGCGTCTGGTGGCGAGTTCAATGACAACCCCCTTGGTGGGCACGATGGATTTTTCTACGCACGACTCGACAAAGCACGCGCCTGACGTGCCAGACCCGTGGCGCCGCCGCTTAATGGGCGTATTGGCCTTGTGTCTGTTGTCGTCCGGTGTGATGGGATTGGCACACGCACAAAACCCATTGCCCTCGGGCGTGGTGGTGGAGCACACCGCCGAGCATTTGTTGCTGAGCACCCGGGTCAGTGAGCCTTTGTCAAACTCGATTCAAGAGGCCTTGAACAAGGGTGTGCCCTTGTACTTTGTGTGGAGTGCCGAGGTGCAAAGTCCGCGCTGGTACTACTGGAACGACAGAACGCACAGCCGCGCCGTGCGCACCCTGCGCTTGGCCTACCAAGCACTTTCAGGCCATTGGCGTTTGAGTTGGTCCAACGAGGCCACGCCAGCCGGCGGGTGGCGCAACGCCGTCCACCAAAACCACCCGACTTTAGACGAAGCGTGGGCCGCTGTGGGCCGCATGGTCAATTGGCCGGTGGCCAACCACGCAGACCTGCCCAAGCAAGGTGCTTGGTTAACGGTGAACTTGACCATGGACTTGGGCTTGTTGCCTAGGCCGTTTCAAATCGGGTTGGGCAACCAAGCCGACTGGGTGCTGGAGCGCAGTTACCGCTTACCGGTGCCCGCGGTGGGCATGACCTTGGAGTCGCGCCATGGTCAATAAAAGCCCATGGCGTTCCACGAAAACCTTGCGCTGGAGTTTGTTGGTCATGGGTGTGGCCATGGTCGGCGCGGGACTGGTCTTGTTGTTCTTGCTGACCTTGGCCACTGGCAACCGGGGCGTGTACGACGCCAACTACGCAGCGCTGTTCCGTGTCAACCTCGCGGTGGCGGCCATGTTGCTCTTGGTCATCGCGTGGTTCAGCGTGCGACTGGGTGTGCGCTTGTACCAAGGCAAATTCGGCAGCCGCTTGCTGCTCAAAATCGCGGCGGTGTTTGCCGTGGTCGGCTTGCTACCAGGCCTCTTGATTTATACCGTGTCGTACCAGTTCGTCTCACGCTCCATCGAGAGTTGGTTTGACGTCCGTGTTGAGTCGGCCTTGGCCGCCGGCTTGAACTTGGGGCGCACGACCCTCAATGTGCTGAGCAAAGACCTCAGACAACAGGCCCGTGTCGCGGCCAACGAATTGGCCAGCGTGCCAGAGCGCTCCATCGGGCTCACGCTGGAGAACTGGCGTGAGCGCTTGGGTGCGACCGATGTGGTGCTGTGGGACAACAATGGCACGCTCATCGGCAGTGCGGGCAGCTCACGCTTCGCCCTCAACCCCGAGCGACCCAGTGCAGCGTCGCTTCGCATGGTGCGAGAGCAAGGCGTCTTGGTCAACGTCGAGGGATTGGACGATGCGCAAGCTGTGGTCAGCGGTGGCGGTGCTGCTTCGGGGCGCATGCAGGTGCTGACCGTGGTGGAGCCAGCGCGAATCTCGATGGGCTTGTCACCGCGGTTTTTGCAAATCGTCAGTCCCCTGCCCGATGTGTTGGTGGCCGATGCTTTGGCGGTTCAATCCGCCAACCGCGAATACCAAGAGCGGGCGCTGGGGCGTGACGGTTTGCGCCGCATGTACATCGGCACACTCACCTTGGCCCTGTTCTTGGCGGTGTTTGGCGCGGTGGTGTTGGCGGTGGTCTTGGGCAACCAGCTGCTGCGGCCTCTGCTGGTGCTGGCCGAGGGCATGCGAGAGGTCGCGGCCGGTAACCTCAGCCCCAAGCAAGCCTTGGCAAACCGCGACGAACTTGGCGGTCTCACGCGCACCTTTGCGCGCATGACCGACGACTTGGCCCAAGCACGTGCCGACGCCAACCACAGCATGTCGGAACTCGACGCGGCTCGCGCCCAGGTGCAAACGATTTTGGACAACCTCACCTCGGGGGTGGTGGTCTTGCGCGAAGATGGCACGCTGCAAAGCGCCAACCCTGGCGCAGACACCTTGCTGCATACCTCACTCAAGGCTTACCAGGGAAGAGCCTTGAGCGACGTACCGGGTTTGGGCGGTTTCGGTGCTGAGGTACAAAAGCGTTTTCAGGCCCAAAATGCCGCCCACGACCTTGGTGCAGGGCGGCATTGGCAACACACGTTCGAGCTGGGCGATGTGAATGAGCACAACACCGCAGGCGTGGGCAACCGGACCTTGGTGGCGCGGGGTGCCGGCTTGCCCCATGGCG
Source organism: Pseudomonadota bacterium (assembly GCA_041176905.1). Taxonomy (GTDB): domain Bacteria; phylum Pseudomonadota; class Gammaproteobacteria; order Burkholderiales; family Burkholderiaceae_C; genus Hydrogenophaga. Next base: position 6,856 of record JBEDCE010000078.1, read on the forward strand.
ATTGGTTGTTGGTGCTCGACGATGTCACCGACATGGTCTCGGCCCAACGCTCCAAAGCGTGGGGGGAAGTGGCACGACGCTTGGCCCATGAAATCAAAAACCCGCTCACGCCGATTCAGCTCGCGGCCGAACGCATGGCCATCAAACTGGCGCCGCAACTCCCCGAGACGGGACAGGCCCTGTTGAGCAAGTCGGTACGCACGATCGTGGAACAGGTCGATGCCATGAAGCACATGGTCAACGAGTTTCGCGACTACGGCCGCCTGCCATCGGCCGAGTTGGCCCCTTTGGCCCTGAACCCATGGTTGCGCGACATGGCCAGCCTTTATGAAAACAGCGAAGTACCGGTGCTCTTTGATCTTGGTGAAGATATTCCTCTCGTTTCGGCCGATGCCCAACAGCTGCGGCAGGTGCTGCACAACGTGATTCAAAATGCCCAAGACGCGTGCGCCCAGGTCAACATACCTTTGGTCAAGGTGAGCACCCGTTGGCCTGGATCGGGGCCTTGGGTTTGCTTGGATGTGACCGACAACGGCGGTGGTTTTGAGGAATCGATCGTGAAACGCGCGTTTGAGCCTTACGTCACCACAAAGCCCAAAGGCACGGGGCTTGGCTTGGCGGTGGTTCAAAAAATCATGGAAGAGCACGGCGGCAAAATCCAAGTCGGTAACACTGAAAAACATGGCAAAGTGCTGGGAGCTAAAGTGTCGTTATCATTCGTTGTGGCGAAATAACAAAGCAGAAACAGGGCAGGAGGCGAAGGACATCATGGCAAACATTTTGGTGGTGGATGACGAGCTGGGCATACGGGATTTGCTCTCCGAAATCTTGAACGACGAAGGTCATGCTGTGGAGCTGGCCGAAAACGCGGCGCAAGCGCGCCTTGCCCGAACGCAATACCGACCGGACCTGGTGCTCTTGGACATCTGGATGCCGGACACCGATGGCGTCACCCTCCTCAAAGAATGGGCCAGTACGGGGCAACTCAACATGCCCGTGATCATGATGAGCGGCCATGCCACGGTTGAGACCGCCGCAGAAGCCACGCGCATCGGCGCCTTGGACTTCTTGGAAAAGCCCATCACCATGCAAAAGTTGCTCAAAGCCGTTGAAAAAGGTTTGAGCAAAGCACACATCAAAGCTGTTGCCGAGAGCCAAGGCGCAGGCGCCTCCTTGGCCCCTTTGAGCAACGGCTTGACCATTGAACAAGCCATGACGGGCGGCCACATGGCGGCCCAGCCCCGGGTGGACCTGGGCCCGCAAGCTCAGCAAGCCTTCAACCTTGAAGGCCCCTTGCGTGAGGTGAGAGACGGCTTTGAAAAAGCCTATTTCGAATACCACTTGGTCAAAGAACAGGGCTCCATGACCCGCGTGGCCGACAAGACCGGTTTGGAGCGCACGCACCTCTACCGCAAACTCAAGCAATTGGGCGTG
>JBEDCE010000079.1:0-8203 GCA_041176905.1 Pseudomonadota bacterium
CCGATGCTTTGGCCCGCAAAAACCGACCTGCATTGAGTTGGGCCAAAGCGTCAAGCAGGTCGTTGGCAATCGTTCGCTCGATTTGTACGGCGCGCCATCGCGAGGCTTTTTCGGGTAACGCACGCAATGTGGCCAAGCCACGCAAAGTCAAGTGCATCAACACAAAAGCCACGACGGTCAAAAACAAGAGCAAATTGAACGACAAGTCCAATCGGTAGGGTGCCCAAAAAACCGTGACCATGGCGTGGTTGCGGCCGACCAACAAAGCCAAGGCCACGGCCGCAGCCGCCAAAGCAAGCAACCAAAAAATGGAACGTGCCGTGGCTTTTTTGAGCATCATTGGCCCCCTGCGGCTTTGGCCAATGCGGTCCAAGTCTCGTCGGGCCGGGGCACCTCGGTGTCACCCACCTGCTCGGCCACCCGACTGACCACCTCGATGGCTTCCTGCACGGCCGGCGCATCGTTGCGGAAATAACGCTGCAACAAGATTTGCACCATTTGCAGATCGGCTTTCACCACATCGCTGTGGCGAGCCATCAGGGCCAAGCGCGCGTTGAGCAAGCGAAGCTTGATGTTTTCTCTTAAGAAGTAGGCTTGGTCGGGTGCCATCAAGGCCGCCTCGGGTGATTCGATGCGGCTGATGCGAACCAAACTTTCAAACTGTGAACGGGCGTGCTGCCACAACCACTGCCAACCACCGGTCCACCAGTGTTCCATGGAAGACAGCCAGCCCGCGGCGGGCTCAACACCTTGGGGTGCACTGGCCAGTCGCAAAGGTTCAGACAAGGGCAACGCCAAGGCCTGTGCATTGATCAAAGGCCAGTCGTCAACTTGGCGGCTGAGCTCATCGATGCGCATGAGCGCGGCCGTGACATCGTTCAAGGGCGCCAATTGCAAACGCTCCAAATCGCGGGCAATGGCGCGCTGCACCGGGTTGAGTCGGGGCTGGGCAGCTCGGGCGATGCGCTCATCGGCCGACTGCAAAGCCGCCACCAAGGGCGCCAAACTTCCGGTGAGTTGGGCTTGCTGGTGGGCCAAACGCAGGTTGGAGCTCAGGTCGTGCACCAAGGTGTCGTCACGAGAGCGGGTCAAACTTGCCATCAGTTCGTCGAGCTGTGAACGCTGCAAGCTGACCTCAGACAAACGGGCTTCGGCCAAGGTCAATCGGGCTTGCAAGGTTTGGGTCACTTGTTGGCTTTGCTCGGCCATGCTGCGCGCTTGACCGGCTTGCACACCCGCGTCTTGGCTGCGCTTGGAGAGTTCTTGCTGGGTCAAATTCAAACGCTGCCACAACAGGACAGCCACGACCAAGCCCACCGTGGCCAACAAGACCGCCGCTGCGCTCAAGACCCGCCAAGCGGTTTGCCGCTCGGACGCGACTCGCATCCATGCATCGGGAGAGGGGGCGCTGATCGCGGGGTCGGTGTTATCGGTCATGATCCATGGATTCTAGGGTCTGGATCACATCCGCCAAGGTCGGTCGGCTCATGCAGACACGGCCAAAACCCGCGGCCTCAGCGGCTTGCCCAATGCGGGGGTGGGTGACCACGGCGCTGCTCAACGACCAATCGGTCTCGGGAGCCATGGCTTGCAGGTGCTCGATGGCTTGGGAGCTGCTGAAGAGCCAAACGCTGTTGGCTTGCTGCACATGCAAGAGCTGTGCTCGCCACGCTGGGGTGGGTATGGGGGCTTGGCGCGCATAGGCCTCGCAACGGTGGACCGAACCACCGGCGGCTTCACAGCGCTGCGCCAACCAATCGCGTCCACTGCCGCCGCCAACGACAACCATGCAGTGGCCGGTCTGAACTTGGTCCTTTACAACGGCCCACAAAGCTTCGGAATCGAACTGCTCAGAATCGCTGGCGGGTGAGTCGATGTGGGTGGGTGAGAGGCCCCATCGGGGCAAGGCATCGGCCAGAGCCTGCGCTGTACCAGGACCTGGGGCCCAAAAACGCGTGTTCGGCTCGGGTATGACCAACGCTGGTCGTGGCGTGTCAAAAAACGCGCGAACAGCTGCCCCACTCACAAACATCAAGGCATCGGCTTGCGGCCAATGGGCACGCCAATGCCGCAATTCGTGGTCATCCTCGGGTGCCACGGTGTCGATGAGGGGCAAGGCAACCGCTGCAATGCCATGGGCAGCCAAATCCCTGACCCAAGCCTGCGCTTGTTCGGCTGGTCGCGTCACCACCAAGAGCGGGCGCGGCTCCACCCCCTCAAACTCCCCGAGCGCCACCCGCGCGCAACGCCTTGGCCACCGACAAGCCCAAGGCCTCGGCTTGAGCCAAGGTTTGAACCTGGGTGCTTTGGTGCACGCGCACCATGGCGCTGGCTTCTTCAGGGTCGCCCCACGCAGCGTCCAAGCGCAACTCACCTGGGGTCTGCCAATCGGCGTAGGCCGCCAGCGGCATGGAGCAGCTGCCGCCCATGGCGCGCGAAACCGTGCGCTCGGCCGCCACGCGCAACCACGAAGGCAGGTGCACCAAGGGCGCCAAGGCTTGTGTCACGTCGTCGCGACCGGTGCAAATTTCGATGCCCAAAGCACCTTGGCCCGCGGCGGGCAGCGAGGCCTCGGCGCTGAAAATGTGACGGATGCGCGAAGACAAACCCAAGCGTTTGAGACCAGCGGCGGCCAAGACGATGGCGTGGTACTGGCCTTCATCGAGTTTGCGCAAACGCGTGTCGAGGTTGCCGCGCAAAGGCTCGATGCGCACGTCTTGGCGGCCCAACGCATTCAAGGCGTCGCGCAACAGCACCAAGCGGCGCAAACTGGACGTACCCACCACGGCTTGGGGAGGCAAATCGGCCAAGCCCGCGGCGTGCGGCGACACCCAAGCGTCGCGCGGGTCTTCGCGCTCCATCACACAGGCCAACTCAAAGCCGGGCGGTAGGTCCATCGGCACATCTTTGAGGGAATGCACCGCGAGATCCGCCCGCCCTTCTTCGAGCGCCAGCTCCAACTCTTTGACGAACAAACCTTTGCCGCCCACCTTGGAGAGGCTGCGGTCCAAAATTTGATCGCCTTGGGTGGTCATGCCCAAGAGGGTCACGGTGTGGCCCAGGCCCTCGAGCAAGGCTTTGACGTGTTCGGCCTGCCACAAAGCCAAGCGGCTCTCGCGGGTGGCAATGGTCAGGTGCAGGGCAGTGGATGAACTCATGTTGTGCGGCCGAATTTGGTAACCCGGCGGTAACGAATCGGGGGTTTTGTGATGCTAGCATGAGGCAAACCCTGCTCGACAACACCCTTGGCGCCACTTTGGCCACCCCACGCTCCCATGCCCACCCGCAGCAACGACAAAGACCAACCCCTGATCGAAGACATCCGCCTGCTGGGCCGTATTCTGGGCGATGTGATTCGTCAGCAAGAGGGCAAGACAACTTATGAGCGCATCGAACAGATTCGAAAACTCTCGGTGGCCTTTCGCCGAGACGCCGACGAGAGTGCCGACCTGGAACTGAAAAAACTCCTCAAGGCCTTGCCCAGCGACCAAGCGGTCAGCGTGATCCGCGCCTTCACCTACTTCAGTCACTTGGCCAATTTGGCCGAAGACCGCCACCACATCCGCCGCCGCGCCGTGCACGAACGCGCTGGGGATTTGCAAGCGGGTAGCTTGGCGATGGCACTGTCGCGCCTGCGCGAGGCCAGCATCGACAAAGCCCACGTCATCAAAACCTTGGCCAAGAGCCACATCAGCCCAGTGCTCACCGCCCACCCCACCGAGGTGCAGCGCAAAAGCATTTTGGACGCCGAGCGTGCCATCGCCCGCTTGTTGGCCGAGCGCGAGGTGTTGCTGCCGCGCGAGCTCAAGCGCAACGAGGCTTTGATCGAAGCGCGCGTCACGCAACTCTGGCAGACCCGCTTGCTGCGTTTCTCCAAATTGACCGTGGCCGATGAAATCAACAACTCCTTGAGTCACTACCAAAGCACGTTCTTGCCCGAAATTCCCCGCTTGTATGGCGACTTGGAAGCAGACTTGGGCCTGTCGGGCCAGCAACGCGTGGCGCCGTTTTTGCGCATGGGCCAATGGATTGGCGGCGATCGCGATGGCAACCCCAATGTCACCGCCGAGACTTTGCAGTTGGCCCTGAAGAGCCAAGCCGACATGGCCATTCGCCACCACCTGACCGAGCTGCACCACTTGGGCAGTGAATTGTCGGTGTCGGCCATGCTCAGCAGCGTCACGCCCGAGATGCAGTCCTTGGCCGAGCGCTCGCCCGACACCAACGCACACCGCCAAGACGAACCTTACCGCCGCGCTTTAACGGGCATGTACGCCCGCTTGGCCGCCACGCTCACCGAGCTGACCGGTGGTGAGGCCACGCGCCACGCCATCGCACCACAAAATCCGTATCCCAGTGCCGAATGTTGTTTGGCCGATCTGCGCACCATCGAAGCGTCTTTGTGCGCTCACCACGGCGAAGCATTGGCCGCCACGCGCTTGCGCTCGCTCATCCGATCGGTCGAGGTGTTCGGTTTTCACTTGGCCACCGTGGACCTGCGCCAAAGCTCCGACCAACACGAAGCTGTCGTGGCAGAGCTGTTGGCCTCGGCCCGCGTGCATCCGAGCTACAGCACTTTGAGCGAGGTCGACAAACGAGCGATCTTGCTGCTCCAACTCAACGATGCCCGCCCGCTGCGCGTGCCGCACGCACCCTACAGCACCCACACATTGGGTGAATTGGCGATTTTTGATGCGGCGCGCATGGGTCGCGCACAACTCGGCCCCCACGCCATTCGCCACTGCATCATCAGCCACACCGAAAGCGTGAGCGATCTGCTGGAGGTGCTCTTGCTGCAAAAAGAAGCCGGCCTCATGCACGGTTTGCTCGGCGAAGATGCCCGCACCGACCTGATCGTGGTGCCGCTGTTCGAGACCATCGAGGACTTGGCGCAATCGGCCACCATCATGCGCGAGTACTACGCCTTGCCCGGCATTCAGGCCATGGTGCGCGGAGGCCACAGCGATGGTTACGGCGAACAAGACGTCATGCTGGGCTACTCCGACAGCAACAAGGACGGCGGCATCTTGACCAGCAACTGGTCGCTCTACCAAGCTGAGACCGCCTTGGTGCAACTGTTTGACGAGATGAACGCGCAAGCGCCCAAACACAACCCGATTGCCCTGCGCATGTTCCATGGCCGCGGCGGCACGGTCGGGCGTGGCGGCGGCCCTAGCTACCAAGCCATCTTGGCGCAGCCGCCCGGCACGGTGCGCGGCCAGATCCGCCTGACCGAACAGGGCGAGGTGATCGGCTCCAAATACGCCAACCCCGACATCGGCCGACGCAATTTGGAAACCTTGGTCGCCGCGACCTTGGAGGCCACCTTGCTGCAACCTACGCGCAACGCCAGCCCCGCGTTTTTGAACGCCGCGGCCGACCTGTCGCGTTTGAGCATGGAGGCTTACCGCGCCTTGGTCTATGAGACCCCGGGCTTCACCGACTATTTCTTTGCCGCCACACCGATCCGCGAAATCGCCGAACTCAACATCGGCTCTAGGCCCGCTTCGCGCAAAGCCACCCAACGCATCGAAGACCTGCGCGCCATTCCCTGGGGTTTCAGCTGGGGCCAATGCCGCTTGACCCTCCCGGGCTGGTACGGCTTTGGTTCGGCGGTGCAAGCGTTTTTGCAGGCCAACGGCGCCGGTGGCGTGGCCGGACAAAAGGCCCTGCTGCAAAAGATGTTCAAGCAGTGGCCTTTTTTCAGCACCTTGCTCTCCAACATGGACATGGTGATGGCCAAGAGCGATCTCGCTTTGGCCTCGCGCTACAGCGAGTTGGTGCCCGACAAACGCCTGCGCCAGCGCATTTTTGGCGCCATCGAAGCCGAGTGGCACCTCACGGCCAAGGCCTTGTCGACCATCACCGGCGAGAAGCAGCGCCTGGTGGACAACGCCGCGCTGCAACGCTCCATGCGCCACCGCTTCCCCTACATTGACCCGCTGCACCATTTGCAGGTCGAACTCATCCGCCGTTTCCGCGTGGGTAAAACTGCCGCGGACCGCGACGAAAAAGTGCGCCGTGGCATTCACTTGTCCATCAATGGCATCGCGGCGGGCTTGCGCAACACCGGTTGATTGGTGACAAAATGGGGCGATGAATTCGTTGACCAACGCCGATTTGCATTGCCACTCCGTCGTGTCTGATGGCACGCTCACCCCCGAGGCCTTGGCCACACGCGCCAAAGCCAACGGGGTGGAGTTGTGGGCGATGACCGATCACGACGAAATCGGCGGCCAAGCACGCGCCATCGCAGCGGCGCGCGAGGTTGGCCTGCCCTACCTCACCGGCACCGAAATCTCGGTCACGTTTTTGAACGTGACGGTGCACATCGTGGGATTGGGCATGGACCACGAAAGCCCCGAATTGTTCGCGGGCTTGCACGCCACGCGCAGCGGCCGCGAACAACGCGCCCGCGACATGGCCAACGGCCTGGCGCAGGTGGGCATCAAAGGAGCATTCGAAGGCGCGCTGCAATACGCCGGCAACCCCGAGTTGATTTCGCGCACCCACTTCGCCCGCTTTTTGGTCGAAACCGGTGTCTGCAAAGACACCAACGAGGTGTTTCGCAAGTACATCAACGACGGCAAACCCGGTTTTGTGCCGCACCGCTGGGCCACCTTGTCCAGCGCATTGGGTTGGATCACCCGCTCGGGTGGCATGGCCATCATCGCCCACCCCGGTCGCTACAAATTCACCGCCAACGAAGAGTTCGCTTTGTTCACCGAATTCAAGGCGCATGGCGGACAAGGGGTGGAGGTCGTCACCGGTGCCCACGGTCCCGCCGACGTGGTGAAGTACACCGACTTTTGCCGCGAATTTGGTTTGCTGGGCTCGCGCGGCAGTGACTTCCACAGCCCCGAGGAGAGCCACACCGACTTGGGTCGACTGCCCGATTTGCCCGGTCAAGTCACCCCCGTGTGGGAAGCCTTGCAGCACCGCGTTCACCACTGAAGGTCGCTGCGCCTTGCGGCGACAATAGGGCCATGGCGCAGTTTTTCCAAGTACACCCCGACAACCCCCAAGCCCGCTTGCTCAAGCAAGCCGTGGCGGGTTTGCAGCAGGGCGGCGTGATTGCCGTGCCCACCGACTCCAGCTACGCCTTGGTTTGCCATTTGGACGACAAAGCCGCCGCCGAGCGCCTTCGCCGCATCCGTGGCGTGGACGACAAGCACCACCTCACCCTCTTGTGCCGCGACCTCAGCGAATTGGCCAACTACGCCCGCGTGGACAACCGCCAATTCCGTCTGCTCAAGCTGGCCACACCAGGCGCCTACACCTTCATCTTGGAAGCCAGCAAAGAAGTGCCGCGCCGCCTGAGCCACCCGGCTCGCAAAACCATTGGTCTGCGGGTGCCGGATCACACCACCTTGCAAGCCTTGCTCGAACTGCACAGCGCACCCCTCTTGGCCACCACCCTGATCGCGCCGGATGAAACCGAACCCATGAACGACGCCCAGGCCATCCGCGAGCGTTTCGAGCACGATGTGGCCGCCGTCATCGACGCCGGGGCTTGCCACGCCGAGCCCACCACCGTCATCGACCTCACGCCCATGGGCGATGGCGACGATCCCGAGGTCTTGCGCCTCGGTCGAGGCCCCTTGGCCGCTTTGGGGCTGTGACCAACATGGACATCGCAGACATCATCACCACCGTCACGGTCTATGCCTTGCCTGTTCTGCTGGCCATCACCCTGCACGAGGCCGCCCACGGCTTCGCCGCTTTGCATTGGGGCGACGACACCGCCCAGCGCATGGGCCGCATCTCGCTCAACCCCTTGCGTCACATCGACCCGCTGGGCACGATTGCCATGCCTTTGCTCTTGTACTTCGCCACCTCCGGGGCTTTTTTGTTTGGGTACGCCAAACCGGTGCCGGTGAATTTTTCGCGCTTGCACCACCCCAAGCGCGACATGGTGTGGGTGGCCTTGGCAGGCCCGGCCAGCAATTGGGTTCAAGCCCTTGTTTGGGCCGCCGTCTGGTTGGTGCTCAAAGCCCAAGCAGAACCCGAAGCGTTTTTTGTGCAAATGGCCCAAGCCGGCGTGTTGGTCAACTTGGTCATGTTCGCCTTCAACCTTTTTCCCCTGCCCCCGCTGGACGGTGGGCGCATCTTGGTGGGCCTGCTGCCCATGCGCTTGGCCATCGCCGTCTCTCGCGTGGAGCCGTATGGTTTTTTCATCGTGATGGCCTTGGTGCTGACCGGC
>JBEDCE010000080.1:0-8115 GCA_041176905.1 Pseudomonadota bacterium
CACGGGTGGGTGTCAAAGCCCTGCGGGGTGACAAGCCGTGGCGATGGTCGCAGGAGTGGGTCGAGCCCAAGGCGATCAGCCCGCAGTTGCGCCGCGCCGTCATCGCCTCCGAAGATGGTGGTTTTGTGGACCACGCCGGCGTGGACTGGGCGGCCATCGAATCGGCGTGGGACAAAAACCAGCGTCGCCAAGCACAGGCCGAGAAACGCGCAGCCGCCGCGGCCGCACGCGCCGCGCAAAAGCCGAACGCCGCTCCACCGCGAACACGTCCGGCAAAAATCATTGGCGGCTCCACCATCACCCAACAATTGGCCAAAAACCTGTTCTTGTCGGGCGAGCGCAACCTGCTGCGCAAAGGGCAAGAGCTGGTGCTGGCCTTGGTGATCGAAGCGGTATTGGACAAAGACCGCATCTTGACGATTTACCTCAACAGCGTGGAATGGGGACACGGGGTGTTTGGGGCTGAGGCCGCCAGCCAGCGTTACTTCAAAAAGTCAGCGGCCCAACTCAGTGGGGTCGAAGCCGCTCGACTTGCCGTCATGCTGCCCTCGCCCAAATTTTTTGAAACCCGCACCGGCTCGGCCTACCTGAGCAACCGCGCCGGCACCACCTTGGCTCGCATGCCATCGGTGCAATTGCCATGATCGCTCCTCCTAACACCGTCATCCGCATTCTGGGCATCGACCCTGGTTTGCAGTGCACCGGTTTTGGGGTGATCGATATGGAGGGATCTACCCTGCGTTACGTGGCCAGCGGCACCATCCGCACCGAGCCGGATCACCCGCAACTCTTGCCTGGTCGCTTGAAAATTTTGTTTGACGGCATCACTGAGGTCGTTCAACGCTACCAACCGACGGTCGCGGCTTGCGAGATTGTCTTCGTCAACGTCAACCCCCAAGCCACGCTGTTGCTGGGCCAAGCACGAGGGGCTTGTGTGACGGCATTGGTGGTCAATGGCTTGCCGGTGAGCGAGTACACCGCCCTGCAACTTAAAAAAGCGGTGGTGGGCTACGGCCGTGCGGCCAAACCGCAAGTGCAAGAAATGGTCAAACGCCTGCTCAAGTTGCCCGGCCTACCTGGCAAAGACGCTGCCGATGCGCTGGGTTTGGCCATCACCCACGCGCAGGTGAGTAAAACCAAACAGGCCATCGAACAGGTCAGTGCGCTGCAAGGGCGCACACACGCCAGTTACAAAGATGGGCGTTGGTACTGATCTGCGGCGATGGAGCACGCGATCAAAGCATGCGTTGCACGGCCAAGACAGCGAAAAATCCCAAACCCGCCACCACAGTCCATTTGAAGATCACCAAGCCCCAGCGTCGATAAGCCATGTGGCCCGTGACCATGTAAGCCACAAAGCAAGCGGCCGCCACAACGAACAAGAACAGAATGACCCAACGCAACCACATGGAACGGGTGCTCTGCGTTTACCAAGCGGGCGCCAAAGCGGCAAAACCCGCGGGTGCGTCGCGCTCTTTCTCGAAGCTGACGATCTCGTAGGCGCTCTCATCGCTGAGCAGCGCACGCAGCAACTGGTTGTTCATGGCATGGCCAGAACGGTAAGCGCTGTAAGCCGCGAGCAACGGCTGCCCCACGATGTAGAGGTCCCCAATGGCATCGAGGATTTTGTGTTTGACGAACTCGTCGTGGTAACGCAGTCCATCGGCGTTGAGCACCTTGACGTCGTCCATCACGATCGCGTTGTCCAAGCCACCGCCCATGGCCAAGCCGTGCGAACGCATCGTTTCCACGTCGCGGGTGAAACCAAAGGTGCGAGCGCGGGCGATTTCCCGGGCGTAGCGGCCGCTACCGAAATCGAAGGTGACTTGCTGACCTGTGGAGTTAACCGCAGGATGGTTGAACTCGATTTCAAAGCTCAGCTTGAAGCCGTGGTAAGGATCCAATCGCGCCCACTTGACGTTGCTGCCCTCGCCTTCGCGCACTTCCACCGGCTTGAGCACGCGGATGAAACGCTTGGCCACACCTTGGGTTTCAATGCCCGCACTTTGCAGCAAATACACAAACGAGGCCGAAGAACCATCCAAGATCGGCACCTCTTCGGCCGTGATATCAACCATCAGGTTGTCGATACCCAAACCCGAACACGCGCTCATCAAATGCTCAATGGTGTGCACCTTGGCCCCGCCGTGCGAGATGGTGGATGCCAATCGCGTGTCGGTCACCGCCGTGGCGCTGACCAAAATGTCCACCGGCTCTGGCAAATCCACCCGCCGAAACACGATGCCAGTGTTGGGCGCAGCCGGGCGCAGCGTCAACTCGACGCGTTGCCCGCTGTGAAGCCCCACCCCAACAGCGGTGGTCAGCGATTTGAGGGTGCGTTGTGCCAGCATGCTTCGATTTTATTTCAATCGGCCTGTTTGCGCAGGAAAGCGGGGATTTCGAAATCGTCCATGCCCCCCGACGACAAAGCATCCACTTTCGCTGCAGCTTGCGTGCGATTGGGTGTGCGCCAAACCGCTGGGCCTTGAAGACCCGCATAGTTGGGGTGCGCCATGGCAGCCGCGCCGGGACCGTCGATGGCGGTGCTGACGGTGGGGATCTCGAAGGGCACGTTGTCGGTGCCGGTGCGCAAGGTTTGCACCATTTGGATGTTCGGTGCTGGGCGACGCGAACCGTTCTTGGACAAGCCTGTGGCCACCACGGTCACCCGCATGTCTTCACCCAAGCTCTCGTCATAAGCTGCACCATAAATCACGTGCGCATCGGGTGAAGCGTAAGCACGGATGGTGTTCATCGCTTGCTTGGACTCGGACAACTTCAAGGAACCTTTGGCAGCGGTGACCAGAACCAGCACACCTTTGGCGCCAGACAAATCAATGCCTTCCAACAAAGGACAAGCGACGGCCTGTTCGGCCGCAATGCGCGCGCGGTCGGGGCCATTGGCAATCGCCGTGCCCATCATGGCCTTGCCGGGTTCACCCATGACGGTGCGCACGTCTTCGAAGTCGACGTTGACGTTGCCGTACTCGTTGATGATCTCGGCAATACCGCCCACCGCGTTTTTCAACACGTCGTTGGCGTGCGCAAAAGCCTCTTCTTGGGTGATGTCATCACCCAAAACGTCTTGCAGCTTCTCGTTCAACACGACGATCAAGGAGTCCACATTGGCCTCGAGTTCACCCAAGCCGCCGTCGGCGTTGGACATGCGGCGACCACCTTCCCAGTCAAACGGCTTGGTGACCACGCCCACCGTCAAGATGCCCATCTCTTTGGCCACCCGGGCAATCACGGGAGCCGCACCAGTGCCGGTGCCGCCACCCATGCCAGCGGTGATGAAGAGCATATGAGCGCCCGCGATGCTGTCGCGGATTTGCTGCTCAGCCTGTTCGGCTGCATCACGGCCTTTTTCTGGCTTGCTGCCCGCACCCAAACCGGTACCGCCGAGCTGGATGATCTTGTCGGCCGAACTGCGCGACAAAGCCTGTGCGTCGGTGTTCGCTGCGATGAACTCAACGCCTTGCACACCGCGCTGGATCATGTGTTCAACCGCATTGCTGCCGCCGCCGCCAACGCCAATCACTTTGATTTGTGTGCCTTGGTTAAAACCTTCTTCAACTTCAATCATTTCGATGGTCATGGTGTTCTCCTGTTTGAGGTCCGCTTCGTTCGGCCTTCGTTTCAATGGTTAAAAAATACATCGGTTGTGGGCCTTCAACCTGGGGGCTCTGTCGTGGATCGCCATCGACTTCGCCTTCGTTTGCTCTTGCAATTTTGCAAATGGTCCGATGGTGATTTGCTGTGTTTCATCAAAAACTCCCCACAAACCAGTCTTTGATACGGCCCAGGGCGCTGTGCACCGAACCGGCTTTTTGTGCCACCTTGTGGCCTCGAACGCGGGCCAAACGCGCGCCTTCGAGCAAACCCATGGCGGTTGCTGCCCTGGGCTGTGCAACCATGTCGTACAAGGCGCTGTTGTATTGCGGTATGCCGCGGCGCACGGGTTTGAGGAAGATGTCCTCGCCCAACTCTGGCATGCCCGGCATCATCGCGCTGCCACCGGTGAGCACGATGCCCGAGGACAGCATTTCTTCGTGACCCGAGTCTCGAATGACCTGCTGCACCAGGGTGAAAATTTCTTCGATGCGCGGCTCGATGACACCTGCCAAGGCTTGGCGGCTGAGCATGCGTGGCTGGCGATCCCCCAGGCCAGGCACTTCAACCTGTTGATCCGGGTCGGCCAGGAGTTGCTTGGCAAATCCGCTCTCCACCTTGATGTCTTCCGCGTCTTTGGTCGGTGTTCGCAAAGCCATGGCGATGTCGCTGGTGATCAAGTCACCCGCGATTGGAATCACCGCGGTGTGTCGAATGGAGCCGCCGGCGTAAATGGCGATGTCGGTGGTGCCCGCGCCGATGTCCACCAGCGCGACGCCCAATTCTTTCTCGTCTTGGGTGAGCACCGCGTGACTGGACGCCACCGGGTTGAGCATCAGGTGGTCCACTTCCAATCCACAACGGCGAACGCACTTCATGATGTTCTCGGCAGCGCTCTGCGCGCCGGTGACGATGTGGACCTTGGCCTCCAAGCGCAGTCCACTCATGCCGATCGGCTCTTTGACCTCTTGACCATCGATCACAAACTCTTGGGCTTCTAGCAGCAAAAGACGTTGATCGGTGGAGATGTTGATGGCTTGCGCGGTCTCTATCACGCGCGCCACGTCGTTGGCGCTGACCTCACGGTCTTTGATGGCCACCATGCCGCTGGAGTTCATACCTCGGATGTGGCTGCCGGTGATGCCGGTGTAGACGCGAGCGATGCGGCAATCGGCCATCAACTCGGCTTCTTTGAGCGCTTGTTGGATGCTTTGCACGGTGGCATCGATGTTGACCACCACGCCACGCTTGAGCCCGTTGCTCGGTGCCACGCCCATGCCGGCGAGCTTGAGTTCGCCATTGGGCAAAACCTCGGCCACGACGACCATGATCTTGGACGTTCCAATGTCCAGACCGACCACCAAATCTTTGTATTCTTTGGCCATGTGTGCTGATTACCTCGTGTTGGCCGGCTTACCCGGCGCTGTTGTGGAGAGCGTTGAGACTCCCCTCATGCTCAATGCGTACCCATTGGGGTAGCGCAAATCGACCACCTGCATGTCGCCTGCAAAACGCTGGGTGACTTGGCTGACGGTCCGAATGAATTGCTGGTTTCTAGCAACCAAGGCCGCGTGATCGCCTCGCCCGAGTTCAATCTGCGCGCCGTTGTCCAATGCGACTTGCCAGTTGCCACGTTCGGTCAAGGCCAAGCGCTCCAAACCAAAGCCGAGGTACTGGTACTGGGGCAAAAGAGCGTTGAACAAGCGCAAAGCATCGGCTGCGCTGCTGGCGGGTCCAGCCAAAACCGGCAAGTTGTTGCTGTCGTCGGGATTGGCCTCAAAGACCTCGCCCCAGGTGTTGACCAATTGACCCGACCCTTCGACCTGCCACCACGCCACCGCTTGGTGTTCTTGCAGCGTGATGCGCAAGCGGTTGGGGAATTCGCGCTGCACCACGGCTTGTCTTACCCAAGGCACCGCTTCAAACAGGTCGCGCGTGCGATCCAAATCCAGCGTCATGAAACTGCTGCCCAATTCGCTGCGCATGCGGGTGACCACCTGCGCCCGTAAAGTGATGGCGTTTTGGTGCGCCACGTCACCGACCACCACCATGGAACGAACCGACCAGACCGGGTGGTTCAAAGCCCAATATCCCAACGCACCCGACACCAGAACGGCCAACACCCCGACCAACGATCGGGTGGCCAATTGCATGAGCCTGATATCCAGAGGCAAAGGGGCGGTGGTGGACATGGTCACGGCGTGGGGTTGTCCAAACTGGCACTGGCCAGCAACTGAAGGCAAAGGGTTTCATAGTCCATGCCAGTGGCGCGGGCCGACATCGGCACGAGCGAGTGGCTGGTCATGCCCGGCGAGGTGTTGATTTCCAATAAATAGGGTTTGCGCGTGTGCTGGTCGATCATCACATCGGCCCGAGCCCAGCCACGACAATCCAAGGCCTTGAAGGCCTTGAGCACCAGCGCTTGGATGTTGGCCTCTTCGGATGTCGGCAAACCAGAAGGCACCAAGTATTGGGTGTCGTCGGTGAAGTATTTGTTCTGGTAGTCGTAATTGCCGTCGGGCGCCACGATGCGAATGATCGGCAGGGCTCGCGCTTGGTCACCCGTGCCCAACACAGGACACGTGACTTCGTCACCAGCGATGAACTGTTCACACATCACCAACGGATCTTGCGCATGGGCCAAAGCAAAAGCGGCATCGCACTGCTCGAGCGTGGTGACCTTGGTCAGTCCAATGGTGGAGCCTTCACGCACGGGCTTGATGATCATGGGCGAGCCCAAGGCTTGAAAAGCCTCGCGGGTTTGCTCAGCGCTGCGCACTTGACGCCAAGCCGGCGTCGGTAGGCCTTCGGCGAGCCAAATGCGCTTGGTCATGAGCTTGTCCATGGCCACGGCTGACGCCATCACACCGGGGCCTGTGTAGGGAATGCCCAGCAACTCCAGTGCACCCTGCACCGTGCCGTCTTCACCAAACCGGCCGTGCAAAGCGATAAAACAACGCTTCACACCCTGCGCGCCCAAAGCATCCAAACCTTGTTCGGCGGGGTCAAAGGCGTGGGCATCCACGCCCTGCGCACGCAGAGCCGCCAACACACCTTGACCTGACATCAAGGAGACTTCGCGCTCGGCCGAACGCCCGCCCATCAACACGGCCACTTTGCCCAGCTGTTTGACGTCAATTGAAGGGATCTGCGGGCTCATGGCTGGGTTCCTGTTGGGGCCGTCAAAGACATCACCTGTGCCGCCACGGTGCCGATGGAGCCAGCGCCCATGCACAGGACCACATCACCATCGCGGGCGTTGCGCACGATGGCCGCGGCCATGTGTTCAATTTCATCAACAAATACCGGCTCGACCTGACCGGCCACTCGCACGGCACGCGCCAGCGAACGGCCATCGGCGGCGACCAGCGGTGCTTCACCGGCAGCATAAACCTCGGCGAGCAAAATCGCATCGGCCTGGCCCATGACCTTGATGAAGTCTTCAAAACAATCGCGGGTACGGCTGTAACGGTGGGGCTGAAAGGCCAACACCAAGCGCCGACCCGGAAACGCCCCGCGCGCCGCGGCAATCGTGGCGGCCATCTCCACCGGGTGGTGGCCGTAGTCGTCAACCACCGTGCAATGACCGCCTTGCGGCAAGGGCGCGTCACCGAATCGCTGAAAGCGCCGGCCCACACCTTTGAAATGGGCCAAAGCCTGCACCACGGCCGCGTCATCTACGCCCAACTCCACCGCCACACCAATGGCGGCGAGCGCGTTGAGCACGTTGTGAACACCGGGCAAATTCAAGACCACCGACAAGGGCGGTAACTCAACGCCGTTTTTGCGCAGCACCGTGAAATGCATTTGACCGCCGACCGCGCGCACATCCACCGCACGAACTTGGGCGTCTGGCGACAAGCCATAACTCGTGATGGGTCGCGCAATTTGGGGCAACAAACTGCGCACGGCGGGATCGTCGACACACACCACCGCAGCCCCATAAAACGGCATGTGGTGCAAGAAATCCACAAAGGCTTGTTTCAAGCGACCAAAGTCATGGCCATAGGTGTCCATGTGGTCGGCGTCGATGTTGGTCACCACCGCCATCACTGGCAAGAGGTTCAAAAATGAGGCATCGGACTCATCGGCTTCCACCACGATGTACTCGCCCGAACCCAACTGGGCATTCACGCCAGCGCTGTTGAGTTTGCCGCCGATCACGAACGTGGGGTCCAAGTTGGCCGCGGCCAAGACACTGGCGACCAAGCTGGTGGTGGTGGTTTTGCCGTGGGTACCAGCGATCGCAATGCCTTTTTTCATGCGCATCAACTCGGCGAGCATGACCGCGCGCGGCACCACTGGCAGGAGCTTGGCGTGCGCGGCCACAACCTCAGGGTTGTCGTCTTTGACGGCCGTTGAGGTGACGATGGCATCGGCGCCGTCGATGTGGCTGGCCAGATGCCCGATGTGCACGCGCGCGCCCAGTTCGGTCAAGCGTCGGGTGGCGGTGTTCTCACTGAGATCACTGCCCGAGATGGCAAAGCCTTGGTTGAGCAAAAC
>JBEDCE010000081.1:0-7986 GCA_041176905.1 Pseudomonadota bacterium
TTTTTGTAATGCTTAAGCTCTTTCTCTGAATCGCCCCGGAATTTGTAGACACTTCTTAGCCTCAAACCTGAGGCCTAATAGGAGGTGCCATGAAGCCCAAGAGATTTCCCGAAGAATTTAAGATTGAAGCGGTCAGGCAGATCGTTGAGCGGGGTCACCCCGTTTTGGAGGTGTCTGCCCGGCTGGGGGTCAGCACCCATAGTCTGTACAAGTGGGTCAAGGAGTTGCAATTGAGCCCGGGGCAGCGTCAGGAGCAGCACTCACAGGGTGAGGAGCTGCGTCGGTTGAGGGCCGAGCTCAAACGTGTGACCGAGGAGCGCGACATCTTAAAAAAGGCCGCCGCGTACTTTGCCAAGCAGTCCGGGTGAGGTACGCGTTCATTGAACGACACGAGAAAGCTCATGGCGTTCGAAGGCTGTGCAAGGTCATGGATGTACATCCCAGTGGTTATTACGCTTGGAAGCGCCATCCTGTGAGCGAGAAGATGCGCGATGACATGCGCTTGCTGGGGTTGCTCAAGCAGGCTTGGCTGGAGAGCGGCTGCGTCTATGGTTACCGAAAGCTGACCCTAGACATGCGCGATCTGGGTGAGCGTTGCGGCAAACATCGGGTGGCCAGGCTGTTACAACGCGAGGGGATTCGCTCACAGACGGGGTATCGGCGCCGCTCGGCTGGTTATGGGGGCAAGCCAACGGTGGTTGCGCCTAACCATCTGAATCGACAGTTCACGCCAGACGGCCCCAACCAATCTTGGGTCACCGACATCACCTACATCCGCACCCACGAGGGTTGGTTGTACTTGGCTGTGGTGCTGGACTTGTACTCGCGTCAAGTGGTGGGCTGGTCCATGGGCAGTCGCATCGACACAGAACTTGTACTCAATGCTTTGCTGATGGCGCTGTGGCGTAGGCAGCCCAAAGACACGGTATTGGTCCATTCAGATCAAGGCTGTCAGTTCACCGGGCATGACTGGCAGGGATTTCTGCGAGATCACAATTTGCGCAGCAGCATGAGTCGCCGCGGCAACTGCCATGACAACGCTGTGGCTGAAAGCTTCTTCCAGCTGCTCAAGCGTGAGAGGATCCGCCGCCAGATCTACCCAACCCGTCAAGATGCCCGTGCCGATGTCTTTCATTACATCGAGATGTTCTACAACCCCAAACGCCGTCACAACACGTCCGGCGGTGTTTCTCCGGTAGAGTTCGAAAAACGTCAATCCCAACGGCTCGGAAGTGTCTAGTAAATCCGGGGCGATTCAGAAACCTATGCAGGTGAAGCCTTAATTTGAAATCACTTTCACGGTGGCTTTGAGCTCACTGGAGCCTTGGATGCCACTGCTGTCTATCGCCACATGCCAGTGTCCAAACGACGGCACGGTCAGCCGCAGGGGTGACTCACGGGCCACGCCACCGGTGTAAATGTGCTTCATGCCATTCTTGTAGTTGTTGAAGTTATTGGCGTCCATCAACCGCACATTGGCGACTGATGAGATCGTCACTTGCACCACTGCACCGGCTTGGCGCGGACCGATGTCCGTGTGAATGAAATTCATGGCGTGTCCTTAAAGAATGGTGGCGAGATCATAGGCTTCATTCAGGTCAGGCGGCGAGAAAACCACCGTGTCCTTGCGACAGCGCCCCGCCAAGCCAGCGGCTCAAGTTTAAACAAAACCGACTCAATCAACACGCTCATGCTGAGTGTTTCTTCGCGGCCGCAGCTGCCAGTAACGCGGACGGATCAAACGGTGGCAATCCAGCCGATCGGGCTGCGCGCTGCGCCACGTGGCCGCACCACATTCGGGCGAGGCCACCCAAGCGATGCCCCGTTCGTCGTAGCGCGATGTGACCACCGGCGCGGGGTGGCCAAAACGGTTGCGGTAACCGGCCTGAACCATAACCCAGCTTGGCTGCAAGGTGTTGAGCAAAACCGGGCTGGACGACGTGGCACTGCCGTGGTGCGGGGCGAGCATCACCTCGACGCGCACGTGCTGGTTTTGTAGCGCCCAACGGGTTTCGCGCTCGGCGTCGATGTCCCCACCCAACCACACGCGCCGACGCTCATCACCCACCAACAGCACACAACTCATGGCGTTGGTGCTCATGCGACCTCGCCCATCGGGGCCGTAATCCTCGAGCGAGGGGTGGACCAGTTCAAAGCGCACACCATCCCATTGCCATTGCTGGCCCGCCACGCAGCGACGCTCGGCGAGTTCATCGTACGAGCTCAGCCAGCGCGCTTGCGGGAAGGCCTGAGCCACCGAGGCCGCGCCGCCAGCGTGGTCGCTGTCGGCGTGACTGACGATCACGGCGTCCAAACGCTCGCCCATGGCCCACACATAGGGCAAGACCACCCATTGCCCGGCGTCGGCC
The DNA here is from genome assembly GCA_041176905.1 of Pseudomonadota bacterium. Classification (GTDB taxonomy): domain Bacteria; phylum Pseudomonadota; class Gammaproteobacteria; order Burkholderiales; family Burkholderiaceae_C; genus Hydrogenophaga. Next base: position 2,370 of record JBEDCE010000081.1, read on the forward strand.
TCGGGCCCATAACGGGGGCCGGTGTCGTAGAGCAAGGTGTGGCGGGCGGTACGAACCACGACCGCGCTGCCCTGCCCCACATCGAGCGCCACCACCTCAAACTCACCCACGGCGGGACGCGCCGGTGAAAACCACAGCACGGGCGCCACCGCCAACAAGCCCACACCGCGCACCACCCAAGGCCACGGCATCACCGCCACAGCACCGCCCAGCACCGACAACACGGCCAAAGGCCAAGGCGGCGCAGCCCACGTCGACGCGGCCCACGGCCATTGCCACATCACCCCCAACACGGCCACCATCGCGGCAACCGCCGCGCCGGCCACGTCCCACAGCGGCGGCACGAGCACCCCCAACATGGCCAAGGGCGTGACCAGCAAGGTGACCCAAGGAATGGCCAGCAGATTGGCCAAGAACGACACCCACGACACCTGCCCAAACCACACCAAGGTCATGGGCACCAAGGCCACCGTGATCAAACTTTGCTCGCGCAACAACTGCCGCCACCAAGCCCAACAGCGTTCGCGCCAACGCGCTGGCCTGTGCGACCGATGTAAGGGATCGTCGCTGCCGATCAAGATCGCCACCGCCACAAAGCTCAGCCAAAAGCCCGCCTGCAACAACGCCCAAGGGTCCCAACACACCACCGCCAACATCGCGCAGGCCCACACCACCGGCCAAGGCCAGCGGCGCACCCCCCAGCGCAAAGCCACCACCACCGCCAGCATCAGGACCGTGCGCTGCGCCGGCACCGCCCAACCCGAAAACACCGCATAGGCGGTGGCCAAAGCCACGCCGCCCCAAGCCGCCACCGTGGGGGTGGGCCAAGCCAGCAGCACGCTCGGCCACACCCCCGACCAGCGCCGCCACACCCAGCGCAAGACCAGCATCGCCAGCCAAGCAAACATGGTCACGTGCAGGCCCGAGATGCTCATCAGGTGGGCCACGCCGGTGGTGCGAAAAATGGCCGCATCCTCGCGTTCAATCGCGGCTTGTTCGCCCACCACCAAGGCCCTGATCACACCCGCGGCCGGGGTGTCGCCCAGCCGCTGCTCAATCGCCCGAACCACGGCATGGCGGGCCGCATCGACCGACCATGGCGAGGCCGCAGAAACGCGCATGGGGACGGTATCCCGCGGGCCACTGCGCACATAACCAAGGGCACCCACGCCTTGCTGCCACAGCCACAGTTCGCGATCAAAACCGTGCGGGTTGGAGGCTGCGTGCACCTGTCGCAAGCGCAGGGTGAGGGCCCAGCGTTCGCCCGAGCGAACCTCTGGCCAGGCCTGCGCCCCGTGCGCGTACCAATGAACTTGCACCCGTGAGGGCAAGCGCACGCCCGCAGGCGTCGACTCGAGCGCCAACACCAGCCGCATCGACTGCGCGCTGCGCACCGGCAAACCCACCACCCGCCCTTGCACGGCCACGTCGCGGCCTTCCCAAACTGGGTCGAGTCGGTCACGGTCGTGAAACACCGCACGCACACCGGTCCAGCCCCAAGCGGTCAGCGCCAACGCGGCCATGAGCAGTACCCCGGCCCCCGTCGATCGTGGTGAACAACGGGCCTTTTGGTTGCACGCCACGGCCAACGCAACGCCCACCGCCACCGCCACGACATACACCGCCAGCGAATGCAAGCTGGCCGCTTGCAACTGCACGCCGACCCCCGCCACCGCCGACAGCGGCCAAGCCCAAGCCAGCCCAGCCACTGGCTCTGGCCTTGCTTGGAGATGAGAGATTGCGTTCGGCACCCGATGCTCCTTTGCCGAAAGGCCCACCCGTGGCCAAACCTCTCGACCTCTCGCACCTTATGCGACCCATGCACGCTCACCCTGGCAGGCACTCCACAAGCCATCGGGTTCGGACACCGCAGACACGCCGTTGTTGCATCGGTGCCAAGACATTGCGCAAACTGCCCCATGCCAAGACGGGCATAGCCCCCCATTCGTGAGCCTCTCTACAATGCCTTCTACCCACAGGAGCCCACCATGAACGTTTACGACACCCTCAAATCCCTGAACATCAGCTTGCCCCCCGTGGCCATTCCGGCCGCTGCCTACCTGCCCTTTGTCAAAACCGGCTCGCTGGTGTTTTTGTCGGGCCACATCGCCAAACGCGATGGCAAAGTCTGGGTCGGTCAACTCGGCAAAGACATGGGCACCACCGACGGCCAGTTGGCTGCGCGCGCCGTCGCCATCGACTTGCTTGGCACCCTGCACGCCGCCATTGGCGACCTCAACCAAGTCCAGCGCATCGTCAAGGTCATGAGCTTGGTCAATTCCACGGGCGACTTCACCGAGCAACACCTGGTCACCAACGGTTGCAGCGAACTGATCGGTCAGGTATTCGGCCCACAAGTCGGCGCGCACGCGCGCAGCGCCTTTGGCGTGGCTCAAATCCCCATGGGTGCTTGCGTGGAAATCGAGATGATTGCTGAAGTCGCTTGAGCGTTCAGGGCGCGGCGTCCGCGCCCAAGTGATTCAAAAATGCTTGCGCCAAGGGCGATAAACGCTTGCCCTGCGGGTACAGCGTCCACCAACTCGAGGGCACGGGAAAGCCTTGCACATCGAGCTCCACCACGCGATCGGGCTCAGCGTGATGTGCCAAGGCATGGCGTGACATCACCGCCAAACCCATGCCCTCGGCCACCAGCTCTTTGATGGCTTCGTTGCTGCCCAGCGCCAAGCGCACCTGCGGCTCAAAGCCGTGCGCCTTGAAGTGCGCGTCACAAGCCATGCGCGTGCCCGAACCCGCCTCGCGCATGATGAAGCGCTCACCGGCCAGGGCCGACAATTTCAAACGCCGCCGTCCCACCAACGGGTGATTGGTCGCGGCGATGACCACCAAGGGGTTGGCCAAAAACGCATGGCGCTCCAAAGCCATGTCGTTCGGCGGCATGGACATGATGTAGAGGTCGTCCAGGTTCTCGCGCAAACGCGCCACCACCGCATCGCGGTTGAGCAATTCCAAGGCGATGTCCACCTCGGGGTGCTGTTCGCAAAACCGTCCCAAGACGCCGGGCACGAAATACTTGGCCGTGCTCACCACCGCCAAGCGCAAGCGCCCACGCCTGAGGCCTTTCATGGCGTCGATGGTCTGCTCAAACGCACCCCACTCGTCTTGCAGGCTGCGTGCCGTGCGCACCAAGGCGTGTCCGGCTTCGGTCAAGAACAGGCGCTTACCCACTTGCTCATACAAAGGCAGGCCCACCGATTCGCTCAGGGCTTGCAGCTGCATGGACACCGTGGGTTGCGTGACGTGACAAGCCTGTGCGGCCGCGGTGATGCTCTGGTGCTCGTCGAGCGCCACCAAGAGCCGCAACTGGCGAAAGGTCACATTCATAGTTTTTTATCTATATCAAATATTGAGATTATTGATTTTACTCAATGATCTTTTGCCCTTAGCATCGCGCTCAATTTCAACTGTTTGACCGCTGCATGTCCAACCTGCTCGACCCCGCGATTTTGTTTTTTGTCTTTGGTGTGTTTGCCGGCTTGGTGAAATCCAACCTCGAAATCCCCGCCCCGATTTCCCGCTTTTTGTCCATGTACCTGCTCATGGCCCTGGGCCTCAAAGGCGGTTTTGCCTTGGCCGCCTCGGGCATCACAACCGAAGTCGCCACCACCTTGGGGCTGGCGGTCGCGCTGGCGATCATCGTTCCCGCCATGAGCTTGCCGCTGTTGCGCCGTTGGCTCAATGGCTATGACGCTGCTGCACTGTGCGCCACGTATGGTTCGGTCAGCGCGGTGACCTTCATCACCACGATCCAGTTCTTGGAAAACCAAGGCATTGCCTATGGCGGACACATGGCCGCGGCCATGGCGCTGATGGAGTCACCCGCCATCATCATGGCCGTGGTGATGGCCAATGCGGTGCGCCGCCAAGAGAACGCTCGGGCCTTGCCCGGCGCACCGGTGCATCAAGTGGGCATGGGCAAGATCTTGCACGAGTCCTTCACCGACGGCACCCAATTGCTGCTTTTGGGCGCCATGCTGATCGGTTTGCTCACCGGTGCTTCTGGCGAAGCGGTGATGGCGCCGTTTTCCGTCGACCTGTTCAAAGGCATGTTGGCCTTCTTCCTGCTGGACATGGGCCTCATGGCCGCGCGCAACATGGGTGAGCTCAAACACACCTCGCCCTGGCTATTGGCTTATGCGGTGTTGGCACCGTTGGTCCATGCTGCCATGGCGCTGGGCTTGGCCGTGCTCTTTGGCATTCAAATGGGCAATGCAGCCTTGCTCATGGTCTTGGCCGCCAGTGCGTCTTACATAGCGGTGCCGGCGGTCTTGCGCTACGCCATCCCGGAAGCCAGGCCTTCGCTGTACTTTGGGATGTCGCTGGGACTGACCTTTCCGTTCAACCTGATCGTGGGCATTCCTTTGTATGTGAGCGTGGCGCGCTGGGCTTTGAACTAAAAGCCCCATCGATGCACCAAAAGTACGATCAACAGTATGATTAACAGTACGATTGACAGTACGATTGATCATACCCATAATGGCACGATTAACCACCATGATCGAGCCAGCCATGACCCAACTCACCGCCAACGACCTCAAAGTGCGCGGCGTTGCCGCGATTGAATCGGCACTGGCCGACCAGACAGAAGCCACCATTTCGGTGCGTGGCAAAGACCGTTTTGTGGTGATGAACATCGCACACCACCAATACCTTCGGGAATGCGAACTCGAAGCGGCCTTGAACCAAAGTCGCGCCGATTTGGCCTCTGGGCGTGCGCTGCAAGAAAGTACCGAAGCCCACCTAGAACGTCTCGATGCCTTGCTGAACAACACCGCCCACTGAACGGCTCTGCATGGCTTACTCGCTGGTGTTCACCGAGTCCTACCTGAGGCGGGTGGTGATCTTGTTGCGTCGGCATCCCGAGCTGCGAAAACCCTACGCCAAAACCCTGGCCTTGCTGGAAACCAACCCGCACCACCCCTCGCTGCGCTTGCACGCGCTGTCTGGACGTCTGACGGGTGTGTATTCGGTGTCCATCAACCTGTCGTACCGCATCACCCTAGAGCTGTTGATTCAAGACCAGACCATCGTGCCCATCAACATGGGCGACCACGACACCGTTTATTGATGCCGATCACTCCACACGCGTGACGCGGTTGGGCTTGAAACCGAGGTCGGCCACTTTGCCTTTTTTGGCGCGTACGGCCTTGGCGTTGTTCAGGCTGCGGATTTCCAAGGTCTCGTCGCGCTCTTTGCCGCCTCGACCAATACCGTCGATGCGCACGCTGCGGGTGTAAGCGGCCGCACCGGCCAGGCTGTCTTTGGCTTCGAGGTCGATGAGCATGAGGCCACGCCCGCCCTTGTCCATCATCTTGAGTTCAGCGATATCAAAGGTGAGGATGCGCCCGCCAGCGGATGCGCAACAGACGTGGGTGGCGGGCTGTGTGGGCTGAGCCCCGGAGCCAAAGGCCGCGTGTGAGGGCGCACACACGGTTTCGCCATCGCCCAAGGTGATGAAGGCTTTGCCGCCTTTTTGGCGCGAGACCATGGCCTCCACTGTGGCCAAGAAACCGTAGCCGCCGCTGCCGCTGATGAGCAGCGCTGCGTTGGCTGGGCCCGCGAAATAGTGCAGCGGTTGTGTGCCGCTGTCGAGCTCGAT
>JBEDCE010000082.1:0-7962 GCA_041176905.1 Pseudomonadota bacterium
GCGCTCGGCCTCTTGGCAAAGGGCCTGGTAAGCGGGCATGCCGCTGATGTGGGCGTTTTTAACGAACGCTTCGCTGGGTTGATAGACGGCATGGTTGCTCACGGTAAGGTCTCCTTGTAAACGAAACAAAATCGATCATCGATACCCTCCAATGTCGTTGGCCCCTCTTACAAAGCACTGACTGACAGTGGGCTTGCTCAAACCAAGGCCAGGGTCCACAACAGCCCTCTAAAATCGGGGAAAAGGCAGTGGGACATCGATGTCCCCCGGCTTTTCCCTGTCGGCGCTCAGCGTTGACCCGATTTTAATAGGATTGACCCATGACCACCCTCATCAAACAAGACGACCTGATTGAATCGGTCGCCGCCGCCCTGCAGTACATCAGCTATTACCACCCAGCCGACTTCATCTCGCACCTGGCCAGCGCCTACGCCCGCGAGCAAAGTCCGGCCGCCAAGGACGCGATTGCGCAGATCCTGACCAACAGCAAGATGAGCGCCATCGGGCACCGCCCACTGTGCCAGGACACGGGCATCGTCAACGTCTTCTTGGAAGTGGGCATGGACGTGAAGTTCGACGGTTTCACCGGCAGCCTAGAGGACGCCATCAACGAAGGCGTGCGCCGAGGCTACAACCAGTCGGACAACATGTTGCGCGGATCCATTGTTTCTGACCCGCACTTCAACCGCAAAAACACCAAAGACAACACGCCCGCCGTGATCTTCACCAAGATCGTGCCCGGCCACCATGTGCATGTGACTGTGGCGGCCAAAGGCGGCGGCAGCGAAAACAAGTCCAAGTTGGTCATGCTCAACCCTGGCGACAGCATTGTGGATTGGGTCTTGAAGACCGTGCCCACCATGGGCGCAGGCTGGTGCCCGCCCGGCATGCTGGGCATTGGCATCGGCGGCACGGCCGAAAAAGCCGTGCTCTTGGCCAAAGAAAGTCTGATGGACGACCTGGACATGTACCAGTTGCTCGAAAAATCCAGCAAAGGCCAGAAGCTCGACCAGGTCGAAGAGATGCGCTTGGAGCTGTACCACAAGGTCAACGCCCTGGGCATTGGCGCGCAAGGCCTGGGCGGCCTGACCACCGTGCTCGACATCAAGATCAAGATGTACCCCACGCACGCGGCCAGCAAGCCCGTGGCCATGATCCCCAACTGCGCCGCCACCCGACACGCACACTTTGTGCTCGACGGCTCCGGCCCCACCTATCTCGAAGCGCCCTCGCTGGACCTGTGGCCCAACGTGGGCTGGACGGTCGACACCGAAAAGAGCCAGCGCGTGCACCTGAACACCTTGACGCCTGAGCAGGTCGCCGCATGGAAACCCGGCCAAACGCTCTTGCTCAACGGCAAGATGTTGACGGGCCGGGACGCTGCGCACAAACGCATTCAAGACATGTTGGCCAAAGGCGAGCCCCTGCCTGTGAGTTTCAAGAACCGCGTGATTTACTACGTCGGCCCCGTGGACCCGGTGGGCGACGAGGCCGTGGGCCCTGCAGGCCCAACGACGTCCACTCGCATGGACGGATTCACCGAGATGATGCTGGCGCAAACCGGCTTGATCGCCATGATCGGCAAGGCTGAGCGCGGCCCCGTCGCCATCGAAGCCATCAAGAAGCACAAGTCGGCTTACCTGATGGCCGTGGGCGGCGCAGCCTACCTCGTGTCCAAAGCCATCAAACACGCCAAAGTGCTGGGCTTTGCCGACATGGGCATGGAAGCGATTTACGAGTTCGACGTGGTCGACATGCCCGTGACGGTGGCGGTGGACTCGGGCGGCACCAGCGCCCACATCACGGGCCCCGCCGAATGGCAAAAGCGCATCGCCACGGGTGAGTTCAAGGGCATCGGCGTCAACGCCGGTTGAGCGTGAACGCACCCATCGGCATTTTTGACAGCGGCCTTGGTGGCCTGAGCGCCTTACCGGCGCTGCGCGTCGCCCTGCCCCACGAGCACCTGCTCTACTGGGCCGATAGCGCGCACGCCCCTTACGGCGAGAAAGGCGACGACTTTGTGCGTCGGCGCAGCCTGGCCATCACCGAGCACTTGGTGAACGTGCACGGCATCAAAGCACTGGTCGTGGCCTGCAACACCGCCACCGCCGCCACCATCGCCGCGCTGCGCAGCACCTACCCACAACTGCCCATCATCGGTTTGGAGCCCGCCCTCAAGCCCGCCGCACAACTCACGCGCACCGGCCGTGTGGGCGTCATGGCCACCCAAGGCACCGTCAGCAGCCAGAAATTTCAACGCCTGCTGCACAGCCTCGAAGGCCAAGCCGACTTCGTGGTGCAGGCCTGCCCCGGCTTGGCTTTGGCCATTGAACAAAGCGCCCATCCAGACACCCAATCCGCCGCCGAAAACACGGTGCGCGATTTGCTCGTGCGCTTCACCCAAGCGATGGGCCCATTCGGCAAAGGCGCCGGCGACATCGACACCTTGGTGCTGGGTTGTACCCACTACGTCTTTGTGCAGGACGTGTTGCAAAAACTGGTGGGTCCACATGTGCAATGCCTGTCCACGGGCGACCCCGTGGCGCAACAAACCCGGCGTCTGCTGGAGGCGGCCCACACACTGCGGCCAACGGCAGAACCCGCCGCGCAAACGCGTTTGTTGACGAACGGCGACTTGGCCGGTTTACAGGGTGCGGCGGCGCGCTGGCTGGGCCTGAGCGCCGATCACTGCGCCTTGGCCGACCCCGCCATCTGAGCGCAGCGCTGCCCGCGAACCATGTCGATCGGCCGCAGCAAGAACCAACCCAGCACAAACAAACCCGACGTGGCCGCGATGGCCAAGCGCTGGTTGCCGTCGGTGAGCCACGTCACCAAGCCATAACCCACGGGGCCCAAGATGCTGGCCAAGCGAACCGCCATGGACCACAGGCCAAAAAACTCGGCCAAGCGGTGCTCGGGCACCAACAAACCGGCCATGGCACGACCCGCCGACTGGCTTGAGCCCAAGCACAGCCCGGCCAAGGCGGCGGCCACCCAAAACACCGACTTGCTTTGCGCCAAGGCGGCCACCGCGCACACCACCACCCAACCCAACAGGGTCAGCCCCAAGGTGCGTTGGTGGCCCCAACGGTCTTGTAAGTGGCCAAACGCCAAAGCGCCGCCAAAGGCTGCGATGTTCAACACAAAAATCAAGACCATGGTCTCTTGCGGCTCAAAGCCCATGACCTGCTCGGCGTAAATCGCCGCCAAAGTGATGGCCACGGCCACGCCGGCTTGGTAGGCCACAGTACACACCAACAAACGGCGGTAATCGGGGAAGTCGCTCGAATCGCGCCAGGTCAGGCGCAGCTGCGCCCACACCGACGGTCGAGCCGCCAGCGTGTTGGCGGGCACTGGCGCGGCACGTTCGCGCAGCCACACAAAGGTCACGCACGCCGCCAAGCCGTAAACCGCCGCGGTGATGAGCATGGTCACCGGCACGAACTGCGCGGCGGTTTCACCGCGCGCCTGCGCCGATAAGACATAGGCCAAACACACACCCAGTGTGAGCATGCCGCCCACGTAGCCCAGCGCCCAGCCCCAGCCGCTCACACGGCCCATGGCATGCGGTTGGGCCAGCTCGGGCAAAAACGCCGCCGTGACCGATTCGCCATAGGTAAAAAAGGTATTGGAGAGCACCAAAAAAACCAATGCCCACGCCACTTGGCCGGGAGACACGCTGGCCAAGGCCGCCGTGCTCAACACACAGGCCAAGGTGGCCGCCATCAACACGCGTTTTTTGGCTGCGTGGCGGTCGGCCCACGCGCCAATGAAGGGCATGGTGAACAGCACCCAAGCATACGAAGCGCTCAGGCCCAGCGTCCACGCCAGCGTGGCCCAGGGTGCACCACCGGCCACACCACCCACAAAATACGCAGAAAACACCGCGGTGATGACCACCGTGGTGTAACCCGAGTTGGCGAAGTCGTACATGGCCCAAGCCCAGACCTCGCGTCGACGAACACCGGCTTGAAGCACGTCGGCCATGGTCGTCCTCAGTGCAGGTGGCGCGGTTTGCGCGGACCGCCGTGGCCCGAGGAGCCACCGTGTCCGCCGCGTGGCGGCTTGCCCAGTTGCATGGAATTGAGCAAAGCGTCAAAGCGCTGGGTGAACAAAGCGTCGATGCTGGCCACGACACCGCTGAGCTCGCTCGGGTCGAAGTGGCGTTCCATGATGTGGGTCACGTCGTGCACCAACAAATCGCGCTGCACCTGCATGATGGCCGCGGGCGTGGGGCCCACAAAACACATCATGAAATCGTCGCGGGCCTCTTCTTGGTCGTCCGCTTCTTCTTCATCGAAATCCGCGTCGTAGAAAGACACCTCAATGGCCGCACCGGCCAAGGCAATGTCGTTGAGGCCCATGCAGGTCTCTTCGACCGCTTGGCGGAAATCATCGTCACCCTTGACAGTCCAACAGATGCGCAAGACGTGGTCAGCCGTGTCCAAACGAATGCCTGGCTCATCGTCGAAATGGCTGTTCGCCGCCGCTTCCAAGGATGGTGCGCCTGCGTACCGCCACAAAGGCTTCAAAGCTTCTTGGATCTGCTCGTGCCCCACGTCCTCGCGCAGGGGCACATCGCCGTGCACGTGAATTTCAAAAGGGGCGTTAAAACGGGTCATACGAACTCACTGAACCGGACCATCCGGCTGATGCTGGTGCCTCGGACCGGAATCGAACCGGTACGCCCCCTCACGGGAAAGCGGCGGATTTTAAGTCCGCTGTGTCTACCAATTTCACCACCGAGGCGCACCCTGTATTGTGACGGCAAAAAATCGGCCGATTGAACAAAAAAGCCACTGCGCTGGGCAGTGGCTGGGGTGGGTGGAGGCGCGACCCGGAGTCGAACCGGGCTAGACGGATTTGCAATCCGTTGCATAACCGCTTTGCTATCGCGCCACGCAGGTTCTAGTGAACCAGAACCGAAACCGTACAAAAAAGGGAAGCTGTGCTTCCCTTTTTGATGTGTTTGGAGCGGGAAACGAGATTCGAACTCGCGACCTCAACCTTGGCAAGGTTGCGCTCTACCAACTGAGCTATTCCCGCATGTTTCCGACGTTTGGTGTTATTCGTCGAAGCCAGAAGTATAGCGCAATTTTTGGGGTGCTTTGGAGCGCCATCAAAAATTATTCGTCAATGCTTCACCGCTTCTGAAGGTGCTTTGACGGGGGTTTGTTGGGCCGCCATTTGAGCCGCCACTTCTTCCTCGCTCAAGGGCACGGGTTCGCGCTCCAAAGCGATCGACAAAACCTTATCGATCCACTTCACAGGCACGATGTTCAGGCCCAGCTTGACGTTGTCGGGGATGTCCGTGAGGTCCTTGACGTTCTCTTCGGGAATGATGACGGTCTTGATGCCGCCGCGCAAAGCGGCGAGCAGCTTTTCCTTCAAGCCCCCGATGGCGGTGACTTCACCGCGCAGGGTGATCTCGCCCGTCATGGCCACGTCGCTGCGAACGGCAATACCGGTCATGGCCGAGACCAAGGCGGTGACCATGGCCGCACCCGCGCTGGGGCCGTCTTTCGGGGTGGCGCCGTCGGGCACGTGGATGTGCACGTCGCGCTTCTCGAACAGCTCGTCTTTGATGCCCAGCACGCGGGCGCGGCTGCGCACCACGGTGCGTGCGGCCTCGACGGATTCTTTCATCACGTCACCGAGCGAGCCGGTGCGGGTGATGACGCCCTTGCCGGGCATGATCACCGTCTCGATGGTGAGTAAGTCGCCACCGACTTCGGTCCAGGCCAAACCCACAACTTGACCGACTTGGTTGTCTTGCTCAGCGCGGCCGTAGCTGTACTTGCGCACGCCCAAGAAGTCAGGCAGGTTGTCGGCATTGACTTGCACCGGCGCTTGCATTTTTTTCAGCAACAAACCCTTGACGGTTTTGCGGCAGATTTTGGAGACTTCGCGCTCGAGCGAACGCACACCGGCTTCGCGGGTGTAGTAGCGCACGATGTCGCGCAAAGCGTCTTCACCCACTTCAAGCTCACCGTCTTTCAAGCCGTTGTTTTTGAGTTGCTTGGGCAAGAGGTAACGCCCAGCGATGCTGGTTTTTTCGTCTTCGGTGTAACCCGACAAGCGAATGACTTCCATCCGGTCGAGCAGCGCGGGCGGGATGTTCATCGAGTTCGATGTCGCCACGAACATGACATCGGACAGGTCGAAGTCGACCTCCACATAGTGGTCGCCAAAGGTGTGGTTTTGTTCGGGGTCCAAAACCTCGAGCAGCGCGCTCGATGGGTCGCCACGGAAATCGGTGCCGAGCTTGTCGATTTCATCGAGCAAGAACAGGGGGTTTCTGGTACCGACCTTGGTCAGGCTTTGCAGGACCTTGCCCGGCATGGCGCCGATGTAGGTGCGGCGGTGGCCACGGATCTCGGCTTCGTCGCGCATGCCGCCCAAGGCCATGCGCACGTATTTGCGCCCAGTGGCTTTGGCGATCGACTGACCCAGCGAGGTTTTGCCCACGCCAGGGGGGCCCACCAAGCACAGGATGGGCGACTTGACTTTGTCCACGCGTTGCTGCACCGCGAGGTATTCGAGGATGCGGTCTTTGACCTTGTCCAAGCCGTGGTGGTCTTGGTTGAGCACGCCTTCGGCGGCGCCCAAGTCGTGTTTGATCTTGGTTTTTTTGCTCCAAGGCAAGGCCACCAAGGCGTCGATGTAGTTGCGCACGACCGAGGCTTCGGCCGACATGGGCGACATGAGCTTGAGTTTTTTGAGTTCGCCGTCGACCTTTTTGCGCGCCTCAGCGGGCATCTTGGCGAGCTTGATCTTCTTCTCGATCTCTTCGATGTCGGCGCCCTCTTCACCTTCGCCGAGCTCTTTTTGAATGGCCTTGACTTGCTCGTTCAAATAGAAGTCGCGCTGGTTCTTTTCCATTTGGCGCTTGACGCGGCCACGGATGCGCTTGTCAACGTTGAGGATGTCGACCTCGCGTTCGATTTGCTCGAACAGGTTTTCCAAGCGGCGGTTGACCTGATCGAGGTCGAGCACCACCTGTTTGGACTCGAGCTTCAAAGGCAGGTGCGCGGCGATGGTGTCGGCCAAACGGCCGGCATCGTCGATGCTGGAAATCGAGGTGAGGATCTCGGCAGGGATTTTTTTGTTCAGTTTGACGTACTGGTCGAACTGCTGCATGACCGCGCGGCGCAAGGCTTCGAGCTCGGTGGCCTGCTCGGGGCTGTGCTCGGTGCTGGGGTCAATCGGGTTGACCGAACTGCTGAAGTGCGTCTCGCCTTCGCTGATGTGCAAGACCTTGGCGCGCTGCAAACCTTCGACCAAGACCTTCACGGTGCCGTCGGGCAGTTTGAGCATTTGCAAAATGGTGGCCACACAGCCGACCTCGAACATGTCGTCGGCCGAGGGCTCGTCTTTGGCGGCGGCTTTTTGCGCGACCAGCATGATGCGGCGCTCGTTGTCCATGGCCGCTTCGAGCGCCTTGATGCTCTTGGGGCGTCCCACGAACAAGGGAATGACCATGTGCGGGAACACCACCACATCGCGCAGCGGCAAGAGGGGCAGGTCGATCGGGGTGCTGGGCAGTGGGGTTTGACCGGACATGTAAAACCTCTCAGGCTTGTTTGGCCGCTTCGCGGTACACCAACAGGGGGGGTTTGTTGTCTTCGATGGTGGCGTCTTCGACGACCACTTTCTCGACGTTTGTCAAACCAGGCAAGTCGAACATGGTGTCGATCAAGGCGTTTTCAAGGATGGAGCGCAAACCGCGTGCACCGGTCTTGCGCGCCAAGGCCTTGCGGGCAATGGCTTTGAGCGCGGTGGGGCGAACCTCCAACTCAGCGCCTTCCATGGCCAAGAGCTTGGAGAATTGTTTGACCACAGCGTTCTTGGGCTCGGTCAAGATTTCGACCAAGGCCTCTTCGCTGAGCTCGGACAGGCTGGCGATCACCGGCATGCGGCCGACCAATTCGGGGATGAGACCGAATTTGATGAGGTCTTCGG
>JBEDCE010000083.1:0-7937 GCA_041176905.1 Pseudomonadota bacterium
GTGCAAGCCATCGTGGCCGCCTTGGGCGCCAGCGGCCCCGGCGACATGGGCAAAGTCATGGGCGCGGTCAAAACCCAGCTCGCGGGCAAGGCCGACATGGGCATGGTCTCGGCCGCGGTCAAGGCCGCGCTCGCCCCTTAAACCTCAGCCCATCACCAAGGCCGTGCCCCACACGGCCAAGACCGCACCGACCCACGCACCCCAAGCGGGTCGGCGTCGGTAGACCAGCCACAACAAGGGCAGGATCAGGATCGGGGTGACCGACGACAAAATGGCCACCACACCCGCCTGGCCCTCGCGCATGGCGGCCAAGATCAGCGTCATGCCCAAAACCATGGCCACGGCTGCGCTGGCGAAGGTCAACCACAGGTCTTGGGCTCGCACCGGCGCTTGTCCCCTCGCCCCACGCCAAAGCAGCCACAACACCCCATGCGCCGCCAATGCCACGCTCATGCGCACGGCCGACGCCGCCACCGGGTCTACCCCGGTGCTCATCAAGGGCTTGAGCATCAAGGTCGCCAGCGACTGACACAACGCGGCCAACAAACCCAGTGCCACACCCCAGAACAAGCGCCCTTGGGTGTGCTCCCAGCCGTGGGCCTCGTCGCTGCGTTTGCCCCACACAATGGCCAGCATCACACCGCCGACCAAGAGCACGGCGCCCACCAAGGCCCAACCCCACAAAACTTCGCCCAGCCACCACCAAGCCAACAGGGCCGAAAACCCCGCGTGGGTGGCGAAGAGCACGCCAGAGCGGCGCGGCCCCAAGCGGTTCATGCAAGCAAACAAGGCGGTGTCGCCCAAAAAAATACCGATCAGGCCCGAGACGCCCAGCCACAGCCAAGCGCTGCTGGCCAAGGAGCCCCACGTGCCGCTGTGCCAAGCCAGGGCCCACAAGAGCGCACTGGCGAACAACATGCGCCAACGGCTGAACGCAAACGCCCCCAAGCGTTGCGCTGGGGGCGCTGAGAACAAACTGGAAAACGCCCAACAGCCCGCGGCCATCAGGGCCATGGCTTCGGGGCGCATCAGCTGCCCGCGATTTGCATGCGGTTGATGAGGATGGAGCCCACGGTTTTGGCTCCGTGGGTGTAGGCGTCTGCGCCAACAGCGTCGATGCCCATGAACATGTCTTTGAGGTTACCCGCGATGGTGATCTCGTGCACGGGGTAAGCGATCACGCCGTTTTCCACCCAATAGCCCGATGCCCCGCGCGAGTAGTCACCCGTCACGTAGTTCACGCCTTGGCCCATCAATTCGGTGACGAACAGGCCGCGGCCGAGTTGGCGCAGCATGGCGGGCAAGTCGTCGCCCGCTTGGGTGCGGCGGCTGCTCAGGCTCAGGTTGTGCGAGCCACCGGCGTGGCCAGTGGTGCGCATGCCGAGTTTGCGCGCCGAGTAGCTGCCCAAGAAATAGCTTTGCACCTCACCTGCGTTCAACACGCGGCGCGCTTGCACTCGCACACCTTCATCATCGAAGGGTGAACTGCCTTTGCCTTTGATCACAAACGGGTCTTCGTCGATGTCCAAGTGCTCGGCCATGACGCGCTGGCCCAAGCTTTTGGGCAAGAAGGTGGTGTTGCGGTAGAGCGCGCCGCCGCTGGTGGCTTGCACATACGCGCCCACCAGGCCTGCGGCCAAGCTCGACTCGAACAAGACCGGGCACTGCACGGTGGCGATTTTGCGTCCACCCAAGCGGGACAAAGCGCGCTCGGCCGCGTAACGGCCCACGGTCTGAGGAGTGGCCAAGTCTTGGGCGCTGCGCATGGAGGTGTACCAAGCGTCGCGTTGCATGTCCGAGCCCTTGCCCGCGATGGGCGCGACCGACAAGGTGTGGCGCGAGCTGGCGTAGCCACCGCGGAACACACCCGCGCCGTGGGTCTGGCCCTCGCGCAAGTGAGCGCTGAAGAAATGCGATTGCTGCGCCGAGACCGCCGCGCCTTCGCTGTTGGTGATGCGCTTGCTGGTGTTGAGCGCCGCGGCCTCACAGGCAAAAGCCAGGTGCATGGCCTGCTGCGACTCGATGGCCCAAGGGTGAAACAGGTCCAAGTCGCGCTGCTCTTGCACCACATCCTGCACATCGGGCAAGCCTGCGCAAGGGTCTTCGGCGGTGAATCGGGCAATGTCGTAGGCCGCTTGTACGGTTTGGCGCACCGCATCCATCGAGAAGTCCGAGGTGGACGCGTTGCCTCGGCGGTGGCCGAGCATGACCGTCACGCCCAAGGATTTGTCGCGGTTGCGCTCGACGTTTTCCAACTCGCCCTTGCGCACCGAGACGCTCAAGCCGGCGCCCTCGGAGACCTCGGCTGCGGCGTCCACCGCGCCCAAAGCCTTGGCATGGGCCAAAGCAACGTCGACGAGTTCTTCGAACTGCGCTCGGCTGTATTGGAAGCCGCTCAAGGGGCGGCGGCTGTCTTGCGACTGGGTGAGCGCTGGTGAAGCGGCACGTCGAGATGGGGGTGCGGGGGTTTTGTTCATGTCGGGGGCTATGATACTGGCCGCTGCACCCGCTGGCGCGCCCATTCAAAGAAGACCCCCCATGCCCCGCAAATTCACCAAAGGTTATTACGTTCGCGGCCACTTCGTGGCCGAGGGCAGCGAACTCGACCTCGAGCTCAAACGCGAGCTCAAAGGCGACACCGATGTCAGCCGCACAGACATGAAAAAACAGAGCGACGAACTGCAGCTCTTGGGCGAACAACTCCTGACCTTGCGGGCCGACCTCATGGCCCGAGTGAACCTGCCCGACAAACTGATCGAGGCGGTGGCGGACGCCAAACGCATCACCAACTTCGAAGGCCGGCGCCGCCAAATGCAATTCATCGGCAAACTCATGCGCAAGCTCGATGAGCCCACCGTGCAAGCCGTGCAAGACGCACTCGAAGAACAACGCAAACCCTCGGCCAAAGAAACCCAGCGCTTGCACCAAGCCGAAGACTGGCGCGACCGCATGATCGCCGACGACCAAGCCCTCACCGCTTGGTTGGCCTTGGACAGCCAAAGCGATGCCCAGCACCTGCGCGCCTTGATTCGCCAAGCCCGCAAAGACGCCCAAGCGCCCGGCGCCAAAGAATTGCCAGGCCAAGCGCCGCGCCACGGCAAGGCCTACCGCGAGCTTTTCCAGACCGTCAAAACCGCGCTCAGCCGCGAGGACGACAGCCCCGCGATAGACACCGAAGAGGACGGGGCATGAGCGGGTCCGATTGGGCGCCGGTTCGCATCGGCATCGTCTCCATCAGCGACCGCGCCAGCAGCGGCGTCTACGAAGACTTGGGCCTGCCGGCCTTACAAAGCTGGCTGCAGCGCGCCTTGCTCAACCCCATTGAGTTTGAGGCACGCCTCATCCCCGACGAAGCCGATCGCATCAGCGCGACCTTGATCGAGTTGGCGCAAGCCGGCTGCAGCTTGGTACTCACCACCGGTGGCACGGGCCCAGCGTTGCGCGACGTCACGCCCGAGGCCACCTTGGCCGTGGCGGACAAGGTCATGCCCGGCTTTGGCGAACAGATGCGCCAAATCGGCCTGCGTTTTGTGCCGACCGCCATCTTGTCGCGCCAAGTGGCCGTCATCCGCGATCAATGCCTGATCATCAACCTGCCGGGCCAGCCCAAAGCGATTGCCGAGACCCTCGAAGGCCTGCGCGCCAGCGACGGTCTGGCCGCTGTGCCCGGAATTTTTGCCGCCGTTCCCTATTGCATCGACCTCATCGGTGGGCCCTACCTGCAAACCGACGACGCCGTGTGCAAAGCCTTCCGTCCCAAGAGCGCCCAGCGCCCCCAACCCACCGCCTGAGAACGACCATGATCATTGGACCCAACACCGTTGTCACCCTGACCTTCAAAGCCAGCGACGCCCAAGGCAAAGTGCTCGAAGACGGCAAGGAGCCGCGCTCGTACTTGCACGGCGGCCACGGCAACACCCTGCCCGGCATTGAACAAGCGCTCGAAGGCCAGACCGTGGGCTTTGCCGGCACCTTGGTGCTGCGGCCTGAAGAGGCCTTCGGTGTGCGCGACGAGAGCTTGGTCACGTCCATCCCCAAAAGTCAATTCCCGCCCGGCGTGAAAATCGGCGGCACCATCCAGGGCCGCGATGATCAAGGCGCCACCCACACCTTCACCGTGATGAAGATCAAGGGCGACACGGTGCATTTGGACGGCAACCACCCCCTGGCTGGTCAGACGATGCACTTCACCGTCAAGGTCTTGGACGTTCGCGCCGCCAGCGACGAAGAAGTGGCCCACGGCCACGCCCACGGCGCACACGGCCACCACCACTGAGCACGCAGCGGCCCCACGCGGCCGATGCCGTTCGGGCTTTTACTTGCCCACCAACTGGTTGAACTTGTCGGCTTCGAAGTGTTCTTTTCGGTGGGCGTCTTCGGGCACACAGTCGCCTTGTTTGACGCAATCCGACAAGGTTTGCACCGCTTGCCAGAGCATGGCAATTTGGTGCTCTTGACCGGCGGCGTTGTCGATCAGGCCACGCATGGCTTGGCTCAGTGGGTCGTCGTTTTGCGTCACGCCGTAGGCCGAGAAGCCCATTTTGGAAGCCGCGGCTTCGCGCTGAGCGTCGATCTCGGCGGCGATGATGCGCGCGGGGTTGCCCACCGCCGTGGCCCCCGGGGGCACCGGTTTGGTCACCACCGCGTTGCTGCCGATCTTGGCGTTGTCGCCCACCTCAAAACCGCCCAGCACCTGCGCGCCTGCGCCCACCACCACGTCGCGGCCCAAGGTCGGGTGACGCTTGGCACCTTTGGACAAAGACGTGCCGCCCAAGGTCACGCCTTGGT
This sequence comes from Pseudomonadota bacterium, assembly GCA_041176905.1. Taxonomy (GTDB): domain Bacteria; phylum Pseudomonadota; class Gammaproteobacteria; order Burkholderiales; family Burkholderiaceae_C; genus Hydrogenophaga. The sequence goes on from JBEDCE010000083.1 coordinate 4,789, forward strand.
AAATCGTGCAACCGGCCCCAACGACCGCGGTCTCGCCGATCACCACGCCCATGCCGTGGTCAATGAACACACCGGGCGCGATCTGTGCGCCGGGGTGGATTTCGATGCCGGTGAACCAGCGCGCCACGTGCGAGATGAAACGCCCCAACCAGCGCCAACCCATGGCCCAACAGGCGTGCGCCCAACGGTGCATTTCCAAGGCGTGCAAGCCGGGGTAACAGGTCAAGACTTCCCAGGTGCTGCGCGCAGCCGGGTCGCGTTCCAAAATGATGCGGACGTCTTGTTTCAAGCGATCAAACATGGGCGGTATCGGGATGAGAAGGATTTTTGAGTCTAGCGCTTGGCGCGCTCGGCGGTTTGCAGCATGGCCTTGGCCACCCCGCGCAGGATGTGGACTTCTTCGGGCGCGAGCTGGGCGCGGTTGAGCAATTGGTTCAAACGCGGCAGGAGTTTTTTGGGGGCGTCGGGGTCCAGGAAATCCACCGCCACCAAGGCCTGTTCCCAGTGCTGCAACAAGCCGCCCACCATGGCCGCGTCGGCGGCGCCGGCCTGTGGGTTGGGTGCGGCGGGCTCGGCAGCGGCCTCAAAGCCGCCCAAGGCCATGCGCCAGTCGTAGGCGATGAGTTGCACCGCGGCGGCCAAATTGAGCGAGCCAAACTGCGCGTGGGTGGGGATGCGCAAGCACACGTGGCAGCGGTAAACGTCTTCGTTGGCCATCCCAAAGCGCTCCGAGCCGAACAAAAACGCCACGCCCGCCTCGGGCTGGGTGGCTCGGCGCTCCGGCGTGGTCAGGGCAGCGAAATGCTCGCGCGGGCTGGTGGTGGGTGGGCCAAAGTCGCGCGGCGTCATGGCGGTGGCGCACAGGTGGCTCACGCCTTCGAGCGCCTCATCGAGGGTGTCGACGATGCGGGTCTGAGCCAAGACATCGTTGGCGCCGCTGGCGCGTTGGATGGTTTCTTCGCGCCGCAGCACATTGGCCCAGCGCGGGCGCACCAGCACCAAGTCGTCAAAGCCCATGACCTTAATGGCGCGGGCCACACCACCGACGTTGCCGGCGTGGCTGGTTTCGATCAACACGAATCGGGTCATCATCTCGGACTTTCTGGGGCGGTCTGGGCTTCACGTAAAATCCTCTCTATTGTCGCCGCCTCGCATCGCCGGGCTCCGGCGCAAACGTTTCCCACCTTTGCTCATCCCCTGTTGGGTCGGACTTGTCCGTACCCGAGGAACACAATTCATGTCGTCCAGTCTGCACCCCATGCTCAACGTGGCCATCAAGGCCGCGCGCACCGCCGGAACCATCATCAACCGAGCCGCCCTCGACATCGAGTCGGTGCGCGTGTCGGCCAAACAAACCAATGACTTCGTGACCGAAGTGGATGTCGCCGCCGAGAACGCGATCATCGACACGCTGCTCACCGCTTACCCCGACCACGGCATTTGGGCCGAAGAGTCCGGCCAGCGCGAAGGCAAATTCGGCGGCGCAGACCACATCTGGATCATCGATCCGCTGGACGGCACCACCAACTTCATCCACGGCCTGCCCGTGTACTGCGTGAGCATCGCGCTCATGGTCAAGGGCAAGCTCGATCAAGCCGTCATTTACGACCCCAGCCGCAACGACCTGTTCTACGCGAGCAAGGGCCGCGGCGCTTACCTCAACGAGCGCCGCATCCGCGTGGCCAAACGCACCCAGCTCAGCGAGTGCTTGGTCTCCACCGGTTTCCCTTTCCGCGCCAACGACGCCTTCAACAACTACCTGCAAATCTTGGGCGATGTCATGCCGCGCTGCGCCGGTGTGCGCCGCCCCGGCTCGGCCGCGCTCGACTTGGCCTATGTGGCCGCGGGTTACACCGACGCGTATTTTGAAATGGGCCTCTCGCCCTGGGACTGCGCTGCGGGCGCTTTGCTCGTGACCGAAGCCGGTGGCTTGGTGGGCAACTTCTCGGGCGACTCCGACTTCTTGGAGCAAAAAGAGTGCTTGGCCGGCAACCCCCGCATTTACGGCCAAATGGTCAGCCTGATCGGCAAGCACAGCAAGTTCGCCAGCGCGGGCGACAAGGCCGCGGTGCGACAAGCCGTCGCCCCAGCGGCCGACAACGCCTCAGACGTCTGAAGCGTCCACCCCCGGCGCCGCTTCAGGCGTTGGGGTCAAGCGGGTGGCCAAGACCTTGTCGATGGCGCGGCCGTCCATGTCGACGATCTCCAAGCGCCAGCCCTCCCACTCCACCACATCACAGACATTGGGCAGTGAGCCGCTCAGCAACATGATCATGCCGCTGAGCGTGTGGTAGCGCCCACGTTCCTCTTCGGGCACTTCGTCCAAATTCAAACGGTCTTTGAGCTCAGGCACCGGAATGTGGCCGTCGAGCAGCCAGCTGCCGTCCTCGCGCTGCACGGCCCACGAGGTCTCGGGGTCGCGCGGCTGGAATTCGCCGGTGATGGCTTCGATCAAGTCTTGCAAGGTGATGATGCCCTGCACCTCGCCGTACTCGTCGATCACAAACGCCATGTGCACATCGGACAAGCGGAAGTTGTCCAACAGCTCCATGCCGGTGATGGTCTCCGGCACGTAGAGCGGGCTTTGCAGCACCTGATCGCGCAGTTGCTGTGCCGGGTCTTTCAGGGCACGGGCCAACCATTGGCGGGCGTTGATCACGCCCACGATGTTCTCGATACCGCCCTGCACCACAGGGAAGCGGGCGTGGTCGGACTCTTCGATGCGGTTGAGGTTGTCGGCAAACGAATCGTCCACATCCAAAAACACGATGTCGGCGCGCGGCACCATGAGCGAGCCGATTTGGCGGTCGTCCAAGCGGAACACGTTGCGCACCATCGTGTGCTCGTGCGACTCGATCACACCGGCCGAGGTGCCTTCGACCAACATGGCGTGGATCTCTTCTTCGGTGACCGGCGTGCCTTTGGTTTCTTTCACGCCCATGGCGCGCAGCAGGCCGCGGGTGGAGGCCGACAACAGCCACACAAAAGGCTGGGTGGCCACCGCCAAGACGTGGATGGGGCGAGCCACCAAACGGGCAAAGGTTTCGGGGTAGGACTGGCCGATGCGCTTGGGCACCAACTCGCCGACCACGATCGAGAAATAGGTGATGACCAAAACCACAAAGCCGGTGGCCGTGTAGGCTGCAACG
>JBEDCE010000084.1:0-7861 GCA_041176905.1 Pseudomonadota bacterium
CATCATCGGCGCGGTCTGCGCCCGCCCGCTGTTCGACGCCATGCGCATCCACGACCCGGTGGTGCGCGGCTTCGCCTTGGGCACCGCCGCCCACGGCATCGGCACCGCCCGCGCCTTCCAAGTCAGCCCCACCATGGGCGCCTTCTCCGGCTTGGCCATGGGCTTGGCCGCGCTCTTCAGCGCGGTGGTGTTACCGGGATTGGCGGCGTTTTTGTTGCGGGGTTTGTGAGTAAATCAGGTACTACAACGTCAATGAGTTACCATAAAAACGCAAATTAAATAGGTGTTTATTGGTATTTTTCTCTCCCGTAAGTGCCTATGGTTTGATGTTGTAAGTCCACGAGATAGGGGGCTTACCGTGAATCTTCAACGATTACCGCATCGAATTGGATTGATCACATCCATGAGGGCTTGCGGTTTTATTGGCTTTAGGCCTTGCAATCAGACATGCTCAAAATCTTCGCACTACTTGTTTCGGCACTACCTTTCGCGTCGTTGGCCGGACCATTCCCCGATCTCATTTGTCGAGAGGGCCGAGTTCAAGACATCAATCCACGAACTCTGCAGGCCAAGGAATATGAAAGCTCAAGTGCATATCGTTTTGCCGACCGGAAGCTTTATTTGAAGAGTGCGGGCCGTGATGAATATCTTTACGGCGCAGTCGTGGAGGGAGAGCCAGGAAGGTATGTCGTCGGACACAAAACAATTTACATATCGACACAGGCTCCAGATGCGCCCGTACTGCAGCTGACGCATGTTTATAAGGATGAAGTCCGCGTGTCTGTGGCGCGGTGCAACAAGCCATAAACATGGTGTTTGGCATTCCCCCAAATCCCTAGACAGTTTTCAGTGGTAGAGCACTGGCTTTGAGGACCGCCCCCATTCATGGATCATTTTGAAAGCATCACCGCGACACTTTTGGAAGCAGAAGGATACTGGGTCCGTCGTTCGTTCAAGGTGAACCTGACGCAGGAAGAAAAACAGCGAATCGGCAAGCCCTCGATTCCGCGACCAGAGATTGACTTGCTGGCACTGCGAGCGTCCACCAACGAAGTGATTGTTCTGGAAGCCAAGTCTTACTTTGACTCTTTTGGCGTGAAGATTGCAGAGTTGATGGCATCCCACGAAGTGCCCGAGGGTCGATACAAGTTGTTCACATCAGAACGCTACCGAGCAATTGTTTTTGCGCGTTTGCTGGAGGATTTGGTGGCCTGCGGCATGGCCAATTCGGAAACCAAAATTTCGCTCGGTCTTGCAGCGGGTAATGTTTATCAAGGCCAAAGCGAGGCCCTGCGAGACTTCATGGACAAGCAGTCGTGGATTTTTTGGTCGCCCGAAGACGTCAAAGAAAAAGTTAAAGCACTGGCAGCACGGGGTTATGAAAACGACCCAACCATCATCACCGCCAAAATTTTGATGCGTTAATCAAATGGTTACGCGGGTGCGCAGGGCTTCTTGAGCCAGCAAGTTGATGCTCTTGCCCTCAGCCTGTGCCGCGATGGCAAGCTGCTCGTGCAACTCAGGCGAAATGCGCAAGTTGAACTTGCCTGAGAAATGCTTTCGAGGCTCGATGCCTTTTTCTTCGCAAACTTCGAGGAAGACTTGCAGGGATTTTTTGAATTCGGTCCGCAACTCTTTGGGGTTCTTCCCGTAAAAGTCCGCGCCACCGTTGAGCCCGAGAATTTCCCCGCGAAAAAGATCCAGCTCAGCGTCGTATTCAATCTTGGCGTGATAGCCGTCCTGGGTCATGGGGTTCATGGTCGTTTGCCCTCAACGAGGCATCCCAAGGTGAACTTTGATGGCGTCCTCTAAGGCCAGCATGTCGATCTTTGTCAGGCTTCCCAATGGGCCTTTTAGGCGGGTTTTGTCTGCGGCCATGATCTGGTCGGCCATGGCTTTGCTGGCTTGTCCGCCAACACTGACAAGCGCTTCGCCTGGGTATGTCTTGCCCGTGTTGCTGGTCAGCGGAACGACCACCACCCGTGCCAGATTTCGATTGGCGGCATCGTTGCTGACGATGACCGCAGGCCGGGTTTTCTTGATTTCAGTGCCCATGGCCGGGTCGAACTCGACCCACCAGACTTCACCGCGTTTCATTGGCCATGTCCTTGGACAGAGCGTTGGTCCACTCCGTGGCCTCGGCCTCTCTGTCCTGGTCTTGCGCCATGGCCTTGTACCCGTCTTCCAAGGATGCGCCCATGACATGGGGGCGCAGCAAGTCTTCGATGAACTGGCTCATCCGGCGCTTGCCAATGGTTCGCCAAAGTCCCTCGTAAACGGCTTCATCGAGCGTGATGGTCATTTTCTTGTGCATGATCGTCTTTCAATACGTTATACGTATACATGATAGGCGAAAATTCACGACAAAGAAAGACCCGGCAGGCTCAAGGCCGATCCCGCCCCGCCTCGACCTCAGTCTTGGCCAAGCGGCTTTCGTGCCGCAACAAGAACAAGCCCGACGCGATCACCACGCCCGCGCCCATCCACACCGACGCGCCCGGCAGGCTTTGCCAGATCAACCAGTCCAGCCCCGCGCCCCAGGCCAGGGCGCTGTATTCAAAGGGTGCGACGGCCGAGGCTTGGCCGTGGCGGAACGCTTCGGTGATGGCGAACTGGGCGATGAAACCTGTGACGGCCAGGCCCAGCAGCAGGGCCGTGTGTTCGGCGCGCAGCGGCACCCAATCGGGCCAGGCCAAGAGGCCAGCGCCCACGCCCATGAACACCATCATCCACAAGACCAGGCTCTCGGCGCTGTCGGTGCGGCTGGCCAGTCGCCCGCTCACGGCGGCCACGGCGTAGCAAACCGCCGACCCCAAGGCCGCCGCGCCGCCGCCCGAAACCAACTGGGTCCAAAAGTCGCCGCCCGCGTGCTGCGGTTGCAGGGCGATCAGCACCCCCGCAAAACCGCCCGCGATCGCCCACCAGTGCGCCCGCGCCACCCGCTCGCCCAGCACGGGCGTGGACAGCAGCGCGATCAGCAAAGGCGCGATGAAAAACAGGGTGTAAGCGGCGCTCAGCGGCAGGTCGCGCACCGCGGCGGTGAAGAGGGCAATCATGGCCACACCCATCACGCCGCGCACCAGGTGCAGCGGCCAGCGGATGCGCCACACCGTGTGCCAGCGTTGGCGCAGCGCGATGTACACGAACACCAGCGGCAGCGCGGTCAGCCCGCGCAGCGCGGCGATTTGCATCACCGGGTAGTGCGCGGTGAGTTGTTTGAGCACCGCGTCCATGAGCGCAAAGAACAGCATCGCCACCAACATGGCCAGGATGCTGCGGACATTGCCGCTCATGGGCGCACGGCTCATCGGGGTTGGGGCTCGGTGGCGCTGGTGCCGGCGTAGATCAGCGGCAGGGTCACGATCGAGAGCGCGAACTTCACGACCATGTTGAAGACAAAAATGTCCCACACCACCTCGTTGGGCATCTCGCCGTAGAAGGCGATCAGGCAGAACAAGGCGCTGTCCAAAGGCACGCTCACGGCATTCGACACCAGCACCCGCGCCCACAGGCGCTGCTGGCCCATGCGGTTGACGAACCACTGGTAGACCTCGGTGTCGAGCAACTCGCTGAGCACCTCGGCCACGATGGACGCGAGCACGATGCGCCACACGGGCGTGAGGATGGCGGCAAAGGCCACGCCCAAATCCATGCCGCCAGCGCCGCTACCGGCCCAGCCCGCGTCGCTTTGTACCCAAGCCACGCCCATCAGGTACAGCGCCATGAAGACGTTGATACCGGCGGCGGTGAAGATGATGGTCTGGGCCGCGCGTTTGCCCATGAGCTTGTGGATCAGGTCGCGCAGCGTGAAGGTCAGCGGGTAAATGAAGGTGCCCATGTCCACCGCCCAACCCCCGACTTGCCCAATCTTCAGGCTGGCGATGTCGGCCATCATTTGCGCAGCGATGTAGCTGCACAGCACGATGACGGCGAGGTTGGAAAACGTGGGTGCGGGGCTGGCGTGCGCAGGGCTCGCCGAATGAACGATGTTCATTTTTTTATCCTTGGTGATGGAACAAGTGCGCCCCAAACAGGGGCGCGGGGGACTGGATTGTCGCAGAAGCTCAGCCGTGCAGCTCGTCGTTGCGGGCGATGCTCAGCAGGTGCGCCAACACCTGCGGATGGTGGCGCTGGTTGTGTCGGTGCCACAGGGCGATGATGCCCATGAAGCCAGCCACCAGCACACCAAAGGCGGTGATGGCCGCGAAGGCCGACAGGCCCCAGGCGGTGGAGGCGCTGTACAGCGCGCCCAAGCCCAAGATGCAGGCCTGTTCGTTGAAGTTTTGCACCGCGATCGAGCGGCCCGCGCCCATCAGGTTGTGGCCGCGGTGTTGCAGCAAGGCGTTCATGGGCACAACCAAGAAGCCGCCCAAGCCGCCGAGCAAGATCAGGAAGGGCGCGGCCACCCAGACGTTGTCGATGAAGTTCATCAAGATCACCAACAGGCCCATGCCGATGCCCAGCGGGATCACGCGGGTGGCCATGTCCAGGCGCATGCGCATGGACGCCACCACCGCGCCCACGGCCGTGCCGATGGCGACCACGCCCACCAAGCTCGACGCTTGCGTGGTGCTGTAGCCCAAGGCCGCACCGGCCCACGCCAGCACGATGTAGCGCAGGTTGCCCGAGACGCCCCAAAACAGGGTCGTGGTGGACAGGGAAATTTGGCCCAAGCGGTCGCGCCACAGGCGCAGGTTGCAGTCCCAAAAGTCGGGCAGCAACACCAAGGGGTTGCGCGGCATGGGCCGTGGCGCCACGCCGGTCAAGGGAATGCGCAGGTTAAAAAACGCCGCGAGCAAATACACCAAGACCAAGCTGGCGATGGCGGCTTTGGCCACCCAGTCGGCGTCCAAGGTCTCGCCAGCGAGTTGGCTCAAGGCCGAGGCCATCCAAGGGCCCACCAATTGGCCGCCCAGCAAGACGCCCAAGATGATGGAGGCGATCGTGAGGCCCTCGATCCAGCCGTTGGCTTTGACCAGTTGCGAGGGTAGCAGCAGCTCGGTCAGGATGCCGTACTTGGCCGGCGAATAGGCCGCCGCGCCCAAGCCCACCAAGGTGTAGGCCAGCAGGGGGTGAACGCCCACGAACATGAGCAAACAGCCCACCACCTTGATGGCGTTGCTGATGAACATGACCCGGCCCTTGGGCAAGGCGTCGGCAAAGGCCCCCACAAACGGGGCCAGCACCACATAAAAGAAGGCAAACAGGGGCACCAAGGCGGCGCTTTGCCACAGTGGGGCGCCTTGTGAGCGCAGCAACTCGATGGCCACCACAAACAGGGCGTTGTCGGCCAGCGAGCTGAAGAACTGCGCCGTCATGATGGTGTAGAAGCCGCGCTTCATGGGGATGATTTTCTGGACATGGCCGGTGTGGAGCGGGTGGAGGCGGCTCTTTTTGTGCGAAAGTTGGCGGGTCGTCAGTGGGGACGGTGGGTTATAGCATGCCGCCACCCCTTGACAGCCGCCGGTTTTGAGGCGGCGAAATCCATTTCAGGGGTTACCCATGCCACGCCCGATCCTCGCCACCGTTGACCTCAACGCCCTGCGCCACAACCAAGCGCGGGCCCGCGAAGCCGCGCCCGACGCCCGCCTGTGGGCGGTGGTCAAAGCCAACGCCTACGGCCACGGCATCGAGCGCTGTTTTGACGGCATGCGCGGCGCCGACGGCTTTGCCCTGCTGGACCTGGACGAGGCCAGCCGCTTGCGCGCTCTGGGTTGGCGCGGCCCCATCCTCTTGCTCGAAGGCGTGTTCGAGCCGCGCGACTTGGAGCTGTGTTCGCGGCTGCAGCTGTGGCACACGGTGCATTGCAGCGAACAAATCGACTGGCTGGCCGCGCACAAAACCCAGCAAGGCCACCGCGTGTTTTTGAAGCTCAACAGCGGCATGAACCGGCTGGGTTTTGCCCCAAAGGCCTACCGCTCGGCCTGGTCGCGCCTGCAGGCCCTGCCGCAGGTGGAAGAAATTTCCCACATGACGCACTTCAGCGACGCCGATGGGGCCAAGGGCATCGCCCACCAAGTGGCGCTGTTCGAGGCCGCCACCGCCGACCTCAGCGGCGAGCGCACCCTGAGCAACAGCGCGGCCACCCTGCGCCACCCCTGCAGCGCCGACTGGGTGCGCTTGGGCATTGCGGGCTACGGCAGCGCGCCCGACCACCCCGTCCAAACCGCTGAGGGCTGGGGCTTGATGCCCGCCATGAGCCTGACGAGCCGCGTCATCGGCACGCAATCTTTGTTGGCCGGTGAGACCGTGGGCTACGGCTCCACCTTCACCGCGCCCGAGGCCATGCGCATCGGCGTGGTGGCGTGTGGTTACGCCGACGGTTACCCGCGCCACGCGCCCACGGGCACGCCGGTGCTGGTCGGCGGCGTGCGCACCCGCGTCGTGGGCCGCGTGAGCATGGACATGATCACGGTGGACCTCGCGCCGCTGGACGCCGCCGGGGTGGCCGTGGGCGTGGGCACCGAGGTGGTGCTGTGGGGGCGCGGCAGCGACGGGGCGGTCTTGCCGGTGGACGAAGTCGCGCAGTCCGCCGGAACGATCGCCTACGAGTTGCTGTGCGCCGTGGCGCCCCGGGTGCCCTTTGCGGTGACCGGCACATGACTTGACATACCCTAGGGGGTATCTGATACACTGGGCAACTTCTGGGAGAAATTGCTATGTTTGCTGTATCTGTCGATAGCCGTTGGGGCCTGAACCCATTGTTTAAACACCGCGTGCGCCGCTGGACGGCCCAAGGTGCGTCGGTGCTGGCTTTGGCCGCCGTGTCGGCGTGTTCCGAAGCGCCCGAACCCGCAGCGGCCCCGGCAGGCCCTCAGGTGCCCGTGTTGACCGTGGGCCACAGCCAGTCGGTGGGTGGTTTGGTGCTCGACGGCAGCTTGCAAGCCGTGCAGCAAAGCGTCTTGTCGGCCCAAGTCAGCGGCCGCGTGGCCCAGCTCTTGGTGCAGCCGGGTGATGTGGTGCGCAAGGGTCAACCCCTGGCCGTGATCGACGACCGCGCCACCCAAGCCGGTGTGGCGCAATCCCAAGCCAGCGTCTTGCAAGCCGAAACGGAAGCGGCTAACGCCCAAACCAACGAAGCGCGTGTGCGCGACTTGCACGCCCAAGGCTTTGTGGCCAAGGCCGCGCTGGAAAACGCCCAAGCTCAACTCAAAGGGGCCCAAGCCGCACTGGCCGCGGCACGCGCCGGTCAAACCCAATCCACTTTGGCGCAAGGCTTCACCCGCGTGAGCGCGCCTTATGACGGTCGCGTGCTCGCGACCCACGTCGAAGCCGGCGTCTTGGCGATGCCCGGCACCCCCATCGTGACGGTGTACGCGCCACAACCCTTGCGCGCCGAAGTCCATGTCCCCGCCAGCTTCCAAGCCCAAGCCGTGGGTGCGCAGCGCATGGAAGTGCAGATGCCCGGCATCGACACCTGGGTCAGCCCCAGCGCGGTCAGCAACGCCCAAGCGGCCGACCCTGTGTCCCAAACCGTGCTGTGGCGTTTGGATCTCAAGCCCAGCGACACGACCGGCCAAGTGCCCGGTCGCAATTTGCAGGTGCGTTTTGTGGGCGCCAAGACCGTCGCCGCAGCGAACCAGCGCTTGGTGGTGCCCAGTGCTGCTGTTTTGCGCCGAGGTGAGTTGACCGCGGTCTACGTGGTCAGCGAGCCTGTGCCCGGCCGTGCCCAGTTTGTGTTGCGTGCGGTGCGCGTGGGCCCCGCTTTGCCCCAAGGCCAGATCGAAGTGGTCACCGGTTTGAAGAGCGGTGAGCGCGTGGCCTTGGACCCGGTGCGTGCCGGCTTGGCCGGTGCACAACCCGCGGCCAGCGCCCCTTGAGGACCCGAGCATGAGCACCCCCAAAGACCCCACCCTCAAAC
>JBEDCE010000085.1:0-7687 GCA_041176905.1 Pseudomonadota bacterium
TCTTGTTCGGCAATGTCCTTGGCCAGCTGTTCAGCTTCACTGGGCCCACTGTGGTCCAGGGCGTCGGGGCCCACCCCCATCAAAAAGGCCGCTCGCTTGATCAACTCCGAAGCACCTTGCAACATCATCAAAGCAAAACCCAAGGGAATCAGGCCATACACCGGCCAACGGACCAATCCCCCAGCGTTGGTGGATATCTCGCCCGAGACCCAAGCATTTTGAAACGTAGGCCAACCCAAGGTGATCATCATGTAGCACAGCGGGAACAAAAAAATCAGGATGCCGCCGATGTCGATCCAATTGCGCGTGCGTGCGCTGAACTTGGACGAAATGAAATCGATGCGCACATGGGCGTTGCGCAAAAAGGCGTAGCCCGCACCCAGCATGAACACAGCAGCAAACAGGTACCACTGGATTTCCAACAAGGCGTTGGAACTGTTGTTGAACACCTTGCGCACGATCGCATTGCCAGCGCTGATAAAAGTGGTGATCAAAATCAACCACATGGCGACCTGACCGATGCGCGCACTCAACGCATCCACCAAGCGTGAAAATTGAAGCAAGGCTTGCATTGATCTATTCCCTTGAAAGCTGGATCACCTGACCCATGAACAGTTTAGCGGAGTCATGCGGCTCGCCAACTAAGTAGATGTCACAAAAAACCCCGCCTAGGCGGGGTTTTTGGGTTGAAGCCATCAAACCATCACAGCTTGGCCGATTGCATGTAGCGATCAAAGGTGGCCTCTGTGAAACGGAACCAAAGGTTTTGTTCCTTGCGGAAAGCTGAGTAGTCGTCGTAGACCTTTTTCCAACGGGGGTTGGACTGGCGCAGCTCTTCGTACAGCGCCATGGACTCTTTGAAAGCAGCGTCCATCACCGTCTTGGGGAAAGGCTTGACCAAAGCACCACCGGCCACCAAACGCTTAAGCGCCGCGGGGTTGCGGGCGTCGTAACGCGCTTGCATTTCGGTGTGGGCGTACGACGCAGCGGATTCCACAATCGCCTTATTTTCTGCCGACAGGGCGTTGAAAGCGGCCTTGTTGATGTAGAAGTCCAGCTGTGCGCCACCTTCCCACCAGCCTGGGTAGTAGTAATGCTTGGCGACTTTTTGGAAGCCCAGCTTCTCGTCGTCGTATGGACCCACCCATTCAACGGAATCGATCGTGCCTTTTTCCAAGGCTTGGTAGATTTCGCCGCCAGGGATGTTCTGTGGCACGCCACCCATGCGGGTCAGCACGCGTCCGGCGAAACCGCCGATGCGCATTTTCATACCCTTGATGTCGGCCAAGCCCTTGATTTCTTTACGGTACCAGCCACCCATCTGGGCACCCGTGTTGCCGCCTGGGAAGTTGACGATGTTGTATTGGTCGTAGAACTCACGGAACAGTTTCATGCCGTTGCCGTCGTAGTACCAGGCCGTCAACTGGCGGCTGTTCAAGCCGAAAGGAATGGCGGTACCGATGGCGAAGGTTTCGTCTTTGCCGTGGAAGTAGTAAGGGGCGGTGTGAGCGACTTCAATCGTGCCCTGCTGCACGCCGTCCACCACGCCAAAGGGAGGCATCAGTTCGCCGGCGGCATGCACCGAGACGCTGAACTTGCCGGCGGTCATGGCGTTGATTTTTTGCGCAAACACCTCGGCTGCGCCGTAAATGGTGTCCAAAGCCTTGGGGAAGCTCGAGGCCAAGCGCCAGCGGATGGCGGCCTGAGCATGAACGGCGGGGGCTGCACCAGCAGCCAACACACCCGCGATACCGGCATGTTTGATAACGGAACGACGATCCATAGAATTCTCCAGGGTAGTTGAGCGGAAACCCGTGCCACAGCACAGGCTTGACCATTAAGTCAATTGAGATTGTAGAAACACAAAACCAATAAATTGCCATTTGTAAGCAAGGGTTTTCCCTTGGTTGCATGGATTTATCGAAAAATTCAAACCGATTGAACGTTTATCAATCGGTCAAGGTGCTCAAGCGCTCGCGCACGGACGACTCAATGCCTGCGGCGTCCAAGCCTTGCAAGGCGAGCAGGTGCGATGGGTCGCCGTGCTCGGTGAAGGTGTCGTTCAAACCCAGCACCAGCACGGGGCGTACCACGCCGGCCTCTTGTAAGGCCTCCAAGACCGCACTGCCCGCGCCACCCATGCGGCAGCCCTCTTCGACCGTGACGATGAGATCGTGGTCTTGGGCCAAGGACAACAAGAGCTCGGTGTCCAAAGGCTTCACCCATCGCATATTGGCCACGGTGGCGTCCACGGCCTCGGCGGCTTTGAGCGCGGGGTAGAGCAAAGAGCCAAAGGCCAAGATGGCCACGCGCTGACCTTGTCGGCGAATTTCGCCGCGGCCAAAGGGCAGCCCATTCAAATCGCTGGACGTCGGCACGCCAGCACCGGCACCACGGGGGTAACGCACGGTGACGGGCTGGGACTGCGCGTAGGCGGTGCTGAGCAACTGGCGCGTCTCGGCTTCATCGGCCGGCGTGGCCACGGCCATGTTCGGGATGCAACGCACAAACGCGATGTCGTAAGCCCCGGCGTGTGTGGCGCCATCGGCACCCACCAAACCGGCACGGTCCAGCGCAAACACGACCGGCAGGTTTTGCAAGGCCACGTCGTGGATGAGTTGGTCGTAGGCGCGCTGCAAGAAGGTCGAATAGATTGCCACCACGGGCTTCAAGCCCTCGCAGGCCAAGCCCGCGGCAAAGGTCACGGCGTGTTGTTCGGCAATACCCACGTCGAAGTAACGATTGGGGAAGCGGCGCTCGAACTCGACCATGCCCGAGCCCTCGCGCATGGCCGGCGTGATGCCCACCAAACGTGGGTCGGCCTGTGCCATGTCGCACAGCCAGTGGCCGAACACCTGCGTGAAGGTGGTTTTGGGCGCGGTGCTGGGTTTGACCAAGCCGACCGCAGGGTCGAACTTGCCAGGGCCGTGGTAGGCCACCGGGTCGGCCTCGGCGAGTTTGTAGCCTTGGCCTTTTTTCGTGACCACGTGCAAAAACTGCGGACCCGCACCCTCATCGAGCAACTGCACGATGTTTTCCAGCGTGGGGATGAGCGAGTCCAGGTCGTGGCCATCGATGGGCCCGATGTAATTGAAGCCAAATTTCTCGAACAAGGTGGCCGGCACCACCATGCCTTTGGCGTGTTCTTCAAAGCGTTTGGCCAGCTCAAACAGCGGTGGCGCGTTTTTGAGCACCTGTTTGCCCACGCTTTTGGCCGTGGCGTAGAAGCGCCCGCTCATGAGCTGCGCCAAGTAGCGGTTGAGCGCGCCCACGGGCGGGGAGATCGACATGTCGTTGTCGTTGAGCACGACCAACAAACGTCCCTCTGACACACCCGCGTTGTTCAAGGCTTCAAAGGCCATACCGGCGGTCATGGCGCCGTCGCCAATGATGGCCACCGCCGTGCGCTTCTCACCTTGGATGTGCGAAGCCAGTGCCATGCCCAGGGCCGCGGAAATGCTGGTGGAGGAGTGGGCGGTGCCGAAGGTGTCGAACTCGCTCTCGACACGGCGCGGAAAGCCGCTGATGCCGCCGTATTGGCGCAAACCACCCATGCGGTCGCGGCGACCGGTGAGGATTTTGTGCGGGTAGGTTTGGTGGCCCACGTCCCACACCAATCGGTCGTGCGGCGTGTTGAACACACGGTGCAGCGCGATGGTGAGTTCCACCGTGCCCAAGTTGGAGCTCAAATGGCCGCCGGTTTGGGCCACGCTGTGCAAGACGTGTTCACGCAACTCATCGGCGAGTTGCTTGAGTTGGTGGCGCGGCAAGCGGCGCAGGTCGGCGGGGGTTTCGATCGATCGGAGCAGTTGGGACATGGGTGCAGTCGGTTGGGGTCGCTGGTGTGGTGTGGGTTCAGTGCGAACGCCGGCCCACCCAATCGGCCAGTTGGTGCAGACGCTCAACCGCATGCAAGCCGGTGTGCGCCAAGGCTTGGTGGGCCTCGTCGAGCAATGCATCGGCGTGTGCTTGGGCTTGTGAGAGCCCCATGAGCGAAACAAAAGTGGGTTTGTCGTTGGCCGCGTCTTTCCCGGCGGTTTTGCCCAAGGTGCTGGCGTCGGCGGTGACATCCAACACGTCGTCCACCACTTGGAACGCCAGCCCCAAAGCCGCGCCGTAGCGCGCCAAGGCTTGGGTTTGTTCAGCGCTGATGTTGGAGCAGGCCGCCCCCATTAACACGCTGGCTTGTAACAGTGCGCCCGTTTTGAGGCGGTGCATTTGCGTCAGGGCGGTTTGATCGAGGGCCACACCCACGCTGGCCAAATCCATGGCTTGGCCACCGGCCATGCCGCAAGCGCCAGAGGCCACCGCCAAGAGCCGACACCAACGCGCCGACAAGGCCGCGGGCACGCTGGCGTCCTCGGGCGGCAGCAAAACTTCAAAAGCTTGGGCTTGCAGGGCATCGCCCGCGAGCAAGGCACTGGCCTCGCCAAACTGCACGTGCACCGTGGGCTTGCCCCGGCGCAGCACATCGTTGTCCATGCACGGCATGTCGTCGTGCACCAAGGAATAGGCGTGGATCATCTCCACCGCACAAGCCGCGCGCATGGCCAGCGAAGCGGGGGCACCGACCGCCTCGGCGGTGGCCAAGACCAACAGGGGCCGCAAGCGCTTGCCACCGTCGAGCACGGCGTAGCGCATGGCCTGACACAAACCGGCGGGGGCACTTTCGGGCAACGCGGCCGACAGCGCCAGCTCCACATCGGCCTGCTGCTGCGCCACCCATGGGGAGAATTCGATCGCCATCGCGCTCACGCCGCTGCGTCCCAAGGTTTGAGGGTTTGGCCTTCGAGCACCTGAATTTGCTGGTCCACCGCGTCGAGCTTTTCGCGGCAAAAGGCCAGCAAGGCCGCGCCGCGCTGGTATTGGCTGAGCAACTGGTCCAGCGGCAACTGACCCGCGTCGAGTTGGGCCACCAAGCGCTCGAGCTCCTCCAGTGCGGCCTCGTAGCTCGCGGGCGGTTGACCAGCTGAGGCCGTCTGAGGGGTTTTGGGCATGGGGGCGAGTCCAGATCTTCAAATAAAGTCCATTTTAGGCCAGCCACACAAGCTCGAGCGACCCAAGGGCTACAATCCACGCTCTTTTAACCAACTGACGGGCCACAAGGCCCGGAGGGACGCAAACCCACCCATCCCGCGCTGATTCGTTATTCGTCTCGCGTATACCCTGCCCCTTCATAGGGGGAGTCTCTAGGTCAGGACCACCATGTCTGATTTAAGTCTTCATTTACAGCAGGCCGCCAGTCAACTGCCGGTTTCCAGCTACTTCGATTCAGCGCTGTTTGAGCAAGAAATGCGCACCCTGTTTCACCCAGGGCCGCGCTACGTGGGCCACGCCCAGTCGGTGCCTCAGATCGGCGACTACATCACCTTGGCCCAGGAGGGCGAAGGCCGAGCTCTGGTTCGCACCGCCCAAGGCGTCGAGCTCGTCTCCAACGTCTGCCGCCACCGCCAAGCGTTAATGCTGCGCGGGCGCGGCAACTTGCAGACACAAGCCCCCGGTCACGCCAGTGGCCACATCGTGTGCCCCCTGCACCGCTGGACCTACAGCGGCGGTACACCGCACCAATCCGTGGGGCAACTCATCGGCGCCCCCCACTTTTCACAAGATCCTTGCCTGAACCTGCAGCGCTACCCCTTGCGCGAATGGAACGGCATGCTGTTCGAAGACAACGGGCGCGACATCCACGCTGATTTGGCCGACATGGGCCCGCGCCAGGCGCTCAACTTTGACGGCATGGTGCTCGACCACGTCGAGCTGCACACCTGCCACTACAACTGGAAAACCTTCATCGAGGTCTACCTCGAGGACTACCACGTCGGGCCGTTTCACCCGGGCTTGGGCCAGTTCGTCACCTGCGACGACCTGCAATGGGAATTCAAACCCGAGTACTCGGTGCAAACCGTGGGCGCGCACAACCTTCAACACGGCGCGGGCAGCCCCGCATACGAACGCTGGCAGCGTGCCCTCATGGCCTATCGCAACGGGCAAGCGCCCGATCAAGGCGCCATTTGGCTGACCTACTACCCGCACATCATGGTGGAGTGGTACCCCCACGTGCTCACCGTCTCGACCCTGCACCCCATCGGACCGAACGAAACCCTCAACAAGGTCGAGTTCTATTACCCCGAAGAGATCGCGGCCTTTGAGCGCGAGTTCGTCGAGGCGCAACGTGCGGCGTACATGGAGACCTGCACCGAGGACGACGAAATCGCCGAACGCATGGACGCGGGTCGCCGAGCCTTGATGCAACGCAGTGACAACGAAGTGGGTCCTTACCAAAGCCCCATGGAAGACGGCATGCAGCACTTCCACGAGTGGTACCGCCAACGCATGGGGGCGGCCTTTCAAGGCTGAACGCGCGACCCATGCCTTCCCTTTGGATGCTGTTGGCGGCGGTCCTGTTCGCTACCATGGGGGTGTGCGTGAAATTCGCATCCGAACATTTCCACGCCTTGGACATCGTGTTCTACCGCGGCTTGGTAGGCGTGGTGGTCTTGGGCGTGGTCATGCGCCAGCAGCGCGTGACCCTTCGCAGCCCCGTGCCCATGATGCACTTTTGGCGCAGCTTGGTCGGCGTGGTCTCGTTGGTGGGTTGGTTTTATTCGATTGGCCAATTGCCACTGGCCACCGCCGTGACACTCAACTACACCAGCAGTGTCTGGATCGCCACCTTTTTGCTCGGTGGCGCGGTCTTGTTCAACCAGCGCTCACACGGCACCAACCAAACCCCGCTGATGCTCACCATCATCCTGGGCTTTGTGGGGGTGGCCTTGGTGCTGCGCCCGACCTTGTCCGCGGGTCAACTGGTGGGCGGCATGGTGGGTTTGCTCTCTGGCATGTTAGCCGCACTGGCCTATTTGCAAGTGGCCTCTTTGGCTCGGGCCGGTGAGCCCGATTCGCGAACCGTGTGGTACTTTTCGCTGGGCGCGGTGTTGGTGGGCGGCCTGGGCATGTTGGTGGTGGGCGGCACAGCTTGGAGCGGCTGGCAAGGCGTGTGGCTCTTGCCCATTGGCCTGTTGGCCCTGGGCGGGCAGCTCTGCATGACGCGGGCTTACGCCAGTGGTGCCACCTTGGTCGTGGCCAATTTGCAGTACACCGGCATCATCTTCGCCAGCCTGTACGGCGTTTGGATTTTTGGCGACCACATCGACGCCCCGGCCGTCTTGGGTATCGGGCTTATCATCGTCAGCGGTGTGGTCGCAACGGCCTTGCGCGCCCGCGCCATCCCCAAGGCACCGGCAGAGGAACATTGACCATGCACACCAGCCTCATCAGCGCAAGCGACCTGCACAGCCGTTTGTCTACCCAAACGCCCCTGTTCCTGTTTGACTGCAGCAACGACCTGGGCGACGCCGAGCTCGGCCCGCGTCAATACCGCGATGGCCACATCCCGGGCGCGGTCCATGTGCACTTGGACACCGATATGAGCGACCACGAAGACGGTATCAACGGCGGTCGCCACCCCCTGCCCTCGCGAGAACGCATCGTCCAAACCTTGCTGCGCTTGGGCTTTACCTCGGGCATGCAAGCCGTGGCCTACGACCGCCAAGGCGGCATGTACGCTGGGCGCTGGTGGTGGATGCTCAAGTGGTGCGGCCACGATGCGGTGGCCGTGCTCGACGGTGGCTGGGCCGCCTGGCAAGCCATGGGCGGTGAGCAAGAGCCCGGTGCTGTGGCGCACAAA
>JBEDCE010000086.1:0-7627 GCA_041176905.1 Pseudomonadota bacterium
GCTCATAGCAAAACAGGCTGATCAGCCAGGCTTGTGCTGAGAGATCGGGCGAGAGTCGCTGGCGAGCGGCTGCGCGGTCGAAATGGGATTGCTTATGAAGCAGGTCCGCCTCGCGCAACAAACCACCCGTCTCGGGCGTGAAGCCCGGGTAGACAAAACGCTTGGTCCACCCCTGGGCTGGACCGCTCATGATGGGAGAGGGCAGGCCGTGCATGCGGGGCACCCAGTCTTCGGCGCTGAGGTATTCCAAGTTGATCCACAACGGTGCTGTGGTTCTGGTGGCCACGCCATGGGCCACAAAGGGCTCGGGGATGTCACAGCCAAAGGCCTCAATCCACACATCGCCCACGGCCCGTTGGGTGAGCTTTTCGGGGTTGGCGTGGTTCCATCCGAAGACTTCAATGCCACTGCTCGCATGGTCAGGGGCCATCCAACTCAAGGCCGATGCGTCGTCCACCCACAAACGCACGCCTTGCCCCGCCGCTTGCAGTTGGCGCGCCAGGCGCCAACACACCCCCAAGTCACCGTGGTTGTCGATGACTTGGCAGAAGATGTCCCAAACATGTTGGCGCTGAGCTGGCTGCATGTTCTGATTCTCTCAGGCCCGCGTTGGCGGCGGCACAATAGCGTTCATGTCACCCACCCACGACGATGCCCTGCTCAAAGAAGTCGCCTCACTCCCGGCCTTACCCGGCGTGTACCGCTACTTCGACGCACAAGACCAGCTGCTTTACGTGGGCAAAGCCAGCAACCTGAAAAAGCGCGTCAGCAGTTACTTCCAAAAAGACCATGGCGGCACGCGCATTGGCCACATGGTCAGCAAGATCGTGCGCATGGAAACCACCGTGGTGCGCTCCGAGGCCGAGGCTTTGCTGCTGGAGAACAACCTCATCAAGACGCTGAGCCCCAAGTTCAACATCTTGTTTCGTGACGACAAAAGCTACCCCTACCTGAAGCTCACCGCCGCGCGTGCCGATGCCCCTGGCGCTGCACCCACAGCCGCCGCTTACCCGCGCATGGCCTATTACCGGGGCGCGGTCGAGAAGCGCCACCATTACTTTGGTCCGTACCCCAGCGCTTGGGCGGTCAAGGAATCGATCACGCTGATGCAAAAAGCCTTTCGCTTGCGCACCTGCGAGGATACGGTGTTTTCCAACCGCAGCCGCCCGTGTTTGCTTTACCAAATCAAGCGTTGCAGCGGGCCCTGTGTGGGCTTGGTCAGTGCCGAAGATTACGCGGCTTCGGTGGACAGCGCCGAGCGGTTTTTGCGTGGCGAGACCGATGCGGTGTTGGCCGAACTCGAGCAGCGCATGATGGCGCACGCCGAGGTCTTGGCTTTTGAGCAAGCCGCAGAGATCCGCAACCAAATCGCCGCTTTGTCCAAAGTCTTGCACCAACAGGCCATGGACAATTTGGAGGACCGCGATGTGGACATCTTGGCCGTGCGTGTGCAGGGTGGTCGGGCGTGCGTCAACCTGGCCATGGTGCGTGGCGGTCGCCACTTGGGCGACCGGCCGTATTTTCCGACCCATGTCGAAGACGCGTTGACGGGGCACAGCGATGCCGAGGAGTCGCCGGCCGACGGCGATGCGTCCCAACGCTTGGCCACAGCGGTGCTCAATGCCTTTGTGGCGCAGCACTACGTGGGTGTGGCCATGCCCCACACCTTGGTCAGCAGCCACCCCGTGGCGCCGGACTTGGTCGCGGCCTTGGTGGAGCACAGCGGCCAAAAACTCCACACCGTGCACCAGCCCCGCGAACACCGTCGGGCTTGGTTGGACATGGCGCAGAGCAACGCCGACCTGGCCTTGGCGCGATTGCTGAGCGAAGAGGGCTCACAGCAAGCCCGCACCCGAGCCCTGATCGAGGCACTGGATTTGGCGGTGGAGCCGCTGGATGCGCTGCGCATCGAGTGTTTTGACATTTCGCACACGGCGGGTGAGTCCACCCAAGCGTCTTGCGTGGTGTTCGCGAAACACAAGATGCAGAACAGCGACTATCGCCGCTACAACATCGAGGGCATCACCCCCGGCGACGACTATGCTGCCATGCGCCAAGTTTTGTCGCGCCGCTACGGCAAGTTGGTCGAGGCCGATGCGCAAGACAAGTTGCCCGATGTGGTGCTGATCGATGGCGGTAAAGGCCAGGTTGGGGTGGCGCGGGAGGTGTTTGAGCAGCTCGGCTTGCCGCTCTCGCGTTTGGTGGGGGTGGAAAAAGGCGAGGGCCGTAAGGTCGGTTTGGAGGAGTTGGTCTTTGCCGATGGGCGCGAGAAGGTGTACCTGGGTGCCGACTCCGCGGCCTTGATGTTGGTGGCTCAGATCCGCGATGAAGCGCACCGCTTTGCCATCACCGGCATGCGCGCAGCCCGCGCCAAAACCCGCACCGGCGCCAGCCAATTGGAGGACATTCCCGGCGTGGGGCCGAAGAAGCGGGCGCGCTTGCTGCAACGTTTCGGCGGTGTGCGTGGGGTGTCACAAGCCAGTGTCGAAGACCTGTGCACCGTTGAAGGCATTTCTTCCGATTTGGCCGATGCCATCTACCGAGCCCTGCGCTGAGTCCGTCACAGGCCGCATAATTCGGTCATGTTCTTCAATATCCCCACCTTGTTTACTTGGGCGCGCATCGCAGCCATCCCCTTGATCGTGGGCGTGTTTTACTGGGAGAGCCTGAGCCCGGCTCAGCAAAACTTGGTTGCCACGGTCATGTTCGTGGTGTTTGCGCTGACCGATTGGGTCGATGGTTTCTTGGCCCGCAAGCTCAACCAAACCTCGGCCTTTGGCGCGTTCTTGGACCCGGTGGCGGACAAGTTTTTGGTGTGTGCCTGTTTGTTGGTCTTGGTGCACCTGGACCGTGCCGATGTGTTCGTGGCGCTCATCATCATTGGCCGTGAGATCGCCATTTCGTCTTTGCGCGAATGGATGGCCATCATTGGTGCGACCAAGAGCGTGGCCGTGCACATGGTGGGCAAACTCAAGACCATGGTGCAAATGATCGCCATCCCTTTTTTGCTGTTCGACGGCACGGTGCTCGGATTGATCGACACCCGTGTGTGGGGCACTTGGCTGATCTGGGCTTCGGCGGTGCTTACCGTCTGGTCCATGGTGTATTACTTGCAAAAAGCCTTGCCTGAGATTCGTGCGCGCTCGCGCTGAGGTTGTAGACGTGGGTTCGCTGTCAATGGGGGACCGCAACGCATGGATCCGACTCATGCCTTGGGTCTTCGTGTTGATCTGGAGCTTGGGCTTTATCGTGGCGCGATACGCCATGCCACACGCCCCCCCGATGAAGTTTTTGTCCATGCGCTTTGCCTTGTCGGTGGGCTGTTTTTTGCTTTGGATCTGGTGGCGCGGCGTGCGTTGGCCCACCAGTGTCAGCCAGTGGCGTCACTTGGCCGTCACTGGCATCTTGATACAAGGTGGCTATTTGTGTGGCGTGTGGCTGGCCATCAAAGACGGCATGGGCTCGGGTTTGTCCTCGCTCATCGTGGGTTTGCAGCCGGTCCTCACCGCGGTGTGGATCAGCACCATGGGCGGTGCCGATGCCACCGTCAGCAAGAAACAATGGGCGGGTTTGTGGCTGGGCTTCTTGGGTTTGGTGCTGGTCGTGTCTCGCAAGTTCGAGACCGGCAGCCCGGGCGACACGGCTACCCTCAGCAACCTGGGCTTTGTGTTGACGGCGCTGCTGTCCATCACCGTGGGCACGCTCTACCAAAAGCGCTACGTGCAAGCCTGCGATGTGCGCTCTGCCAACGCGGTGCAGCTGATGGCGGCCTTGGTGATCGCCTTGCCATTTGCCTTGATGGAAACCGAGGTCATGAACTGGAACGGCGAACTGCTGGGCGCCTTGGTCACCGCGGTGCTGGTGCTCACCCTGGGGGGCAGCTCGCTGTTTTACATGTTGATCCAACGCGGCGCGGCGGCTTCGGTCACCAGCCTGATGTATTTGGTGCCACCGTGCACGGCCATGATGGCTTGGGTCTTGTTTGACGAGCCGATCACGGCTGTGACCTTGTTGGGCACGGCCTTGACGGCTTGGGGTGTCAGTTGGGTGGTGCGTTCGCCCACCCCGATTTCAGGAAAATCCACATGAGCACACAACGCATCGCCGTCATCGCGGGCGACGGCATTGGTACCGAGGTCATGCCCGAGGGTTTGCGCGTGCTGCAAGCCGCGGCACGTCGCTTTGACCTCAAACTGCAGTTCGACCATTTCGATTTTTCCAGTTGCGATTACTTCGAGCGCCACGGCCAGATGCTGCCCGACAACTGGAAAGAGCAGATCGGCGGCCACGACGCGATTTATTTTGGCGCGGTGGGTTGGCCCGACAAAGTGCCCGACCACATTTCGCTGTGGGGCTCCTTGCTGTTGTTTCGCCGCGAGTTCGACCAATACGTCAACCTGCGCCCGGCCAAACTCATGCCCGGTGTGACCGCGCCCGTGGTGCGCAAAGACGGCACCCCGCGCCAGCCCGGTGAGATCGACATGATCATCGTGCGCGAAAACACCGAAGGCGAATATTCCAGCATCGGCGGGCGCATGTACCCCGGCACCGAGCGCGAAATCGTCATGCAAGAAACCGTGATGTCGCGCATCGGCGTGGACCGTGTCTTGCGTTACGCCTTTGAGACCGCACGCTCGCGCCCCAAAAAACACCTGACCAGCGCGACCAAGTCCAACGGTATTGCCATCACCATGCCGTATTGGGACGAACGCGTGGCCGAGATGGCCAAGCAGTACCCCGATGTGAGGGTGGATAAGTTTCACATCGACATCTTGACCGCACACTTTGTGCAGCGACCCGACTTCTTCGACGTGGTGGTGGGCAGCAATTTGTTTGGCGACATTTTGAGCGACTTGGGGCCGGCCTGCACGGGCACCATTGGGATTGCGCCCAGCGCCAACCTCAACCCCGATCGCCGCTTCCCGTCTTTGTTTGAACCGGTGCACGGCTCGGCGCCCGACATCGCGGGGCAGGGCATCGCCAACCCGATTGGCCAGATTTGGTGCGGCGCCATGATGCTGGACTTCTTGGGCCACCGTGCGGCGCACGACGCCATCATGCAGGCCATTGAAGCGGTCTTGCAACCGGGCAGCGGCGCACCCCGAACCCCTGACCTTGGTGGTCGCGCCAGCACTCAAGAGGTCGGGCAGGCCATTGAGCAGGCCTTGCTTGGCCGCTAAAAACCTATGGCAAACCCGCATACGTGTTTGTTCGCCATTTTTTTGCGATTAAAAACGACTAGAATCAATTTCGTTCGCGCCAAAAGCGTGGCGTTTTTTTTGTGAACCGCGGTTAAGACCGCACTTTTTTTCATCACTTCAATAGGGGCTATTTGTGAACAAATCAGAACTCGTCGAACACATCGCTAAGAATGCAGACATCTCCAAAGCTGCTGCTGCTCGCGCCTTGGATTCCACCATCACCGCCATCCGCACCACCCTGAAAAAGGGCGGTACCGTTTCTTTGGTCGGTTTCGGTTCTTTCGCTGTGACCAAGCGCCCCGCTCGCAAGGGCCGCAACCCACGCACGGGCGCCGAGATCAAGATCAAAGCCGCCAAGGTGCCTAAGTTCCGTCCAGGCAAGGGCCTGAAAGACGCGCTGAACTGATCGCTTATCCGGTGGGGTGCTTAGCTCAGTCGGTAGAGCGGCGCCCTTACAAGGCGTAGGTCGGCGGTTCGACCCCGTCAGCACCCACCACCTTCGAAAAGGCGAACCTCTGTTCGCCTTTTTCGCTTTTTTGTTTACAGGCTTGAAGCATGTTTGAATCCATCCGCCAGCACAAAAAGTACCTCATGGGCTTTTTGATGATCCTGATCATTCCTTCGTTCGTGCTCTTCGGCGTGGAGGGTTATTCCAACGCCAACGAAGGTGGAGAAGCCGTAGCCACCGTCAATGGCAAAGAGATCAAGGCGGCCGAATGGGATGCGGCGCATCAAGCGCAAATTGAGCGCTTGCGACAAGCCATGCCCACCATCGACATCAAGCTGCTCGACACCCCCGAAGCCCGTTACGCCGCATTGGAGATTTTGGTGCAACAGCGTGTCATGGCCGTGGCCGCCCAAGAGCTGCGCATTTCCACCAGCGACCAGCGTTTGCAACGCGATTTGCAAAGCAACGAGGTCATTGCTTCCCTGCGTTTGCCCGACGGTAAGCTCGACATCGAGGCTTACCGAACCCTCTTGGCCCGTCAAGGCATGACGCCCGACATGTTTGAAAACCAAGTTCGCCAAGATCTGTCGGTTCAACAAATCACCCAAGGCGTGTTGACCAGTGGTTTCACCACCCCAGCCGCTGCAGCCACGGGCTTGAAGGCATTCTTTGAGCGTCGTCAAGTCCGCGTGGCACCCTTCACCGCTGCGCAGTTCACAGCACAAGCGGTGCCCACCGACGCCGACCTGCAAGGCCACTACCAAAACAACGCCGCAGCGTTCCAAACGCTGGAGCAAGCCGATGTGGAGTACGTGGTGCTGGACGCACAAGCCATGGCCAAAGACGTGCGCTTGAAAGAAGCCGACGTGCGCGCATATTTTGAGCAAAACACGGCACAGTGGGCCGGTGCCCAAGAGCGTCGGGCCAGCCACATCCTTTTCTCACTGGACCCCAAGGCCGACAGCGCTGCGCAAGCCCAAGTGAAGAAAAAAGCCGAGACCGTCTTGGCCGAAGCGCGCCAACAACCTGAGCGCTTTGCCGCATTGGCCAAACAGCACTCACAGGATCCCGGTTCGGCCGCCGAAGGGGGTGACCTCAACTTCTTTGGTCGCAACGCCATGGTCAAGGCCTTTGAAGACGTGGCCTTCTCGCTCAACAAAGGCCAAATATCTGATCTCGTGAAAACCGACTTCGGCTGGCACATCATCCGCCTCACCGACATCAAAGAGCCGCCCAAGCCCAGCTTTGAAGCCTTGCGCGCACAAATTGAAGACGACCTGAAAAAGCAGCAAGCCCAGCGCCTGTTTGCGGAGGCCGCCGAGACCTTCACCAACATGGTCTATGAGCAAGCCGACAGCCTGCAGCCTGTGGCCGAGCGTTTCAAAATCAGCGTTCAAACCCAAACCGGTTTGACGCGGCGTGTTCAAGCCGACGCGGGCATTTGGTCCAACGACCGTTTGCTCTCGGCGGTGTTTTCACCGGACTCCATTGCCAAAAAAACCAACACCGAAGCGGTTGAGTTGGGCTCGGGCCGCATGGCCGCTGCGCGCATCGTGCGTTACGCACCCGCAGCCACCCAGCCCTTTGAACAGGTCAAAGACGCGGTGCGAGCACGGTGGGTCGCTCAACGCGCGGTGGAATTGGCACAGGCCCAAGGCGAGCAGTCGCTGTCGGCTTGGAAGGGCGGCGCTGCCGCCACCGGTTTGGGCGAAAGCCGCACCATCAGCCGCGTGGCCGCCTTGGGCTTGAGCCCCGAGGCGATCAACGCCGTGATGAGCGCCAGCGCTCAGGCTCTGCCCGCTTGGGTCGGTGTGAAGTTGCCCAACCAGGGTTATGTGGTGATTCAAGTCGAGCAGGTCTTGCCGGCCGAAGGTCTGGGCCAAGCCCAAGATCAGCAGTACGCACAAGCCTGGACTGCGGCCGAATCCAAGGCCTATGTGGACAGCTTGAAGTCCCGCTTCAAAGCCCAAATTTTGGC
>JBEDCE010000087.1:0-7614 GCA_041176905.1 Pseudomonadota bacterium
CCTTGCACGTCTGCAGCGGCGACGGCCAAGTGCTCACCACCCTGGAGCCCAAGCCCGGCCAAGCCGGGTCTTTGGTGATCTACCACGCGCTCGGTTTGCTCTACGGCGGGCGCATCACGCCGGCCGCGGCCCGCTTGGGATTGGAGTGGTACGCCGAACACCACGCCGACGCGCTGGCCCACCCGGGCAAGCACCCCAACATCGACCGCTTGCTGACCTGTGCCGACGGCGGCTCGGTGCTGCTGGTGCGGGCCGTGGCCGCCTAAAGCCCCCATGCTCATCCGCTTCAACAAGCCTTATGGCGTGCTGAGCCAGTTCACGCCCGAGGGCCGCTGGCGTGGGCTGAAGGACCACATCGACCTGCCCGGCGTGTACGTGGCCGGTCGTTTGGACGCCGACAGCGAAGGCCTGTTGCTGCTCACCGACGACGGGCGCGAGCAAGCGCGGATCGCCGACCCGCGCTTCAAAATGGACAAGACCTATTGGGTGCAGGTCGAGGGTGTGCCCAGCGACGAGGCCTTGGCCGCGCTGGCGCAAGGCGTGGTGCTCAACGACGGCCCCACCCTGCCCGCACAAGTGCGCCGCTTGGTGCCCGAGCCCGCGCTGTGGCCGCGTGACCCGCCGATTCGCCAGCGGGCCAACATCCCCACGTCGTGGATCGAGCTGGTGATTCGAGAAGGCCGCAACCGCCAAGTGCGGCGCATGACCGCCGCCGTGGGCCACCCCACGCTGCGTTTGGTGCGCGTGGCCATCGGGCCCTACCGCTTGGACGGTCTGGCGCCCGGTGCTTGGGCTCAGGCCTGAGCCAAAGCGCGCAAGGCTTGGTGCGCCTCGTCGTTCAGGTCGAGCCGCTGCACGCCTTTGCCGGTGAGGTAGTGCGCGGTGAACACATCGAAATACGCCGACAAGGTTTGCGCGGCGTGGGTGTCCCCGGCCATGGCCAAACACAGCGCAGCGACTTCGGCGGTGCACAGGTGATCGGCCCGGAACGAGCGGCGCAAGCGGTAACGTGAGGCCACCTCGGGCTGCAGGCTGAGCACCGGCCAGCGGTCCAGGTACGGGCTTTT
Organism: Pseudomonadota bacterium; assembly: GCA_041176905.1. GTDB lineage: Bacteria > Pseudomonadota > Gammaproteobacteria > Burkholderiales > Burkholderiaceae_C > Hydrogenophaga. The sequence continues at coordinate 1,068 of JBEDCE010000087.1, forward strand.
GCGGAACATCTTGCGCGCCTCGGTCCAAGTGCCGTCGAGCAAGACAAACAAAGGCTTGGGACCGCGGGGCGCTTGGGCTTCAGGGGCTACCACCCACTCGAGTGGCAGCTCGCTGATCACCCGCGCGGCCTCCACGAACTCACCGGGGAACACCAGCACCGGCGCCCACTGGGGGTCGGCCAAGAGGGCCAAGAGCGCGGGATCGACGGCCGTGCGCGACCAGCCAAAGGCAAAAGTGTCGGGCACCACGTCGGCGATGAGCCAGCCGGTATTGCTCGTTTTGATGGCCTCAATGTCGCCCATGATCAAACACACCCCGCTGCGCGCTTGCGACTGGGGCCGCCAATCGCACAGGCATTGCGGCAAGAGCAGGCGACATTGCTCGCAACGGCCTTGGCCCGAGCCTCGCGCCACATACGGTTTGGCGGCGCTGGCCAAGCGGGCTTGGCGCAAACGGGCGACGGCGTGGGGCAAAACTGCAGGCATGGGTGGGCCTATTATCGGCACGCCACAATCGGGGGCATGAACGCATCCGATTTCTCCCTCTTCACGGTGCGCGTCGAGCCCGCCGGCCTGCAATACGACGTGGAAGGCGACCTGAGCCTACTCGAAGCCGCCGACTTTGGCCGCGTGCAGCTGCCCAGCTCGTGCCGCAACGGCACGTGCCGCACCTGCATGTGCCGTTTGCTCAGCGGCACGGTGCGCTACGACATCGAGTGGCCGGGTCTGAGCGCCGAAGAAAAAGACGAGGGCTGGATCTTGCCCTGTGTGGCCAAGCCGACCAGCGATGTGGTCATCGAACAATCGGCGGCATCGGCCCAATGAAAATACCTGGGATTTTGATTTAATATCTCCTCACGCGCCGCACGTCGCGGCCCCTACTTTTGGAGGCTCTCATGGGCAAAGAACAACGCAACGAAAAAATGTCGAAGAAACCCAAGAAAGACACCAGCGCGCCAAAGGGCCCGGTCACGTCTGACCGCCCATCGGCGCCGGTCACATCCGTCATGCCCAAGGGCAAAGAAAAATACAAGCAATAAAGCCTGCAGCTTTTAGCGTTTGCGACGGGGCGCTTTCGGGCGCTCTTTCTTTTGGGATTGGCGCTGCGCGTCGGCCTTGAGGCCCGCGGCCAGCCAGCGACCAAACTCCTGGGGCGACTCCAGTGTGATGCGCCCGAGCAGCTGCGATCGAAAGTCGGCGATCAGCAACTCGGCGGCTTTTTGCCCATTGACATGGCCGCCCGAGGCGATCGCGCCGCGCTTACGGGCGATGGCCTCCAGGGCCGCGTCGTCGGGTGTGTCTTGCCACTGCTGCGCCGACCAACCCAACGCGTAGCGTGCCTCCAAGCATTGTGGGTAGTGGCTTTGAACACGGGCCAAGAGCTCCAGCGCAACCTCTTGGTCGTCGTAAGCGTTGCGGCCCACCGCGCCGCTGGCGGCCAAGTTAAAACCACTCTCGGGCACCACGATGCGCGGCCACAGCATGCCCGGCGTGTCGAACAAATACACATCGTCGGCCAAGGCGATGCGCTGTTCGTTGCGCGTCACGCCAGCTTCGTCACCGGTTTTGGCCGAACGCTTGCCCACCAAGGCATTGATGAGCGTGGACTTGCCCACGTTGGGAATGCCACAGATCAAGATTCGCATGGGCTTGACCATGCCCCCGCGCAAGGGTGAGAGCTCGGCACATGCGGCCATGATCGCCTTGGCCGGTGAGGTGTGGCTGGCGTCCAAGGCGATGGCGCGGGTGTTGGGCTGGGCGTTGTAATGCGCCAACCAGAGCTCGGTGCGCTCGGGGTCGGCCATGTCTTGTTTGTTGAGCACCTTGAGCGTGGGCCGCCCGCTGGTGAGCTCGGTGAGCAAGGGATTGGCGCTTGAGCCGGGCAAACGCGCGTCGAGCATCTCGATGACCACGTCGATGCTCTTGATGCGCTCGGCAATCGCCTGGCGCGTCAAGTGCATGTGGCCGGGGAACCATTGAACGCTCATGCGACGGACTCAAGCCCCAAACGATCGGCCGACACGTAGTGCTGACGGAAATCTTCAAAAGGCATGGCGTCGCCCGCCTCGATGCGGCGTTGCGCGGCGAGCGACTCGACACTCATGGCTTCAAAGCGCGCTAGTTGTTCGGCGCTCCAAGGCTCGGCCAACAAGGACGCTTGGGTTTGTTGCGATTGCGCACGAACGAAGTCCACGAACACATCGCCGTGCTGTTCGGCCATGGCGCGCAGGACCTGCGCCGAGGGCAGGCGATCCGGGTCTTGCACGGCGCGCTCGGCGTGCGCCAAGGCGTCGGCGTGGGCCGTGCCGCCTTGGGCTTTGTCCAACGCTTGGGCCACGGGCTGGAGTTCGCGCAGGATCTCGCTGGCCCAATCGGTGAGTACCACGGGCCGACCTTGGCGCTGCAACTGCAGGCCTGGCTCACGACCACGCGCCGCGGTCAGGTGTTGGTTCAGGCCAATCTCGTGGATTTCTTCGGGGCTGTCCGGTGCGCTGTCGCTGAGCGCGCAATGCAACAAGAACACGTCCAAAAAGTGCAAGGTGTTGGCATCGATGCCGATGTCCACAAAGGGGTTGAGGTCCATCAAGCGAACCTCGATGTACTCCACACCGCGCTCGCGCATCGCGTGCAAGGGGCGCTCGCCCGAGGCGATGGTGCGCTTGGGGCGGATGGTGCCGTAGAACTCGTTTTCGATTTGCAGCAAGGTCGTGGCGAGTTGGTTGTAGTCACCGCCTGGGTTTTGAATGCCCAGGTTTTGGTAGGCGGGCCATGGCCGTGTGAGCGCGTCGTGCAACGAATCGGCGTAGCCTTCCAGGCCGTTGTAGCTGACGGCCAGCGTGGCTTGCGCCTCGCTTTGGTAGCCGAGCTTGCCCATGCGCAAGGACGTGCCGTGCGGCATGTAGAGCGTGCGCGCAGACAAGCGCTGCAGCTCGTGCTGGCGCCCTTCAACAAAAGTCGAGCACACCGCGGGTGATGCGCCGAACAAATACAGCAGCAAAAAGGCTTGGCGGCGGAAGTTGCGGATCAGACCAAAATAATCGTCGTTGTCCAAACCGGGCAGCGACCAGTTGTAGTGGATACCCGAGATGGTTTGCATGCGGCGGCCGTAGCGGTGACCCAAGCCCATGCGGTACACACTTTTGGCGCGACCAATGTTGGACGAGCCGTAACGGCCCAAAGGAATCGTCTCGTCGGTGGGCAAGCCGCTGGGCATGCTCGAGACCCACAGCATCTCGTCGCCCTCGGCTTGCAAGCAGCGGTAGGTGAACTGGTGAATGGCGCGCAATTCGTCCAAGCACGCGTCCACGTTGTCGTGCACGCCGGTGATGAGCTCCAGCTGCGATTCGCTGTAATCGGTGGTGATGTGGGGGTGCGTGAGCGCGCTGCCCAAGGCCACGGGGTGCGGCGTGAGGGCCAACCAGCCGCTGGGCTGGGCACGCAAGCTTTCTTTTTCAATCCCCCGGCGCATGCCCAACCGCTGTTGGGCGGCCAAGGCGTCGAGCATGGATTTCAATGCGGTCATACGTATTCAATTCTCTAAGGCGGGCATGGAACTTAACACGTCTGCAAGACACTTGCTGCCCGTGCTGTTTTGTTCGGTGACCCAAGCTTGCATGTGATCGGGGTCGTTGCTCACGCGCAGGTCGTCAAACGCCTGCTGGGCTTGGGGGTAATGGTGGCGCAAATGGTTGAGCCACTGCTTGAGGCGCCCGGCACGGTGACGCCGCTCCACACGGCCACACACGCGCACCCAAAAATGCGCCAGCAGGGGTTGCAACTGACCCCAGCTGCAATCGCCTTGGGCTTTGATGAGCAAGGCCAAGCCGGGGTGGGTGATCATGCCGCGCCCGATCATCAGGGTGTCGCAGCCCGTGACCTCGCGGCAGCGGCGCGCGGACTCAACGCTGCTCACGTCGCCGTTGGCGACCACGCGCATGGGGTGCGAGCCCAGCGAGGCCTTGACCTCGGCGATGCGCTCCCAATACACCGGCGGCTTGTAGCCCTGCGCTTTGGTGCGGGCGTGGATGACCAATTCGTTGGCCCCAGCCTCTGCGATGGCGTGTGCGTTGTCCTCGGCCGAACGGTCATCGAGATAACCCAGCCGCATCTTGGCCGAGACCGGGATGTGCGCCGGCACCGCGCGGCGCACCGCCGCCACGATCCGCCCCACCAACTCGGGCTCCTCCAACAACACCGCACCACCCCGACTCTGGTTCACTGTCTTGGCTGGACAACCAAAATTCAAATCAATACCCGGCGGATTCAATGTCGCCAACTGCGCCGCGTTGTCCGCCAAACATTCGGGGTCAGATCCCAATAACTGCGGGCGCACCCACACTCCGGCCGCGGTTTTGCCACCGTTCAACAACTCAGGCACCACGCGGGTGAAAGCCCGCAGGGGCAAGACGGTGTTGGTCACCCGGATGAACTCGCTCACACAGCGGTCCACACCACCGACGCGGGTGAGCGTGTCGCGCAAAGCCGCGTCGAGCAAGCCCTCCATGGGGGCAAGCCAAATCTCTTGGGCGTTCAATCGTTGACCTTTTGCACCACGTGGATGGTGCGCTGAGGAAAAGGAATTTCAACACCGGCGACTTCAAAGGATTTTTTGGCTTCCTCTTGGATGGCAAAAAACACCGACCAGTAATCGGGCGTAATCACCCAAGCCCGCACGCGCAGAACCACCGCGCTCTCGCCGAGTTCGGCCACCACCACGTCGGGGGCGGGTTCGGACAAAATCCGTTGATCGGCGTTGACGATGGCCAGCAAGGTTTTGCGCGCCACGTCGATGTCGCTGCCGTAGCCAATGCCCAAATTCACTTCTACGCGGCGTTTGTGTTCGTTGGTGTGGTTGGTGACGTTGCCGTTGATGATGGGGCCGTTGGGGATGAACACGGTTTTGTTGTCCGCGGTGAGCAGCACCGTGTTGAGGATTTGGATGGCCTGCACCGTGCCACTTTGGCCCTGCATCTCGACAAAGTCGCCCACCTTGTAGGGCTTGAAAATGATCATCAACACGCCACCGGCGAAGTTGGACAGGCTGTCGCGCAAAGCCAAGCCAATGGCCAAACCCGCCGCACCCAAGACCGCGATGAACGAGGTGGTGGCCACGCCCAACATGCTGGCCACCGTGATGAGCACCAAGATTTTGAGCACCAAACTGGTGACACTTTTTAGGAATCGGCGCAGGGTCACCTCAACATCCAAGCGCTTCATGTGGTCGTCCATGCGCTGGGACAACCAACCCGTGAGCCACAAACCCACCAGCAAGGTCGCGACAGCCAAACTGATGCGACTGCCATAAGTGACAAAAATGTCCCAAAAGAAATCTGCGTTGAAACGGGACCAATCCATGCTGCACTCCTAAAATACACCGATGCCCTATTGTCCCCTGACATGACATCCGTTTCATTGATTCAACGCATCCGTTGGTGCTTGGTGTTCTTGGCTTGCGCCGGGTCCACCCTAGGCAGCGCTGCCCATGCCCAGCGCGTGGGCACCTTCAAAACGGTCGAAGGCTTGGTTTGGATCGAACGACATGGCAGCTACGTGCATCCCAAGAACGGCGATGGCTGGTTGCCCGGTGACCGCCTGTTCACCGGCACCAACGGCTCGGCCGTGCTCAACCTGCGCGACGGAACCTTGCTGACCTTGGCGCACGGCGTGCAATTGGACTTTGACCGCTTGACGCTCAACGAGGGTGTCCAGCGCGAAGGCTTTGTGCTGCGTCTGATGCAAGGCACGATGCGCTTGGTCAGCGGCGTGCTGACCCAAATCAACCCACAGCTCTTCCAACTCGAGACGCCCAGCGCCATCATGGGTGTGCGCGGGACCGACTTCATCACCAACACATCGCCCAGTTGGTGGCCTTGGCAGCGCACCCGCGTGACCTTGCTGCCCGATGGCCACGCCACGCCCAGCGCCGTGGTGATCCAAGTGGGCTCAAAGACACAAACCCTCGACCAGCCCTACCAAACCGCCACCGCATCCAGCGATGGCCACACCCAAACCGGACAAACCTCTGCCGCCGCTCTGCGTTGGTTCGGTGCGGACCTGTGGTCCGACCGAGTGGCCACAGCGCAGCGTTTGAGCCTGTACTTCGAGGCGGGCGGCGTGACCCTGACACCCGCTTCCGCCGCTGAATTCAATGCCTTTGTTGCACGTTTCCAAGGCCGCACTGACGTGGACTTCATGGTCATTGGCCACACCGACCGTGTGGGCGAGGCCAATGCCAACGAAGCCTTGTCGCTCAAGCGCGCACAGGCTGTGGGCCAAACCTTGAGCCAACAGGGCTTCGATGCTGAGCGAACGCAAGCCTTTGGCATGGGCGAGCGCCGTCCTCTCAAACCGACCGACGACAATGTGGCCGAAGCGCTCAACCGTCGCGTCGAACTCGTGGCGCGATGACGCTCGCACCGTTGTTCGCCGACGATGCGTTGTTGGTGTTCGACAAACCCGCTGGCCTCTTGTGTGTGCCAGGCCGCGGTGAAGACAAACAAGATTGTTTGATTGCGCGCGTGCAAACCCAGTGGCCCGAGGCATTGAC
>JBEDCE010000088.1:0-7557 GCA_041176905.1 Pseudomonadota bacterium
ACGCCGACAACCCGCGCATCCACTACGAGACCACGGGCCCCGAAATCTGGGAGCAGACGGGCGGAAAGATCACCCATTTCGTGAGTTCCATGGGCACCACCGGCACCATCACCGGCGTCTCGCGTTTCCTCAAGGAAAAGAACCCCGCCATTCGCATCATCGGCGCTCAGCCTACGGAGGGTTCGCGCATCCCCGGTATTCGCAAGTGGCCCACCGAATACCTGCCCAAGATTTACGACCCGACGAACGTGGACGAGGTGGTGTACGTGAGCCAATCCGACGCTGAAGAGATGTGCCGCCGCATGGCCCGCGAGGAGGGGATATTTGCGGGCATTTCAGCCGCGGGGGCTTGCTGGGTGGCGCAGCACATTTCGCAGCAGGTGCAAAACGCCACCATCGCCTTCATCGTTTGCGACCGGGGTGACCGTTACCTGTCCACCGGGGTCTTCCCAGCTTGATGCCCCCGGGGGTAATGCGTGATACTCAGCATCAACAGGACACCGCCACCCATGCACATCGACAAAGAACTGGACGCACGCGGCCTCAATTGCCCCTTGCCCATCCTCAAAGCCAAGAAGGCCTTGGCCGAGATGAGCAGCGGCCAGCTGCTCAAAGTGATTGCCACCGACGCAGGGGCCAATCGAGATTTTCAGGCCTTTGCCAAACAAACCGGCAACACCCTGATCAGCCAAGAGACGGTCGGCGCTGAGCACATCACCGTGCTGCAGCGCCGTTGAAGCCCGTCAAGCCAAGCGTTTGACCTGTTCGCGCAGCTTCAACACGGTGGCGCCGAATTCGCTCACGCGCGTGCGCTCTTGCTCCAACACCGCCGCGGGTGCTTTGGCCACAAAAGCCTCGTTGCTCAGTTTGTTTTGGGCCTTTTGAATCTCGCCTTCCAAGCGCGTGATTTCTTTGTTCAGACGGGCCGTTTCAGCGGCCACGTCGATGGCCATGAACAAGCACAGGCGCGCTTCGCCCACCACCGCAACGGGCGCGGTTTGGGCCGCGGCTGACCAATCGGCCTCTTGCTCAAACACCTTGACCTCGCTGAGCTTGGCCAAGGCTTGCAGCACCGGCCCCGCGCTTTGCATGAAAGCGGTGTCGCCCAACACGAACAGGGGCAGGCGCGTGGCGGGTGAGACGTTCATCTCGCCGCGCAGGTTGCGGCATGCATCCACCAAACCTTTGAGCTTGGCCACGTGCGCTTCGGCCGCTTCATCGATGCGCTCGGGCTGGCTCACGGGGTAAGCCGCGATGCTGATCGACGGGCCGGCACGTCCGGCCAAGGGCGCCACGGTTTGCCAAAGGGCTTCGGTGATGAAGGGGATGATGGGGTGGGCCAAACGCAGGATGGTCTCGAGCGTGCGGATCAGGGTGCGGCGCGTGGCGCGTTGTTGCGCTTCGTTGCCGGTGTTGATCTGCACCTTGGCGATTTCCAAATACCAGTCGCAGAACTCGTTCCAAACGAAGTCGTAAACCGTGTTGGCCACGTTGTCCAAACGGTACTCGGCAAAGCCTTTGGCGACGTCGGCTTCGACGCGCTGCAGGCGCGAGACGATCCAGCGGTCGGCCGCGCTGAAGCTCATGTAGCCATGGGCTTTGCCGCCCACACCACAATCGGCCTTGGTGTGTTCCATCAGGCCGCAGTCGTGGCCCTCGCAATTCATGAGCGTGAAGCGCGAGGCGTTCCACAGCTTGTTGCAGAAGTTGCGGTAACCCTCACAGCGTTTGCTGTCGAAGTTGATGGAGCGACCCAGCGTGGCCAACGAGGCGAAGGTCAGGCGCAGCGCATCGGCGCCGTAGGCGGGGATGCCTTCGGGGAATTCTTTTTCGGTTTGTTTGCGCACCTTGGGCGCGGTCTCGGGTTTGCGCAGGCCTTGGGTGCGCTTCTCGAGCAGCGGCTCCAAGGTGATGCCGTCGATCAGGTCCACCGGGTCGAGCACGTTGCCCTCGGACTTGCTCATCTTCTTGCCTTGCGCGTCGAGCACCAGGCCGTGGATGTACACATGCTTGAACGGGACTTTGCCGGTGAAGTGCGTGGTCATCATGATCATCCGGGCGACCCAGAAAAAGATGATGTCGTAGCCGGTCACCAACACGCTGCTGGGCAGGTACAGGTCGCGATCGGCTGTTTTCTCGGGCCAGCCCATGGTGCTGAACGGCACCAGCGCCGATGAGTACCAGGTGTCGAGCACGTCTTCGTCGCGCTTGAGCGTTTTGCCAGGGGCTTGGGCTTGCGCCTCGGCTTCGTTACGGGCCACGTACACCTGTCCGTCTTCGTCGTACCAAGCGGGAATCTGGTGGCCCCACCAGAGCTGGCGCGAGATGCACCAGTCTTGGATGTTGTTCATCCACTGGTTGTAGGTGTTGACCCAGTTCTCGGGCACAAAGCGCACTTCACCCGACTGAACGGCATCGATGGCTTTTTGCGCGATGCTCTTGCCTGTGGCGTCGCCTTTGCCCACTTGGTTCATGGCGATGAACCATTGGTCGGTCAACATGGGTTCGACCACTTGGCCGGTGCGTGCGCAAATGGGCAGCATCAGCTTGTGGGGTTTGATCTCCTGTAAAAAACCTTGTGTCTCCAAATCGGCCAACAAGGCCTTACGGGCCACAAAACGGTCCATGCCTTGGTAGGCGACAGGCCCGTTTTCATTGACCTTGGCATCCAAGGTGAAGATCGTGATCAGGGGCAGGCCATGGCGCTGAGCGCAGGCATAGTCGTTGAAGTCGTGCGCGCCGGTGATTTTCACGCAGCCAGAGCCAAATTCGCGGTCCACGAAATCGTCGGCAATGATGGGGATTTGTCGGCCGCAAAGCGGCAGATCGACCATCTGCCCCAACAGGTGTTGGTAGCGCTCATCTTCGGGGTGTACCGCCAGTGCGCCGTCGGCCATCATGGTTTCTGGGCGTGTTGTTGCGATCACCATGCCGCGCTGCATGACGCCATCCACCATTTGCGGGCCATTGGCAAAGGGGTACACGATGTAGTGCATCTTGCCGTCTGATTCCACGCTCTCGACCTCAAGGTCCGACACCGCGCTCATGAGCACCGGGTCCCAGTTCACCAAGCGCTTGCCACGGTAGATCAGGCCTTGCTGGTAGAGCTGCACAAAGGTTTCGGTCACGGTTTTGGACAGCTTGGGGTCCATCGTGAAGTATTCGCGGCTCCAGTCCACGCTGTCGCCCATTCGGCGCATCTGGCTGGTGATGGTGTTGCCCGACTCTTCTTTCCACTCCCAGACTTTGGCCACGAAGTTCTTGCGGGCTTCGGCGGGGCTGGTGCCCATGTCGTGGCGGCTGATGCCTTTGGCCTGCAGCTGGCGCTCCACCACGATTTGGGTGGCGATGCCAGCATGGTCGGTGCCGGGGATCCAAGCGGTGTTGTGGCCCAGCATGCGGTGGTAGCGGGTCAACGAGTCCATGATGGTCTGGTTGAAGGCGTGGCCCATGTGCAGCGTGCCCGTCACATTGGGCGGGGGCAATTGGATCGCAAAGGCGGGCGCGTCGGCCTGGGCTTGGCCCGTGCCGCGGTGGCCGGCCACGCCGTAGCCTCGGCGTTCCCACTCAGGGCCCCATTGGGCCTCCAGCGCGGCGGGTTCAAAAGACTTGGACAGGGTGTCCAAGCCGGGTTGGTTCATAGGTTGGGTCATCCCCCGATTTTATTCGACCGGCCCGCGCTCAGCGCCGCGGCGCTGGGTGTTGGACAATAGGATCAACCGTCTGAAGGGAACCCATGAGCAACTTAAAAGGTTCACAAACCGAACAATGCCTAAAAGAAGCCTTTGCCCACGAGGCCCAAGCCCACCGCCGTTACCTGTATTTTGCGAACCAAGCGGACTTGGAGGGGCACCCGGACGTCGCCGCTTTGTTCCGATCCACGGCACAGGGTGAGGTGGGGCACGCCAATGGGCATTTGGAGTTTCTACAGGCCTGTGCAGACCCTGTGACGGGACTGCCTTTCGGTACCACCCGAGACAACCTGGCGTCGGCCATGGCCAGTGAGAATTTGGAGTCGGGCGACATGTACATTCGCATGGCCCAAACCGCCCGAGAAGAAGGCTTTGATGAAGTGGCCGATTGGTTTGAATCTTTGGTCAAGGCTGAACTTTCGCATGCGTCCCGTTACCAAAAAGCCATGGCGCAATTTGAGACTTCTAACGCACCCCCTTCGGAGACATGACCATGTTGTTTGTGCTTTCCCCAGCCAAAGCGCTGGACTACGAGACACCCGCTGTCACGAGCCGCCACACCGCGCCGCTGTTTGTGGCGCAATCCAAGGCCCTGATTGAAGTCCTGCGTGGCTACTCACCCCAAGGCATTGCCGAGCTGATGGATTTGTCGGACACCTTGTCTGGCTTGAACGTGGCGCGTTACCAAGCGTGGGTGCCCAAGTCCACCGTCAAAAACGCCAAGCAAGCCGTGCTCGCCTTCAATGGCGATGTGTACGACGGTTTGAGTGCCAAGACCCTGAGCGAGACCGACCTCGATTGGCTGCACGAGCACCTGGGCATCTTGAGCGGTTTGTACGGCGTGCTGCGCCCGCTGGACCTGATGCAGCCCTACCGGTTGGAAATGGGCACCCAGCTGCCCACCGACCAAGGCAAAAACCTGTACCAGTTTTGGGGCAGCACCATCGCTGAGCACCTCGATGAGCGTGCCAGCGCTTTGGGCGAGCCCTTGATCGTGAACTTGGCCAGCGAAGAGTATTTCAAGTCGGTGAACCGCAAGGCATTGAAAGCGCCTGTGTTGACCTGCGTGTTTGAAGAGCGCAAAGGCGATCAGCACAAGGTGGTGAGCTTCATGGCCAAGCGGGCGCGCGGCTTGATGGTGCGTTACGCCGTGGAGCACCGCGTGAGCCGCCCTGAGCAGTTGCAAGGCTTCGACACAGACGGCTACCGATTCGCCCCAGCGGCCTCCAGCGCCGACCGCTGGGTGTTTCGCCGACCCTACCCCGAAAAATGAACGCTTTGGGCTTGAACGCCTGGCTCACCCCTGTTTGCCACTGGCAAAACGACGTGGGCGTGCAAGCGGGCCGATGGGCCGTGGCCACCTCGGCACAAGCCCCTGCGCTGTGGGGCGCTGATGAATGGGCTGCGGTGTGTGCGACATGGTCTCAAACGACGTGGCCTTCGGTCGCCGAGTTGCGCCGCGCCGTGCGTGCTTGGGCCGATGTCCGCACGTGGGGCGCACAAACCGTGGGCAGTGCCGCGGCCATCACGCGGTGGGAGAGCAACGGCGAGCGCTCGGTGTCCCAGCGCCGAGCCGTACCGGGCACGTCCTTGGACCGCATGGCCTTGGTGTGTGAAGCCACCCAGCCTGATGTCTCGCGCTTGCAAGCGGCCTTTCACGAAGCGCCGGTCAGCGAAGTGTTGTGGACGCGCCGCTGGTGCCTCCAAGCACAGCCGAATTACCTGCTGCGCTTGCGTTACAGCGGCCCGCAATGGGAGCAAGTGGGTTTGTTGCAGTACCTCGCGGGATTTGCAGACAGCGCCTTGACCTTGCCCCAAGCCACCGAACAGGTCTTGGCCGACCTGCGCGAGCGCTGCCGCAGCGTGCAGTGCCAAGTGCTGAGCGTGGCGCCTTTGCCCAACGCCTTGTGGTCCGACCCCGAAGCCCAACCCGAGTGGTGTGGCGAGTTGGGGGCTTGGCGCACCGATCACCCCTGTGCGGCGCCCACGTGGGCCTGATCTAAAAAGAAGGGGTAATCGGTCGTTCGGGTTGACAAACGGCCCAAGCACAATCAGACTAGACAGATAACTAGTTTGAAAGATTGAAATGCACTCATGGCCAGTTCAAGACGCGAAAGCGCGCTTCAGTGAGTTTTTGGATGCTTGCTTGGTTGAAGGACCCCAAATGGTCACCCGGCGCGGCACCGAAGCCGCTGTGTTGGTGCCTGTTCAAGAATGGCGGCGCATGCAGTCGGCGGCGCGGCCTTCTTTGAAGCAACTGTTGCTCTCTGACCAAGCGCGCACCGATATGACTTTGCCGCTGCGAGGGCAAGCCAAGCGCCGATCTGTGGAGCCGATGTTGTGACGCAGCGGTACCTGCTGGACACCAACGTGGTATCCGAGTTGCGCAAGCCTCGCCCGCACGGGGGCGTGGTGGCTTGGCTGGAATCGCTGGATGACGCCCAACTTTTTATCTCTGCGGTCACGCTGGGTGAAATACAAGCCGGTATCGAGCTGACGCGTGAGCAAGACCCCGCGAAAGCACAAGACATTGAAGCTTGGCTGGCTTTGGTGGCGGGTGCTTACAACGTCTTGCCCATGGACGCTACAGCTTTCAAGGCTTGGGCGAAGTTGATGCACCGGAAATCCGAAACGCTTTACGAGGACGCCATGATCGCTGCCACCGCACAGGTGCATGGATTGACCGTGGCCAGCCGAAATGTGGCCGATTTTCAGGCCTTGGGTTTCGAGGTCTTTAACCCCTTTACTCCCCAGTCGATGATTGATGGACGGTGAGCGCTCACAGGTCGGCAAAGAGACCCAAGGTATGCGGTTCTGCTGCCCGTGTTTTTGATCGGGTTTTGAGATCGTTGGTCAACGGCTCGGTCCCCGCCTTGATCAAGGCACCCACCCGCACGCCCAGCAAACGGATGCGCCGACTCAGGTCCACGCGTTTGAGGCACAGGCCCGCCACTTGGCGGATGCGTTGCGCATCGGCGGTGTGTTCCTCGGTGCTTTGGTCGCGCGTCACGGCTTGGAAGTTGTCGTACCGAATTTTGATGCCGATGGTGCGGCCCTCGTAGCCTTTGCGCTGCAAATCGGCCGCGACCTGTTGGCACAAGCGGGTGAAGACGGCGCCGAGCTCCTCGCGGTCGCGCACCGCGTGCAGGTCGCGCTCGAAGGTGGTTTCGCGGCTCATGCTCACCGGCTCGCTCTCGGTCACCACCGGGCGATCGTCGCGCCCCCAAGCGGCATCGAACAGCCAAGCGCCGTGGCTTTTGCCAAAGTGCTGCACCAGCCAGGCGGGCTCGCGTTCGGCGAGCTGGCCGATGGTCTCGATGCCGTGCGCTTTGAGTTTCTCGTCGGCCTTCGGTCCAATGCCGTTGATCTTGCGGCAGGCCAGTGGCCAGATGAGCGTTTGCAAATCGGCCTCGTGGACGATGGAAATGCCCTTGGGTTTGTTGAACTCGCTGGCCATTTTGGCCAAGAGTTTGTTGGGGGCCACACCGATCGAGCAGGTCAGGCCCGTGGCCTCCAAGATGCTTTTTTGGATCAGGCGTGCCAGCACCCGACCGCCTTCGCGCTGGCCGCCGGGCACCTCGGTGAAGTCGATGTAAACCTCATCAACACCGCGGTCTTCCATGAGCGGCGCGATCTCGGTGATGACGGCTTTGAAGCTGCGCGAAAAGTGCCGGTAACGCTCGAAGTCCACCGGCAGCAACACCGCATCGGGGCACAGTTTGGCGGCTTTCATCAAACCCATGGCCGAGCCAATGCCAAAGGCGCGGGCGGGGTAGGTGGCCGTGGTGATCACGCCGCGGCCGGTGTAGCCCAACAAGCGCGGGAAAAAGGCCAGTGGAATGTGACCCAAGCGATCCTGAAAGGT